>NZ_JBEZYG010000024.1:0-146001 GCF_040638385.1 Streptomyces sp. NPDC026589
CGTGGACGAGTCGTCGGGCTCCGACTTCTGGTCCACCGCCGCGAGCAACACCCTCGGCGCACTGTTCCTGGCCGCCGCCAGCCACCGGCGGCCGACAACATTCTCCCGCAGGGCGCTGCACTCAGCCCGGCACTGTTGCACCCGTCATCAAGGCGAAGAACATTCCGCCAACGACGCCTTCATAGGAACCAGCAATCACTTGGCGACCAGCAACCTTCAGGGAAGTCACCATAGCCATCCCCCTCTCGCGCGTAGCCTGAGACCTTTCGTCACAGTCGGAGCGAGCAATGCGACGGCAGCCAAGTGCTACGAGTGCACACAGTCCCGAACCCAGCAGTGCTGGGCTCAGTGCAGAGCCGCGCCAGTATTGCATAACCGCCCGCCCGGTCTCGACTGCTCTTACGCCCGGACGTAAGAGTCTGTGCTTGTGCACTGCTGCGCGTGGGCGTGGTCATACTCGCCGCGCCTGCCAGCGTGCATTACGCGCCCGAGGCTTACCTACCAACACCACAAGATTCTTCTCGCGAAGAGCTTGCAGTGCCCCCCGTACTTGGACGGCATCGAAGCCCGTCTTCGATTCGATCTCGTGCCTTTGTAGATCTCCCTCGGAGAGGGATGCGAGGACCGCTCTCTGGAGATCGGTCAAATTCGGACGGCGGGCGTGGTCGGCTGGCTCCGCCTCGATCTCCTTAGCCTCTGCGGGCGCAGCCAGGACCACTGTTCCTTCGGCTAGGCTGCCAAACAAATCTTCCTCGGGGTCTGGGTGGTGCCCGGCCCCGAGCGCGTAAAAAGCAGAGCCCCGATTGCCGAACTGCTCAGCGATCCCCCTGTCGACGAGATCCTTTAGATCTCGGCTGGCAGCCCTGCTGTCGTGGACTCCGGTCGCGGCTCTGTATGAGCTGTTCGTTATCGTTTGGCCGTTGCGCATCATTACAAGCGCAGTCATCTGAGGTCTGGATAGTGGGCCTGCGCCCAGACTCCCCAGCCAGGCGAGTGCGTCATCATCGATCAAAGTGTGGTTAGGAAATTCTGCCATGAAGAAGGAGATATCGTCGATGAATCGAGGAGGCTCCATGCCTGCCTCAGTCAGCGAAATGCGAATCCGAGCAATTCCGCTACCTCGATTTTCGCAGACCATCCTGTTGTCGCTGTAGGGGGTATCTTCCAGGATCTTCAGCAGCGATTTGTTGCGTGAGGAGGAAACAGTTTCCGTGCCCAGGCTGTTTACCTCCACGGGGCCGTAGAGTCCACCTGGATTCCGGATCATAAGCCTATCCGGGTACATCTCTACCTGCACTTGCATGCCCCGGGAGAACTCGGAGTAGTCTCTGTGCACCAGCGCATTTACCAAGGCTTCGCGCAAGACTTCTTCCGGATACTCCCACTCGTCTGTGCGGTATAGTCCGGAAACGATACTTCGGCGTTTCATGTTGCGTTTGAGAATGCGAATGCATTCGCTCACCATCTGTGGGATGGGTCCGTCGATCGAACGGTTCTCCGTAAAGCGTTCACCTGATGGCCCTAGAACGCCGGCCTCAGGCGTTGGGTAGGCGACGAAGGTGATATCGAGCTGGGGCTCGAATTGCTGAGGGTAGAGCCCGAACGCAAGAAGCCCGGCCAGGGATGGAACCAACGTGTCCTCATGCTTAACAAGGACATTGAGCATTCGCAATGCTTCTTCGTCGCTGATCCTGGTGAAGATCTGAGATTTCGTTTCCCGTACACGACGCAAAAATCCACGAACTGTTTCTTCGTTGAGGTCGGCTAGTGTGGCTTCTGTAATTGGGCGTAGGTCCTGCCGTTGCTCACTGCGGTTTGAGAGGAGGACGGATACCTCATAATCCGTTAGCTTGCGGTCGCCATCGCTTACGCGGAGCCGGGATCCCGCCCAAGGGCCTCGATCCTTTTTGTGGCATGGGCGCTGGTCTCTCGGCGTAGGAGGGATCTGGCAGAGGATCACGTGGTGGCCGTCAATCTCTACGGTGGCCATCTCGGCGCGTACCGGCGGCTCCATCTCGCTGCATACTGCAGCGAGATGTGCCTCGATCTTTGAGGGCTCATTCACGCCGACAACAGTGAAGTTGGATTTTTCGTCTACGCCAAGGATGATTAGCCCGCCTTGCGCGTTCGCAAAAGCGCTCACGGTTTCCCACATAGAGGTCGGCAGGCCACCCTGCGAGCGCTTGACCTCGCAAGTGAAGTGATCCCCGCCGAAGCGGCGAAGCTTCGCTAGCAAGTCATGCAGCTCGTTCTCTGTCACTGACCCACCTCCTGGTTTGTGTGGTGGCCAAGGGTAGCCTCATGCAGGTCTCGCAACCCACATGAGGCTGTATTGACACTCATGAGGCTCGCATGTGCTCGCGCGACCTGCATGAGGTGAGGTTCGTAGAGATCGGCCAACACCCACCTCAGCTCTTCATCCCGGCCGCCCCGACCCACGAACGCTCGGCTCTCCCTGGGGAAGCGGTCGGGACGGGAGCCCCGATCAGCCACATGGACCGGCCACTCAAGAGTCGCCCTGGCCGTGAGGGATCGCAGCCGTTGATGTCAGGAGTGGATGTCAAAGGCCAGCTAGGAACGTTCCTAGCTGGCCTTTTCGTTCGGGGTACACCCGTGCATGGCTTCGGCGAGGGTAGTCAGGCCGCCCGGAGGACGTCACAGGAGCAGTGGCGGAATTGCAGGCCGAGCTCCCGGTCCACGGCCGCGCTCGAACGTGTGGCTGCGTCGGAGACCTTCTCCCAGGAGCCGTACTTCAGGTAGAGCTGGTCCGCCGTCGGGCCGAGCGGGTTCCCGTACTTCTTCTGGTTGCGCGCCTCCAGCTCCGCGACCTGCTCAGGGGTCATGCCGGCGCGGACGACGTCCTTGGCGTCATTGCGCATCTGGACCAGGGCGCGGGCGATGTCCTCCTCCGAGCGCCCCTCGGCGCGCATGGCGCACTCCGTGCGCTCCATGTCCTCAAGAAGGTCGTGATAGCGCATCCGCTGATCGCGGGCGACCTCGCGCTCCTGCGGCGTCTCGCTCCGGATCAGGCATACGACCGGTTCCGGACTGGTGCAGTCACCGTGATCCGGGGGCGCCTGCGAGACGGGCGCGACGATGACGGAACCGCACCCGGCGGACGACGCGCACGGGTGCGCGGTGAGCGTGGCGGCAGAGGCGGACTGAAGGGGAAGGAAGACGACTTGGGCGACCAGCAGCGTGGGAACCACACGGCGGGCCAGCGAACGCAAATTGTTCCGTGACATGCGCTCATGGTTCGGCACACCATCACGAGAGCGGTGCACGGCGAGGCCGTACCACCCCTGCGGGCGGCCGACTCCACTCGGCCGGGTGAAGTCCGCCGGGTGCAGCGGGAGCGAGCCCGGCGGCGCGCAAGACGGACCTTCGCGTCCTGCCGCCCAGCTCGGCCCGGCCCCACCCCGCGGGGCCGCGCCGCCCCGACAGCCGGGACGGCGCGACCAGGCAGGGTTCAGCTCACCCGGCCTGCTCCCGCAGGTCAGCCCCGGCCGCCGGAGCGGGCAGGGGCGCGGGCATGCGCCAGGCCACGACCGCACCCGTCACGAGCCCCACGCCCGCGAGCAGCGTCGCCACCACGAACGGGTCGAAGGAGTGCAAGGTGGGCGCGAAGCCGACGCCGACGCAGACCGCCACCCCGGCCGCGCCGCCCAGCTGGTCGGCGGCGCGCTGCACGCCCGAGGCGATTCCGGCGTCGTCCTCGGTGACGCCGGTGACCGCCACGTACTGGAGCCCGACGATGCCGAACCCCATGCCGGCCGAGATCAGCAGCATGGCCGGGACCAGTGCCGCCCCGCCCGCGGAGGAGACCGAGACGAGCGCGATCGCGGCCATCGCCGCCGCCGTGAACCCCATGCCGGCGAGCACGCACGCGCGAGCGCCCCAGTGGGCCAGCAGACGGGGCACCAGCATGGAGAACACGATCAGCGAGACCGCCAGGGGCAGCATCGTCAGCCCCGCGCCCAGCGGACCCACGCCCAGCCGGTCCTGAAGATAGAACGTGAACAACAGGAACGACGTCGACAGGGCCCCGCTCAGCAGCATCGTGGCCAGGTTGGCCGCGACCCGGGTGCGGTGGGCGAAGAAGCGCAGCGGCACCAGCGGGTTGCGCGAGCGCGCCTCGACCCGAACGAACCCGATCCCGGCCGCCACCGCCCCGGCCAGCGCCGCCGGGACCACCCACGGGGACGTTCCGGGCTCACCGGCCTCGACCACGCCGAACGTGAACAGCAGCGGGCAGGCGGTCAGCAGCAGCGCGCCGGGAAGGTCCAGCGCCCGCCGGTCCTCGGCCACCGGTCGGTCGCCGTCGACCAGGAAGACGGCCGCCAGCAGGACGACCAGGATGAACGGGACCGAGATCAGGAAGATCCACCGCCACCCCAGGTGAGCGGTGATGACGCCGGACAACACGAACCCGAGCACGAGCCCGCAGCTGGCCACCGCCGCCCACACGCTCAGGGCCCGCGACCGGCGCGGCCCCTCGGGGAACATCAGGATGATGGTGGCCATCGCGGCGGGCAGCGCGACGGCCTCCCCGGCGCCCTGCAACAGGCGCATGACCACCAGCAGGCCGAACGTGGGGGCCAGGCCCGCCAGCAGCGACGCGACGCCGAACAGGCCGGTGCCCAGCACCAGCACGCGCCGGCGCCCGAGCAGGTCGCCCAGCCGGCCGCCGAGCATCAGCATCCCGCCACCGGTGACCGTGTAGCCGACCACGACCCAGGTGAGGGAGTGCCCGTCGACGCCGAAGTCGGCGCCGATCGAGGGCAGGGCGATGTTGACCACGGTCACGTCGACCGCGATGAAGAACTGCAACATGGACATCGCGCACAGCACCAGCCATGCGCGCACGGGGGACGGGGACGGGCCGTGCCCGCGTGAGGACCCGCGTGAAGAGAGGATGCCTGAGAACATCAGGTGCTCCGTAGCTCAGAAGTGGCTCCGAGCAGCACGAAGAGGCCGCCGGGATCGATCACGAAGCGGCTGGACGCCCTGGAAGATGTGTGAGCAGACGCCCCGCCGCTAGCGGAGGGCCTTGGTCACTGCGGCGCAAGCGGCCGCGCACGAAGCTGCAGACATGTCATCGACGGTACCAGGAAGGGCCGGGGCGGCGCGTGAGAGCAGCCCCCGGGAGCTCCGGAAGTACCCGCGAGGTCTGTCCCTCCGCCGGAAGTTGCGGCACCCTGGTCTCCGATCAACTCGCGTAGACAGACAGGCACTTCGCGCCCCGAGCTCCGCACCTCGCACCCCACTGCCCGGTTGTCGACCCGGAGGTTTCCCCGCCCATGCGCTCGACCCGTACCAGTCTGCTTGCCCTGCTGGCGCTCCTCGGAGGCCTGCTCACGGTCACCGCCACCGCCGGCCCGGCCGCGGCCGCCCCCAACTTCAAGGCCCCTTACGGCTGCGGCCAGCAATGGACGTACAGCCATCACTCCGCCGAGGTCAGACAGGCTCTCGACTTCGTCCGCTCGGACGGCGGGGCCACCGCCGGCTCCCCGGTCCTCGCCTCGGCGGCCGGAACCGCCTACCGCTACTCCCAGCCGAGCGGTGCGGGCAACTACATCGCGATCGAGCACGGCGGCGGCTGGAAGACGTACTACTTCCACCTCGCCGCGTTCTCCGTCGCCAACGGGGCCCAGGTCGCCCAGGGCCGGCAGATCGGCACCACCGGCTCCACCGGGAACAGCTCCGGCGCCCACATCCACTACGAGCAGCTGTACAACGGCGTCGGCCAGAACATCGTGATCAACGGCCAGTCGCTCGCTCCGTATCCCGGCTCGTACTACAACAAGTACCTGACCAGTGACAACGGTTGCGGTGGCGGCGGAGGCGGAAAGTACTGGGTCGACACCTTCGCCAACGCCACCGGCTACGCCGCCGCGAACACGGCCGACGCCCAGGGTGTCCTGAACGCCGGCACGAACTACGTTTACTGCAAGGTGTGGGGAGCGCGGGTCGGCACGGCCACCCAGTTCAACCACTGGTGGCTGCGCACCGACCTGGACACGGTGTACGCGGGCAAGAACGGCCGCAACGCGTACGTCTCCGCGTATTACCTATCCCGCTGGGGCAACGACGAGGCCCGCGACAACAACGGGGCGGTGATCCCGAACTGTTGAGTGGACGGCCGCTCTTCAGAACCGCAGCGCGCTGATGAGGCGTCGCGCGGTCCGGGCGTCGATCGCGCCGAGCTCCAAGGTGTCAGGGGCATCCTCCCGTACGGAGACAGGGAGGGCGCCCCCGCCTGTGGCCTCCGGGAAGGCCTGGCCCAGCATCGCCCGTACGGTGTCGTGGTCCGGCCGTTCCATCGTCGGCCGCACCGCGCCCAGCAGCCGGGCCAGCCGTGCCGCGTCGTCGACGTGGATGGTACCGAGGGTGATGCGCCCCTGCCGGACCCGCAGCCCGGGGAGGCCGATCCGGTGCGCCTCGCAGATCTCCCGCAGGGAACGGGCGGCTTTGAGGGTGCGCTTGGTTCCGGTGCGGATCAGGCGGGCCAACTGCCGTGCGTCGGCGGGATCGAGGGTGCCGATGCGTACGCGGCCCGGCGCTTCCGCTTCGTGCTCCTCGGCGGCCCCCACGTTCAGCCCGGCCTCGCGGAGCGCGGCGCGCAGCTCGGCTACGGGAGAGGGCGGCGTGGGCGTGTACGTGTCGTTCATCCGTGGCTCCTGAGTGCTTCTCGGACGGTAGGAGGGGAGGGCGTCACGCGGCGTGGGCCGGGGGTGTGGCGCGGATGTCGGCCCAGACGTCCTTGCCGTCCCGCCGCATCACCGTGCCGCACTGCGCCGCGAGCGCGGCGATCAGGAGGACGCCGCGCCCGCTCTCCTCGCTCCACTCGGGTTCGCGACGCTCAGGCGGCTGGGTGTCGGAGTCGCTGACGGTGACCCGGACGCCGTCCGGCCTGCGCCGCAGGGTGATGGTGCAGAGCGGTGATCCGGTGTGCCGCATGACGTTGGTCAGCAGCTCGTGGGCGCAGAGCGTGGCGGCGTCGCTCAGGTCGCGCAGGTCCCAGAGGTCGAGGTGCGCGCTGACGATGCGCCGCATGATCGCGAGCGTCTCGGGGCGGGCGACGAGTTCCTGGCGGTAGTCGGGCGGGTCGGGTTCGGTGGCGGGGGTGACGACCATCGGTTCCTCCAGAACGAAGTGAGTGATGCGCCCCGTTGATCGACAGTTCGTGATCGGTCGGGTGCTTTCGGTAATGGAGAGGATGGTGTCGCGTGAAGCATCGCTTAGGCAAGTATTCCTCCGTGACTTCATTCGGGAGGGTGCAAATTTCCGAAGTGTGTTGTGCCTGCGGGAGCTTGGCCTCCAAGATGACGCCATGGCTCAGAGCGACATGCCCACGATGCGGAGCCGCCGACTCGGCGGTGAACTGCGACAGCTCCGACTGAACGCCGGTCTCAAGGTCCAGGACGCGGCAGAGGCCCTGGAGTGCGGGCAGCCGAAGATCAGCCAGATCGAGAACGGCAAGCGAGGCATCCGCCCGCTCGACCTGACGACCCTCCTCAATCTCTACGGAGTGGAGGATGGGCGGCAGCGAGCCAGCCTGAAGCGGCTGGCGAAGGAGATTCACAAGGTCGACTGGTGGAGCGGGCAGGGGCCCTTCCTCCACGACGTCCTGAAGGACTACCTGATGCTGGAGGCGGACTCGCAAGCGGTCCGCACGTTCGAACCGATGGTCATTCCGGGGTTGCTCCAGACCGAGGCGTACATGCGCCACCTGTACGAGGTCGCATCACCGGCCGACCAGGTGGAGTCCCTCGCCGAGACCCGCATGAAACGCAAGGAGTTGCTCGGCGACAGGCTCGGCTTCAGGCTCCGAGCCGTGATCGACGCCCCCGCACTGCACCGCATCGGCGGTGGGCCGGACCTGATTGCCGGGCAGCTGGCCCACCTGCTGGAAGCTGGTTCGTCGTCGAATGTCAGCATCCAGGTGTTGCCGCTGAATTCCGCCCTGCCGATGGAGCAGTACGCCCCGTTCACCGTCTTCGGGCTGCAGGCCGATCCGCCGGTGGAAGTGGTGTGGTTGGAGCACATCACCGGTGGTACGTTGCTGGAGCAGCGGCCCGATGTGCAGGCGTACATCAAGGCGTGGGACGAATTGACCGCTGCCGCTCTGTCGCCCACCGCATCCCGGCAGTACATTCGCGACCTCATCGAGGACACCAGATCATGATCGAGGAATCGGCTCCCCGAGTTTCGGAGACCGAGCTTGAACGTGCACGCTGGCACAAGAGCACGTACAGCGGGTCGAACAACGGCTGCGTCGAACACGCCGTTTTGGCCTCCGGTCGCCACGCAGTCCGCGACACGAAGGACCGCGCCCTCGGCGCGCACACTTTCACCCCCGCCCAGTGGCAGGCCTTCGTCGCCGCCGTGCAGAACAGGGCTCTCTAAAGAGGGCAGCGGGCCGGGACACCCCCGGATCATTCCCCCGGCCGGGGCTCACGGTGCCTGCCCCGGCCGGCCCTCAGTGGCTGGGGCCGTGGGGCTGTCACGGTCGGCGGTTCTGCTGCACGCGGGTGCAGGAGCCGCTGGGCCTCGGCGAGGTTGGCCGCAGGCCCGTGCGGCCCCCAGGCGTACCCGTTCCACCGCTGGATGGCGCGGGGCGCGTCCGGGGCGAGGTGGGATCCCTTGGGGCCATCGCCGGTCACGAGCGGCACGGCCGCTGGTTCGGGCAGCACTTGCAGATCTTGAGGCCCATGGATGTTCACGAGAAGTCTCAGCGGTTCGGGGACTTCGAGGAGGGCCGTCTGCTCGGTCTCGTCCGAGCTCCGGTCCCAGCGGAGCTTCGCGTCCCCTACGGGCACGGAACAGCCGTGCAGTGGAGCTGTTCGAGACCTCGGTCATGTTGCGCTCTCGCAGGCGGCTGTCCGTGCCGGTTCCGATGCCTGACGTGCCGGAGTGCGGGTCGCGATCCAGCTGGTGAGCGCCACGGCAAGAACAGCAGGAGCGAGCGCCCAGGCCGCGAGGTCGGCCGGGCCGGTGCCCGCGGTGAGCAACGCGCCGCCAAGGGCGGCCCCGACGGCGGAGCCCAGGTACATCGCGGCCATCTGGAACGCGATGATGGGCATAGCCCGCGCGGGCCGTTGCGCGGTGAGGGTCTGCTGCAGCGTCGGGACGCTCGCCCAGCCGGCCGCGCCCCAGACCGCAGCCGAGATCAGCCACACGATCGGCGAAGAGGAAAGCCACGCCGCGGCGAAGCTCAGCGCCAGCAGGGCGGGAAGAGCGACCAGCAGCGTCTTGGGGCCGTAGCGGTCGAGCGGCTTGCCGATCAGCGCGGAGCCGGTGACGCCGCCGATGCCCCAGGCCCAGACCAGGGCGAAGCCCAGGCTCCCGAGGCCTCGGTCCTCGGCCATGGGCAGCAGGTAGGTGTAAAGGCCCAGGCTCGCGACGCCCAGGAGGAAGGCGGCCACGATGCCGACGCTGGTCCGGCTCGATCTCAGCACCGTGAACGCGGACCCGCCCGCCGCTGCGTCGAGACGTGGGAGCGTCTTCGCGCGGAAGGCCAGCGCCGCCATGCTGACCACGCCGATGAGCACGACCAGGGCCATGGTCCAGCGCCACCCGGCACTCCGGCCGATGATCATCCCGACCGGCACGCCCGCGACCGTCCCGGTGGAGAGCCCGAAGGTCACCAGGGACATGGCGCGGCCCCGTTCGTGGTCGGCGACCATCGCAGCGGCAGTGGCGGTCGCGACGGCTGTGAGGATGCCCGCGCCCACGCCGGCCACCACGCGCGAGGCGAGGAAGACCTCGATGCCCGGCGCGACCGTGGTGAGGAGGTTGCCGAGGTTGAACAGCCCGAGCGCGATGAGCAGAGCCCGTGCCGTGCTGCCGCGGGTAAGCCTTCCCGACAGCAGCGGTCCGGCGATCGCGTAGGCGGCGGTAAACGTCGTGACGCCCAGGCCGATCATCGAAACCGTGCTCGTCAGCGAGTCGGCGATCCGGGGAAGGACGCCCGCGAGCACGTACGCGTCGATCCCCAGCGAGACGGCGGCGACGGTCAGGGGCCACACCTTGCGGATCACGCGTCGGCCTCCCCGCAGTCGTCGTCGGCGTTCTCGTAGCCGGTGAGCACTGTGCCGAGCAGGCCCGGAAAGCGTGCTTCCAGGTCATCCTCGCGCAGCCGGATCATGCACTTGCGGCCCTCGGCGCGCACGGAGACCACGCCGGACTCGCGCAACAGGCTCGTGTGGTGGGTCAGGGTCGAGCGCGGCAGGTCGGGGCCGAGGTCGATGCTGTCGGTCTCGCCCTGCTCGGCGAGCATCCGCACCATGTTCAGCCGCAGCGGCTCGCTGAGGGCGAAGAGCACGCGCGGGATCGCGATCTCTCCAGTGTCTGGGTGATGGTAGATCCGCGGGGACATGAGCCACCCTCAATTGTTCGAAAATAGTCGCACAATAATTGTGCGGGAATCTTCGCACGATTGAGTTGAGGTGGGCAAGCCGAGGCGGGCAGATCGAGCTGCTGGAGGTCGCTCGCGCATGTCAACGCGGACTGTCCTGGCCTGGTTTCATGCAGAAATGACCGGGTGGGCACCCGCTGCCAGAGGCGGCGGATGCCCACCCGATACCGCGGTCCGGGCGCGCCGGAACACCCCGTCAGGCATGGGGCACCAGGTGTACAGGGCCAGACGCTCTCGGAGCTCTGGCGCGGGAGGTGCGGGCGAGCGCCGATGTGTCGACGAGGTTGTCGGCGACGCTCACGCCGCGGGGCCCCCTCGATACCGGCGCTTGTCGAGGAGAACGTCCATGTCCAGTCCGCCCTCCTGAACGATGTCCTGCGGCTCGTGCAGGGCGCGCAGACGGCGGTGGCGCTGGACGACCTCGCGCAGCGCGGTGTTGATCGTCTCGCGCTTCTGGCGGTTGTGGTTACGTACCCTCTCCGACCTTGTCCAGCCGCGCCCGCAGCTCCGGCGTGAGCACGATGTCCTTCGCCGCCGTGTTCTCCTCCAGGTGGGCGATGCTGGTCGTGCCCGGGATCGGGAGTATCACCGGGGAGTGGTCCAGCAGCCAGGCAAGGCAGACCTGGGTGGCCGTGACGCCCAGTTCGGCGGCCACCGCTGCCACCTCCGCGTGGTCGCCCGCCTTGCCCCAGGCCACCGGGCGCCACGGCAGGAAGGCGATGTCCGCCGCCTCGCACGCCGCCAGGACCGGCTCGTGTTCGCGCTCGGTCAGGTTGTAGCCGTTCTGCACGCTCGCGATGTCGACGATCTCCCTGGCCTCCGCCAGCTCGGCGGCCGTTACCTCGGAGAGGCCGATCCGGCCCACCTTGCCCGCATCGCGCAGGTCCCGCAGGGCGCCGAGCTGGTCGGCGAGCGGGGTCTCCGGGTCGATGCGGTGGAGCTGGAGCAGCTCGATCCGGTCGACGCGGAGCCGGCGCAGGGCATGGTCCACCTGCGTGCGCAGGGACTCCGGGCGGCCGTCCGCGGCCCAGCCGTCCCCCTCGGCGGAGTGGACGACGCCGACCTTCGTCGTGATCAGGAGGTCGTCCGGGTAGGGATGGAGCGCCTCCGCCAGCAGCTCCTCGTTGGCCCCGAACCCGTACAGGTGGGCCGTGTCGATCAGGGTGATCCCCAGCTCGACGGCCCGGCGGGCCACGGCGATGGCCGCCTTGCGGTCCTCTGGCTGTTTGGTGGTCAGGCGCATCGCACCGAATCCCAGCCGCTCCACGGTCAGGTCTCCGCCGATGCGGAAGGTCGTCGTCGATGGCGTGTTCGGTGCGCTCGGCATGTTCGGCATGTTCCTGGAATCCCCTTGTTCGGATGGTCTCGACAACGTAACCGCCCGTGCCGTGCGGAAGGAGGGATTCAGGGTGTTCCCGGGCCCTGGAGGAGCTGGAGGTAGTTGCCCACCGGGTCCACGATCGTGGAGAAGTACCAGCCGCCCCCGGTGTCCTCGACCGGCCGCACCCAGGTCACCCCGAGCGTGTTGAGGTGCTTCTCGGCCGCCCGGATGTCGCGCACGGTGAGGTTGATCAGCTGTCGGCCCGGTTCGGCGGCCTTGTCCGCCACGTCGTCCCGTTCGTCGAACCCGATGATCGCCCCGGGGCCGACGATCAGGAAGTGCTCCGCCCAGCGGGCGCCCAGGGGTTCCAGTGCGGCGCGGTACCAGGCGATCAGGGCGGCGGAGTCGGTGCTGCCGATGATGACGCCGAGGCCTGTGATGCCCCCGGTGCCTGTGCCGGTGCCGGTGCCGGTGCTGTCGGTGGTGCCGCTGCTGTCGTCGGTGGAAGCCGTCATGGTCGTTCTCCTTGCTCTGTCGATCGTGCGTGCCGCGTGCCGGTGCCATGTGTCTACCGGGCCGCCGCAGGCCGGTCTGTCTGTCCTGCCTAACATTCCTGACCGCCGGCGGCCGTGAAACTCATCGGCACCCGCCTCCGACGCGCCCCGATGCACCCCCACCTCTTGTCTGATGAACCGTCAGGTATGACTATGGCGGCCGTCGCCCGGGGCGGGTTCCTTCCGGGCCGGAGGGGAAGGAGGCCGCCGTGCCGATACTGCCCGGCGGGCCGCTGCCGTACGGGATGCAGCTGCCGGTCCAGTCGCAGAGCGTCATCTACGCGGAACCCTGGGAGGCGGCGGCGACCCCCGCCGATCTCGTCCGCGTGGCCCGCGCCGCCGATCACGGTGGTTTCGCCTACATCGCCGGCTGCGATCACGTCGCCATCCCGCGGCGGCTGGCGGACGGCATGAGCGCCGTCTGGTACGACCCCGTCGCCACGCTCGCCTTTCTCGCCGGGGTCACCGGGCGCGTGCTGCTCATGAGCCATGTCGCCGTCGTCGGGCTGCGCCACCCGCTCGTCACCGCCAAGCAGTACGCCACCCTCGACCACCTCAGCGGCGGCCGGCTCATCCTCGGGGTCGGGGCCGGGCACGTACGGGAGGAGTTCGAGGCGGTCGGGGCGGACTTCGACGGGCGCGGGGGCCTGCTGGACGAGTCGATCGACGCGCTGCGGGCCGCGCTCGGGCCCGAGGAGTACCCGGAGTTCGCGGGGGAGCGGTTCTCGTTCAGTGGGCTCGGGCAGCTGCCCCGGCCGGTTCAGGAACGGGTGCCGATCTGGGTGGGCGGCTCCTCGCCGGCCGCCACCCGCCGGGCCGCCGTGCGCGGGGACGGGTGGCTGCCGCAGGGTGATGCCCGGGACCGGCTGCCCGCGCAGATCGCCCGGGTGCACTCCCTGCGGGAGGAGGCGGGGGTCGAGGCGCCGATCGTCGTCGGTGCGATCACCGAGCCGCTGTACGTGGGTGAGCCCGGGTGGTCCGTGGGGCGGCGGACGCTCACAGGGGAGCCGGAGGTTCTCGCGGAGTCGCTGCGGGAGTACGCGGCGATCGGCGTGCACCAGATCCAGGTGCGCTTCCGGAGCCGGAGCGTGGACGAACTGACCGATCAGATGGCGGCGTTCGGTGCGGACGTGGCCCCTCACCTCGGTACGTGAAGGAGACGGACATGGGCAAGCTGGACGGGCGGGTCGTCCTGGTCACCGGGGCGGCGCGCGGGCAGGGCGAGCAGGAGGCACGGCTCTTCGCGGCCGAGGGCGCGCGGGTCGTCGTCGCCGATGTGCTGGTCGAGCAAGGGGAGGCGTTGTCAAAGGAGTTGGGGGAGGAGTTCGGTGAGGGCGTCGCCCGGTTCGTGAAACTGGACGTCGGGAGCGAGGAGGACTGGGCCGCAGGCGTGGCCGCGGCCAAGGACGCCTTCGGGAAGATCGACGGGCTCGTCAACAACGCGGGCATCCTGCGCTTCAACGAGCTGGTCAACACCCCGCTGTCCGAGTTCGAGCAGGTGGTGCGGGTCAATATGACGGGCGCGTTCCTCGGGATACGCGCCGTCGCACCCGAGATCGAGGCCGCGGGCGGCGGGACGATCGTCAACACGTCCTCGTACACCGGTCTGACCGGCATGCCCCTGGTCGGCGCGTACGCCGCGACCAAGCACGCGGTGCTGGGGCTGACCAAGGTCGCCGCCATGGAGCTGGCGGGCAAGGGCATCCGGGTCAACGCCGTCTGCCCGGGGGCCGTCGACACCGCGATGAGCAACCCGGCGCTGCTGGACGCGGACGCCGACCTGCCGGCGTCGAGCGCGGCCCTGGACGCGTACTACCGCAAGCTCGTGCCGATGGGGCGGATCGGCCGGCCCGAGGAGGTCGCCGCGCTGGTCCTGTTCCTGACCGGTCCGGACTCCTCGTACGTCACCGGGCAGCCGTTCGTCGTGGACGGGGGGTGGCTGGCGGGGGTCAGCCCGTTCTGACGAAGCGTCAGCTATTGACGGGTCGCGGTGGCGGTGGAACAGTCGGTCGCATCACAATCTGACGGTGCGTCAGAAAAGCTGTCGGAAAACTTGAGGACGGTGAACCTCCGTGGAATTCGGGCTCTTTGTTCAGGGGTACGTGCCCGCCGCGCGTGCCAAGGTGGACCCCGAGGCAGAGCACAAGGCGCTGATCGAGGAGACCGAGTACGTCATCCAGGCGGACAAGTCCGGCTTCAAGTACGCCTGGGCCTCCGAGCACCACTTCCTGGAGGAGTACTCGCACCTCTCGGCCAACGACGTGTACCTCGGCTATCTCGCACACGCCACCGAGCGCATCCACCTCGGCTCCGGCATCTTCAACCCGCTCGCCCCCGTCAACCATCCGGTGAAGGTCGCCGAGAAGGTCGCGATGCTCGACCATCTCTCGGAGGGACGCTTCGAGTTCGGCACCGGGCGGGGTGCGGGCAGCCACGAGATCCTCGGGTTCATGCCGGGCATCACCGACATGAACCACACGAAGGAGCTGTGGGAGGAGACGATCGCCGAGTTCCCCAAGATGTGGCTCCAGGACGAGTACGTCGGCTTCCAGGGCAAGCACTGGTCCCTGCCGCCGCGCAAGATCCTGCCGAAGCCGTACGGGAAGTCCCACCCGGCCATGTGGTACGCGGCCGGGTCGCCCTCCTCGTACGCCATGGCGGGCAAGAAGGGGCTCGGCGTGCTGGGCTTCAGCGTGCAGAAGGTCTCCGACATGGAGTGGGTCGTCGAGTCCTACAAGAACGCGGTCAAGGACGCCGAGCCGGTGGGCGCGTTCGTCAACGACAACGTGATGGTGACCTCCACCGCGATCTGCGCCGAGACGCACGCCAAGGCCGTGGAGATCGCGGTCGGCGGTGGGCTCAACTACCTCCAGTCGCTGCTGTTCCGCTACCACGACACGTTCCCCCGGCCGGAGGGGATTCCGGAGTGGCCGCAGCTGCTGCCGGAGTACACCGAGGAGATCGTCGAGCTGCTCATCGCGGAGGAGCTGATGATCTGCGGGGACCCTGACGAGGTGCTGAAGCAGTGCCGGCGGTGGGATCGGGCGGGGGCGGACCAGTTGAGCTTCGGGCTGCCGATCGGGATCAGTCCCGAGGACACGATGAACACGATCCGGTTGATCGGGGAGCACGTGATTCCGCGGATCGATACGGATCCGGTGCATCGGACCTCGCGGTTCCGGGCCGCCACGGATTGAGGCCCACGTCGGGGCTCCGCCCCGAACCCCGCTCCTCAAGCGCCGGAGGGGCTGGAAAGACTCGCCTCAAACGCCGGCGGGGCTGGGTTTCGCCTGCCCCGGGCTTGACCGGCCAGGAGCCGGACGACCAAGCCTCTCCGGCGATTGAGGAGCGGGGGTGTGGGGGCGGGGCCCCCGCCGACAAGCCGGGCGGCGTCTTCCCGGACCGTCGCCCTGATGAGCCGGGGTGCGTACCGCGGCCGAAAGCGTGCGCACCCCGGCTGTCCCACGCACCCGGGCCGGAGAAGGAACCCCGAGAAGGGAACCGTCATGCTCGACCACCTCATCCGCCGTGCGACCGTCGTGGACGGCACCGGCGGGCCCGCGTACACCGCCGACGTCGGTATCCGGGGCGGCCGGATCGCCGTCGTCGCCGAGCCGGGGACGATCACCGAAGAGGCCGTCACCAGCGAGGACGCCGACGGGCTCGTCCTCGCCCCCGGCTTCGTCGACCCGCACACCCACTACGACGCCCAGCTCTTCTGGGACCCCTACGCCACCCCCTCCATGAACCACGGCGTCACCACCGTCGCGGGTGGCAACTGCGGGTTCACCCTCGCCCCGCTCCACCCCGACCGGCCCGAGGACGCCGACTACACCCGGCGGATGATGTCGAGGGTCGAAGGCATGGCGCTCGCCGCGCTGGAGGAAGGCGTCGACTGGAGCTGGTCCACCTTCCGCGAGTACCTCGACGCCCTCGAAGGGCGCATCGCCGTCAACGCCGGGTTCATGGTCGGGCACTGCGCCCTGCGCCGGCACGTCATGGGCGCGGACGCGGTCGGCGGGCAGCCCACGCCCGCGCAGCTGGACGCCATGCTCGCCCTGTTCCACGACGCGATGGACGCGGGAGCCTGGGGGCTCTCCACCACCCAGTCCTCCACCCACTCCGACGGCGACGGCGAGCCCGTCGCCTCCCGGCACGCCCGGCCCGAGGAGCTGCTCGCCCTGTCCCGAGCGGTCGGCGAGCACGAGGGGACGCAGCTGGAGGCGATCGTCGCCGGCTGCCTGGACCAGTTCTCCGACGAGGAGATCGACCTCTTCGTCGACATGACCGCCGCCGCCGGGCGCCCGCTCAACTGGAACGTCCTCACCATCGACGCCGCCGTCCCCGAACGCGTACCGCGCCAGCTGGTCCCCAGCGAACGTGCCCGCCGCGCCGGCGGGCGGATCGTCGCCCTCACCATGCCGATCCTCACCCCGATGAACATGTCGCTCGGCACCTTCTGCGCCCTCAACCTCATCCCCGGCTGGGGCGAGATCCTCGCCCTCCCCGTTCCCGAGCGCATCGAACGCCTCCGGGACGCCGGTACCCGCGCCGAGATGCTGCGCCGCGCCGACAGCAAGGAGGCCGGGGTCTTCCGCCGGCTCGCCAACTTCGGCCGGTACGTCATCGGGGACACCTACAGCGCCGCGAACGAGGGGCTCAGCGGGCGCGTCGTCAACGACATCGCCGCCGAGCGCGGTCAGGACGCCTTCCACTGCCTGGTCGAGATCTGCGCCGCCGACGACCTGCGTACGGTTCTGTGGCCGATGCCCACCGACAACGACCCGGACTCCTGGGCGCTGCGGCAGCGGACCTGGGAGCACGAGGACGTCCTGCTCGGCGGCTCCGACGCGGGCGCGCACCTGGACCGGATGTGCGGGGCCCCGTACACCACGCGCTTCCTCGGCGACTGTCTGCGGGGGCGCAAGCTCGTCCCGCTCACCGCCGCCGTCAAGATGCTCACCGACGACCCGGCGCGGCTCTTCGGGCTGCGTGAGCGCGGGCGGATCGAGGAGGGCTTCCACGCCGACCTCGTCCTCTTCGACCCCGAGCGGATCGACGCCGGGCCCGCCACCCTCGTCCACGACCTGCCCGGGGACAGCCCGCGCCTGGACTCCAAGGCCATCGGGATCGTCTCCGTACGCGTCAACGGGGTCGAGACCCTGCGCGACGACAAGGTGACGGGGGCGGTGCCGGGGACGGTGCTGCGCTCGGGCCGCGACACCCGGACGGTGAGTACGGCGTGAGCGGCAGCGGCCCCGGCAAGCTCTTCATCGGCGGGGAGTGGACCGAGCCCGCCGCCGGGCACTACGAGGTCATCGACCCGTCCACCGAGCAGGTCGTCGGCCTCGCGCCCGAGGCGAGCCGCGCCCAGGTGTACGAGGCCGCCGCGGCGGCGCGCGATGCCTTCGGGCCCTGGTCGCGGACCCGGCCCGAGGAGCGTGCCGCGATCCTCGACCGGGCCGCCGACCTCGTCCAGCGGGACTTCGCCGCCCACGCCGAGGTCGCGCGGGCGGAGAGCGGCGCCACCGCCTCCACCGCCCGGGGGATGCAGGTGGGGGTGGGCATCGCCCGCTTCCGGCGGTACGCGCGAGGGGCCCTGGAGCCCGTCGAGGAGGCCGTCGCACCCCAGATCAACGAGGCCGGGCCGATGGGGCGGGCCGGGGTCTTCGGGGCGCTGGCCGTCCGCCAGCCGGTCGGCGTGGTCACGTGCGTCACCTCGTACAACAACCCCTGGGCCAACCCGGCGGGCAAGATCGCGCCCGCGCTCGCGATGGGCAACACGGTCGTGGTGAAGCCCGCCCCGCAGGACCCGCTCTCCGTCTACCGGATGGCCGCCGCCCTCGCGGAGGCGGGTGTTCCGCCGGGCGTCGTGAACGTCGTCACCGGGTCGGGCGCGGAGGCCGGGGAGGCCGCGGTCGACGCCCCGGAGGTCGACATGGTCAGCTTCACCGGGTCCACCGCCGTGGGGCAGCGCATCGCGGAGGTGTGCGGGCGCGGGATGAAGCGGCAGCTGATGGAGCTGGGCGGCAAGGGGGCGGCGCTCGTCCTCGACGACGCCGACGTGGACGTGGCCGTCGCGGGCATCGGCACGACGTTCTCGTTCTACAGCGGACAGATCTGTACGGCTCCGACCCGCGTCCTGGTCCACCGGTCCCGGCAGGACGAGCTGATCGCCGCGCTCACCGCGTACGCGAACCGGCTCACCGTCGGCGACCCCCGCGACCGGGCCACCGTCGTGGGCCCGGTCATCTCCGCGGCCCACCGCGACCGGGTCGAGGCGTACGTGGAGCTGGGCCGGAAGGAGGGCGCGCGGGTCGTCACGGGCGGCGTCCGGCCCGGCCACCTGGACCGGGGCTTCTACGTGGCGCCCACGCTGCTGGCCGACTGCACCCCGGACATGCGGGTGGTCCGCGAGGAGATCTTCGGGCCGGTCGTGGTGGTCGTCCCCTTCGACGACGAGGAGGAGGCCGTCGCCCTGGCCAACGACAGTGACTACGGCCTCATCGACTACGTGTGGTCCGGGGACGTGGCCCGCGCCTTCCGGATCGCCCGCCGGCTGCGCGCGGGCGGGGTCGGCGTCAACACGGTCGGGCGGAACATGGAGGCCCCGTTCGGCGGGTTCAAGAAGAGCGGGGTGGGGCGGGACGTGGGCTCGTACGCGCTGCACGCCTACAGCGAGACACAGGCGATCGTCTGGCCCGGCTGAGGGCGCCTCCACGGGGCACGGGAAAATTTTGAATCAGCGCAAAGCGGACAGTGCTGCGATTACCGTACGTCCTCACGCCCGACTGCTCGGCATGTATTGCAAGGCTTCGCGGGGATGCAACCTTGAATTCATGAAGAGATCTGGGGGAGTTGGCTGATATATCCAAGGGTGAGACGTTGGAGTCTCACGCTCCGGATGTGGATATCGCAGCGCATAGCGTCCTCCTCATGACTCAGCTGGACGCGCGGCCAGGGGCCGGAGACACGGTACGGGGAAGTGCCCCGGCCGACGGTGGTGACGGCCGCGGTGGCGTGCGGGGCAAGGGGCTCGGCGGGAACTCCGTCGGCCTCATGGGCAGCGCCGTCATCGGCGTCTCCACCGTCGCCCCCGTCTACTGCCTGACCTCCACCCTCGGCTCCACCGCCGGAGAGGTCGGCGTGCAGATGCCCGCCGTCTTCCTGGCCGGGTTCCTGCCGATGCTGCTCGTGGCCTTCGCCTACCGGGAGCTGAACCGGGCGATGCCGGACTGCGGCACCTCCTTCACCTGGACGGTGAAGGCGTTCGGCCCCCGCGTCGGCTGGATGTGCGGCTGGGGGCTGGTGATCGCGACGATCATCGTGCTGTCCAACCTGGCGGGCGTCGCCACCTCGTACTTCTGGCTGCTCGCGGGGGAGATCACCGGCAGCGCGTCGGTCGCCGCCCTGGACGACAGCAAGCCGGTCCACATCCTCACCTGTCTGGTCCTCATCGCCGTCGCCACCGCCATCAGCTACCGGGGCATGACCGCCACCAAGGGCATCCAGTACGCCCTGGTCGGGCTCCAGTTGGCCGTCCTCGCCGTGTTCGTGACGATGGCTCTGAGCAAGGCGGGCAGCGGCGGGCCGGACTTCGCCTCCTCGCTCGACTTCTCCTGGTCCTGGCTGAACCCCTTCGCCGTCCAGTCCTTCGCGGCTTTCACCGCAGGGCTGTCCCTCTCGATCTTCATGTTCTGGGGCTGGGACGCCTGCCTGACCGCCAACGAGGAGACCACCGGCAGCGAGAAGACCCCCGGCCGCGCCGCCCTCATCGCGATGGTCGTCCTGGTCGGCTCCTACCTCGCCACCGGCATCGCCGCGCAGATGGCCGTCGGCTCCGGCACCTCCGGGCTCGGCCTCGCCAACCCGGACACCTCCGACAACGTCTTCGCCGCCCTCGCGGGGCCGGTGATGGGCCCCGGCCTCGGCGTCCTGCTCTTCCTCGCGGTCCTCGCCTCGGCCGCCGCCAGCCTCCAGACCACGTTCATCCCGGTCGCCCGCACGGTCCTCGCGATGTCCGCGTACGAGGCGATGCCGGCCTCGTACGCCAAGGTCCACCCCCGGTTCAAGACCCCCGGCCGGGCGACGGTCACGGCGGGCATCGGCACCGGCGTCTTCTACGCCGTGATGACCCTGGTCAGCGAGCACGTCCTGGTCGACACCATCTACGCGCTCGGCCTCATGATCTGCTTCTACTACGCGCTGACCGCCTTCGCCTGCGCCTGGTACTTCCGCGCCGAACTGACCCGCTCCGCCCGGGACCTGGTCTTCAAGGGCCTCTTCCCGCTGCTCGGCGGCACCCTGCTCGCCGCCGTCTTCGCCAAGACCCTCTACGACATGTGGGACCCGGCGTACGGCTCCGGGTCCTCGGTGTTCGGCGTCGGATCGGTGTTCGTCATCGGGGTGGGGCTGCTGCTCCTCGGCGTGGTGCTGATGGTCGCCATGGAGCGCCGCAGCCCGGCGTTCTTCCGGGGCGAGATCCTGACGAAGGAGACCCCGGCCCTCGTGGTCGAGGACTGATCCCGTCGGGCCGTGCGGGGCCCGTACGCTGAGGCCATGACGCGACGTTCGATGGGGCCCTGGCTCCAGGTGGTCGGTATCGCCCACGGCGCCATCGGCGCGGTGATCTACCGTGACGTGCTCGCCGAACTGGGGCGTGACGTGGTCGACTCCGTGCCCGACCGGGGCGACCGCGCCGCCGCCTTCTGGTTCATGGCCGCCGCCCCCACCCTGTGGCTGGGCGGCCGGCTGCTGCGCTCGGCGGAGGAGCACGACGACATCCCGGCCCAGCGCGCGGCGGGCATCGCCCTGGCCGCCGTCGGCGTGGTCGGCACGGTGGCCATGCCGAAGAGCGGGTTCCCGAGCCTGGTGGGGATCGGCGGCGTCCTGCTGCGCAGGTCGCTCCGGTCCGGGGGCGCGTAGGCGCGCGTGCGGCGGGTGCCGGAGCCCCCGGACCGCCCCGGCGCGGAAGCTGTCGGGCCCTACGGCCGCCAGTAACCCAGCGCGTTCACCCGGTCCTTGGGCAGGCCCAGCTCCTTGCGGAGGTACGCCGACAGGGTCCGGGTGGTCGCCGTGTCGCAGGCGACCCAGACGTACGCGTCCGTGGGGTCCTCGCCCAGCAGCTCCGGCAGGGCCGCCTTCACTTCGGAGACGAGATGCGCGCCCGCCTCCCGGCGCTCCACGTGGTGCAGGGTGTGGTGGGCCCCGTCGAGGCGGAACGGCAGCTTCCGGTCCTCCTCGTGCGCGGTCTCGAACCAGATCGTCGCCGGGGTCGACGGGACCGCGTCCAGGAGGGAGTTGATCGCCGGCAGCGCCGCCGCGTCACCGATCACGAAGAGCCGCGAGGGCGCCGGGCCGGGCAGGGTGAAGCCGGTGCCCTGGAGCGTGGCGTCGATCGTTTCGCCGACCCCGACGGTCTTCGCCCAGTCACAGGCGGGGCCCTGGTGCAGGGCGAACTCCAGACTGAACGTGCCCGTCTCCGGGTCGGGGTCGACCAGGGTGTAGGCGCGCTGATGGGGTTTGCCGTCCTTCTCGAACCACAGCCGTACCCACATCGTCGGGTGCGCCCCGCCCGTCGCGGCGAGCAGCCCGCCGTCGGTCACGTGCACCCGGCGGAAACGGTCCGTGACCTGTTCCGTGCCGGTCACGGTGAACGTGAAGTCACGCCCCCTGAACAGTTTGAGAACGACGCCTTCCCAGCCATGCCCCACGGTGTCTCCTGCCTCGCCCCGGCGCCGCGCGCCCGGCCCACTGCCCAAAAGGTCGCTTTAGGTTAGGCTAACCTAAATTTTGAGGGCTGGGGGGTGGCTGAAAACCACCGGATGCAGGGCGGACGACGGTACGTAGCGGACGCTTTCTGGACAGAACAGAACACCTAGGACGCCGGGCCCGCCCCGTCCGGGTGCAGCGCGCCGCCCGGCCGGAACAGCCGCTTGGCCACCGCGTGCCCGGCCTCCGCCGCCATCCGGAACCACGGCTCCGCCGCCGCCAGCCCCTCGCGGTGCTCGACCAGGCGGCCCAGCTCCCACATCGACTCCACGTCACCGGCCTTCACCGCCTGCCGCAGCAGCCGCTCGGCCGTGTCGGGGCGCCCCTCGGCCCGCGCGGTCAGGGCGAGCGCCCGCAGCCCCCGCACGGCACGGGCGTCCCCGGCCGCGGCCGCCGCCGCGAGCTTCGCCGGATCGACGGGGCGGCGCGAACGGCTCCGGAACAGCAGAAGGATCCCGAGCACCCACATGATCCAGCTCAGGCTGATCAGCGTGCCGTTGCCGGTGACGACCCCGGTCAGGCTCAGCGCGCCGCCCGCCGGCAACAGGAAGTACCCCAGCCCCGGCCCCAGTCCCGGCCCCATCGCAACTCCTCTCCGTCCGCTCCCGACGCACACGGACGACGGTCTCGGATTTCCTTGTCGTACGGCATACCTTGGCCCTTCGCACGTATGACGCGCTGACGGACGACGGAGGTGTTCTCGATGCGGATCTCCACAACGATCTTCCTCACCGACGAGACGGTGACCCCGGTCAGGCTCGCCTGCGAGCTGGAACAGCGGGGGTTCGGCGGGCTGTATCTGCCCGAGCACACGCACATCCCGGTGATCCGCAGCACGCCGTACCCGATGGGCGGGGAGCTGCCCCGGGAGTACGGCCGCACCCTGGACCCGTTCGTCGCCCTCGGCCAGGCCGCCGCCGTCACCGAGCGCCTCGCCCTGGGCACCGGCATCACCCTGGTCGCCCAGCACGACCCGATCGACCTGGCCAAACAGGCGGCCACCCTGGACCACCTCTCCGGCGGCCGGTTCACCCTCGGCGTCGGCTACGGCTGGAACGTCGAGGAGGCGGCCGACCACGGGGTCGAGTGGTCCACGCGCCGGGAGCTGGCGCGGGACCGGATGGCCCTGATGCGGGCCCTGTGGGCGGACGAGCCGACCGGGCACGAGGGCGCGTTCGGGTCGGTGCGGGCGAGCGAGGCGCACCCCAAGCCGGCCCAGCGGCCGCGCGGCCCGGTCAACGGCCCGCGCACCCTGATCGGCGGAGGGGCGGGCCCGAAGCTGTTCGCGCACATCGCGGAGTACGCGGACGGCTGGCTGCCCATCGGCGGCGGGGGCCTCACCGAGTCCCTGCCGAAGCTGCGGACGGCCTGGGAGGAGGCCGGGCGCGACCCGAAGGGCCTCCAGGTGGTGCCGTACGCGGTGCTGCCCGGCCCGGGAAAGCTCGCCCACTACGCGGAGCTGGGCATCGAGGAGGTCGTGCTCCAGCTGCCCCCGGCGGACGAGGCGGAGGTCCTGCGGACGCTGGACGACTACGCCGCGTATCTCTGACCGGCACGCGACTACGCCGCGTATCTCCGACGGCCGCGCGACTACGCCGCGTATCTCCGACGCCCCCGCGACTACGCCGGGTGCTTCCGGCGGTCACGCCGCGTGCCGCCGAGGAGGGGTGTCCGGGGCCGCCGGTGCAACCGGGCGCGCCCACAGGGCATCCTTGTTCATCGGGGAACGCATACGCGGGCCCGGTCGGCGGGCGCCCCGCCGTCCAGACCGGAGCCCGCCCGGGTGGGGAGTGGAATGAACAGGCCGTTGCGGCACATAGCCATCTTCTGCGGGCTGCTGGTGCTGGCCCTGCTGCTGCGGGCCAACTGGCTCCAGCACGTCGACCGCCAGGAGCTGGCCCAGCACGAGAACAACGCCCGCGTGCGGTTCGAACGGTTCGCCACCCCACGCGGCGACATCATCGTCGGCGGCAAGGCGATCACCGGATCGAAGGAGACCGAGAGCCGGGACTACGCGTTCCTCCGGACCAACAAGGACGGTGCGATGTACGCGCCCGTCACCGGATACGCCTCCCAGTCCCGGGGCACCTCGCTGCTGGAGCGGACCTACGACAGCGTCCTCAGCGGCCAGGACGACCGGTTCGCCTTCCGGCACGCCAAGGACATCCTGACGGGGCAGCCCCGGCGCGGCGGCGACGTGATCACCACGATCGACGCCAAGGCGCAGAAGGCGGCCTACAAGGGCCTCACCGACCTGGGCGCCCGGGGCGCGGTGGTCGCCCTGGACCCGCGCACCGGCAAGGTGCTGTCGCTGGTCTCCACGCCCTCGTACGACCCCGAGACCTTCGCCGGGATCTCGTTCAAGGAGAGCGACCGCTTCACGGCGCTGGAGAAGAAGAAGGGCAAGCCGCTGGCCAACCGCCCGCTGCGCGAGACCTACCCGCCCGGCTCCACCTTCAAGATCCTCACGGCCGCGGCGGCGCTGGAGCACGGCGTGGTCACGGACGTGGACGCCAAGACGGGCGCGGTCTCGCCGTATCCCCTCCCGCTCTCCACCAACAAGATCGGCAGCGAGGCGGGCGACGCGGTGTGCAACAAGGCGTCGATGAAGACCGCCATGCAGTACTCCTGCAACAACGTCTTCCTCGACGCGGCGTCCGAACTGGGCGAGGAGCGGATGCGGGAGACGGCGGAGAAGTTCGGCTTCAACGAGGACGTGTACGCGGAGGAGTTCGGCGACATGCTCGCCACGAAGAGCCTCTACCCGCAGAAGCTCGACAAGCCCGGCACGGCCCTCACCGGCATGGGCCAGGGCAGCCTCACCAGCACCCCGATGCAGATGGCGATGGTCACGGCGGCCCTCGCCAACGACGGCAAGCTGATGCAGCCCTACATCGTCGACGAGCTGCGCGGCCCGGACCTCTCCACGCTGGAGAAGAACGAGCCGATGGAGATGAGTCAGGCCGTCTCGTCCGAGACGGCGAAGAAGGTCCAGGAGATGATGGAGTACACCGCGAAGGAGGGCAGCGCCCAGCGCGCCCTGATCGACGGTGTGACGGTCGGCGGCAAGACGGGCACCGCCCAGCGCGGCGTGAACGTCCGCGACGAGGTCCCGTACGGCTGGTTCGTCAGCTACGGCAAGAAGGACGACGGGCGGTCGGTCGCGGTCGCCGTGTTCATCGACCCGACGGACATGGACATCTCCCGCTCCGACATCTCGGGCGGCCGGCTCGGCGCCCCGATCGCGAAGAGCGTGATGCAGGCGGTGCTGGGGGACTGAGACCCCCGGCCTCGCGTTCGGATCAGGCCGGACCGGGGACCGGCTCGGCGGCTCCGAATTGACATGTCGTCGGGTCGCTCAGCTGTGCGATCATCATGTGCCCGCCCCTTCACGGGGCGGGCACATTTCGCTGTGTTCAGAGGCCCGCCGAACGAGCTGTCCGCGGAGACCCGGAGCACATCCTTCACCGCTCCGGGGGGAACGGACCCATGCCACCACGTCTGTGTACGGCCGCGAGATCCGCGGCATACACCGCACTTCTGCTCACGCTCACCGTTCTGGTCACGCTGCTGGCCCCGGTGGGGGCGGCGCGGGCGAGCACCGCCACCGCCACGCCCGCCGCCCCGGCCGCCGCCGCCGAGGACTGCCCGTCCTTCGCGCTCTCCGCGTACGGCGAGGCCGCGCCCGAGGGGAACACGCTCACCCTCCCCGCCGAGGGGACCGCCTGCTTCACGTTCACCGTCGAGAAGCCGGGCCTGCACCGTCTCCTGGAGTCGGGCACCGGAAACGTGTACACCACGGTCTACGACGGTGAGGAGCGGGTCGACTGCCACGACCCGGAGTGGGGCGAGGGCTGGTGCCGTCTTGAGCGCACCGGCACGTACACGCTGCGGCTGGTCAACGACTGGGCGGACGCCAGCAAGGTCACCTTCGGCCTGGTCCCGATCGGCACGGACGAGGGCTGCGCCGCCCCGATCCCGACCGGTTGGGACAGCCCGCCCCTCGTGGCCCTGGCGGCCGGCCCGACGGCCGTGCAGTGCGTGCGGATCGAGGCGAAGCCGGGGGAGCGGCTCACCAACAGGATCACCACCACGAAGTACGGTCAGGGCCTCTCCTGGATCACCGACGAGACCGGTGCCCGTATCTGCCCGCACTTCAACGAGGACGACAGCGAGGGCTGCGTCCTCCCGGGCGACGGCCCCTACCGCGTCCTGTCCCACGTCAGGGAGGCGGAGGGCGGCTTCCCGGCCGAGTACACGCTGAAGGTCCGCCGCATCTCCGACCCGGCCGGCTGCGCCCGGGTCCCGGTCAACGCCTACAACTCCGCGCCCACCAGCGTGACTCCGGCCGCCGGCTGCAAGACGTTCACCGCGTCCCACGCCGGCCCCCACGAGGTCTACGCGGTCGACACCTCCCGTACCAAGCTCACGGTCTACGACCGCGCCGGCAAGACCGTCTGCACCACCTGGGACGGGTGCGATCTTCCGTCGGCCGGTGACTACACGGTCTACACCGACCAGGCCACCCTCATCCTCGACCGCGCGTCGGACGCCGGCTGCGTACCCGCGGGCATGGGCGTGCTCCGGTCCGATTTCGCCTCGGCGGGGGAGATCGACTGCGTCTCCCTGGACCTTCCCACCGGGGCCCGGGTGGCCGTGCTGAAGTCCCTCGGCGGGCCGGGCCCGCACCCCGATACGACGGTGTACGACGCCGGCGGCGCGTACCAGTGCGAGGGGTCCGCCCTCACGTCCGGGACCTGCGAACTGGACGGCAGGGCGCCCTTCCGGCTGCACGTCTCCACCGACGACGAAGCCCCGGCGACCGGCGCCTACGCCTTGGCGCTGCACCGCACCGACGTCGCCTCCGGCTGCCCGGCCTTCCCGGCCGGCGACTTCACCGCACAGAGCCCCGCCGCCCGGATCACCACCGGCGACGGAGTCTTCTCGCAGTGCCTGAGCATCCCCGCCGACGCGCACAGCGGGCGGGAGAACCTCCAGCTGCAGGCCGCGCCGGGGCAGACGCTGACCGCCGAGTTCACGGTGCTGGACGAGAAGGGCGTCCAGGCCTGCTCGGTCTACCCCTCGACCAGCACCTGGACCACCTGCGAGCTGAAGCCCGGCGCCGCGTACACCGTGCTGTTCACGGGCCGGGACAGCAAGACCACCTACACGCTGACCCGCAGGGACGTCACCGCCACCGCGAAGGGCTGCACGGCCAACCCGGCGGTCCGGGCCGGCGGACCCTCCTCGGGCGGCGCGATGGGGGCACCCGGTGAGCTGCGCTGCCGCCGGATCACGACCACCGACGCCGAGGACACCGTGCACGTCGATGTGCGCGACGCCCTGGGCTCCGCGAACGTGGTGGTGTACGGCGCGAACGGCGAGGCCCTGTGCAACCGGAACCAGGCGTGCGCGGTCACCGGTTCCACCAGCTACCAGGTCATGGTCACCGTGCGCGCCGGACTGAAGGCCGCGCCCGACTACCGGTTCGACGCCGTGCGCATCGCCACCGCGGCCGGCCCCGCCGAGGGATGCGTCGCGGTGCCCAACGTCAGTTACGGGTACGGCCCCGTCACCGGCACCCTCGACGAGGCGCACAGCACCTTCTGCGCGGCGCTGCCGACCGCCTACCGCGACCGCTTCGACATGAAGATCAGCGACACCGACGGCGCCGAGGCGACAGCGGTCCCCTCGCTGTACGACGCCAGCCTCAACAACGGCTGCATGAAGTACATCCCCACCGGCTACAAGTGCGCCGTCGACGAGCCCTACTCCAAGGACCCCGCCCCGAGCACCCTGGTCCTGTCGCTGCCGGAGACCGCCGCGAAGACCTCGTACTCGGCGGAGGCCGTCTGCTCCGGCATCCGCTGCGGCGCGGAGACGGTCACCATCGGGACGGTCGCCCCGACCACCGGCGCGGCCGGCGGCAAGGCGACGGTGACGCTCACGGGGACGGCGCTGCACAAGGACGACGTCGTCCGACTCGCCCTCGGCGGCAAGGTGGTGGAGTCGACGACCACCGCCGTCTCCGCCGACCGCAGGACGCTCACGGCGGTCCTCGACCTGACCGGCGCCGCGACCGGCGTCTGGAGCGTCTCCGTCATCACGCACAACGGCGTCGAGCACCCGCGGGGTTCGTTCACCGTCACGCCCGCGCGGCTCGCCTCCACTCAGCCCCCGGTGATCACCGGGGCGGCCAAGGTCGGCGCGACGCTGAGCGCGACCACCGGTTCCTGGACGGTGCCGCCGTCCTCGTACGCGTACCAGTGGAAGGCGGACGGTGCGGCGGTCTCCGGCGCGACGGCCGCCACGTACGCCGTGCCCGCGACGCTGCTCGGCAAGAAGATCACCGTCACCGTCACCGCCCGCCGCACCGGCCACCCGGACGCCCAGGGGACCTCGGCGGCCGTCACGGTCGCCAGGGGCGACGCCCCGAAGGCCACGGTCGCGCCGGTCGTCTCCGGCACCGCCAAGGTCGGTGCGACGGTCGGGGTCGGCCGCGGCGCCTGGACGCCGAAGCCCTCCGCGTGGGCCTACGAGTGGAAGGCGGACGGCGTGGCGATCTCCGGCGCGACGGCCACCACGTACGCGGTGCCGGCGTCGCTGCTCGGCAAGAAGATCACCGTCACCGTCACCGCCCGGCTGACGGGGCACGCCGACGGCAGTGCGACGAGCGCGGCGGTCACGGTCGCCAGGGGCGACGCCCCGAAGGCGACGATCGCGCCGGTGATCTCCGGCACGGTGAAGGTGGGTTCCACGCTCACCGTCGGCCGGGGCGCGTGGGCGCCGAAGCCCTCCGCGTGGGCCTACCAGTGGTACGCCAACGGCACGGCCATCTCCGGGGCCACCGCCGCCACACTGCCGCTCAAGGCGGCCCAGCGGGGCCGGACGATCACGGTGAAGGTCACCGCGCACCTCACCGGCCACGCCAGTGGGTCGGCGGTCAGCAAGGCGACGAAGGCCGTCGTCTAGGCGTACGGACCTCGTCTAGGCGTACTGACCTCCAGCGGCCTCCCACCGGGCTCCCGGTGGGAGGCCGCTGTCGTTCCCCGGCCGGCCACCGCGTGCACGTCGGCCCCGGGCCCGATCGGCGAGGGGCCTTTCGGGCCACCGCGCGCACGCCGGCCCCCGGGCCGATCGGCGAGGCGCCTTCGGGCCACCGCGCTCGCGCGGCCCCCGGGCCCGATCGGGGCGGCGCCCCTCTAACGCACCGCCCGCAGCGTCCTCGGCCGCTCCGCCCGCGGCTCCTCGTCCCCGGCCGGGTCCGTCGGGAGCGCCAGGCCCACCAGCTCCGTCAGCGCGTCGACGCGGAAGTCCGCCGTCTCCACCACGTCGGGGTGCTCCGCCCACCAGTGCCCGTACGGCCCCCGCCGCAGGTGCGCCGTCCGCAACCCCGCCGCAGCGGCCGGGAACAGGTCCTCCGCCGGGTGGTCGCCCACGTACAGCGTCGCCTCCGGGGCCGCGCCCGCCACCTCGGCCACCCGCGCGAAGAACTCCGGGTCCGGCTTCCGGGCGCCCCACTCGTCCGAGGTGACCACCAGGTCGACGGGCAGGTCCAGGCCCCGCAGCAGCTCCCCGGCCCGGACCGTGCCGTTCCCCGCCACCACGACCCGGATACCCGCGGCCCGCAGCTCGCCCAGCGCGGGCCGGACGTCCTGGTAGAGGTCCGACTCGTCGAGGTGCTCTCCGCGCCCGGCGGCGGCCCGCGCGCGGTAGGCCTCCTCGACGTCCATGCCGGGCCGCAGGACGCACAGCGCGTCCGTGGCCTCGCGGCCCTGGGCGACGGCCGCGCCCACCAGCGCACTGAGCGTGTGCGGTGGTACGCCGAGCCAGTTGGCCCAGGACGCCCAGTGCCGGTCGTCGCGTACGAGGGTTTCGCCGATGTCGAGGACGATCGTTTCCATCACCGTTCCGACACTAAGCGTGAGGGCACCGTCGGCGGGGTCTCATCCGGGTGAGTCGGCCCGCACGAGTGACCATGTGCACGACCGCGGGCATGACCACGAGCACCCCACAGGCGCGTAGCGATCGGCGATTCCGCGACAAACGACCCCAGAGGCCCTGGTCCGGTGCGCGCACCTCGCTCGTATGCTCGGTTCATGACCGATGCTCAGAGCGGACGCCCCACCTCCAACGCCATGCGGCGCGCACTCAAACGCGCCCGTGACGGTGTCGCCCTCGATGTCGCCGAGGCCGCCGTCCTGCTCCAGGCGCGCGGCGACGATCTGACGGACCTCGCGGCGTCCGCCGCCCGCGTCCGTGACGCGGGCCTGGAGGCGGCGGGCCGGGCGGGCGTGATCACGTACTCGCGCAAGGTCTTCATCCCGCTCACCCGCCTCTGCCGTGACAAGTGCCACTACTGCACCTTCGTCACCGTCCCCGGCAAGCTCCGCCGGGCCGGCCACGGCATGTTCCTGTCGCCCGACGAGGTGCTGGCCATCGCCCGCGAGGGTGCGGCGATGGGCTGCAAGGAGGCGCTGTTCACCCTGGGGGACCGCCCCGAGGACCGGTGGCCCGAGGCGCGGGAGTGGCTGGAGGCGGAGGGGTACGACGACACGCTCGCGTACGTACGGGCGATGGCGATCCGGGTCCTGGAGGAGACGGGCCTGCTGCCCCACCTCAACCCGGGCGTGCTGACCTGGACCGACCTCCAGCGCCTCAAGCCCGTGGCCCCCTCGATGGGGATGATGCTGGAGACGACGGCGACCCGCCTGTGGTCCGAGCCGGGCGGCCCGCACCACGGCTCCCCGGACAAGGAACCGGCCGTACGGCTCCGCGTACTCGAAGACGCGGGGCGCTCCAACGTCCCCTTCACCACCGGCGTCCTGATCGGGATCGGCGAGTCCTACGAGGAGCGCGCCGACTCCCTCTTCGCGCTGCGGAAGACGGCCCGCGCCTACCACGGCATCCAGGAAGTCATCGTGCAGAACTTCCGCGCCAAGCCGGACACGGCGATGCGCGGGATGCCCGACGCGGAGCTGGAGGAGCTGGCGGCCGCCATCGCGGTGGCCCGGCACATCCTCGGCCCGTCGGCCCGGATCCAGGCCCCGCCGAACCTGGTGGACGCCGAGTACGCGCTCCTCATCGGCGCGGGCATCGACGACTGGGGCGGGGTCTCACCGCTCACCCCCGACCACGTGAACCCCGAGCGCCCCTGGCCGCACATCGACGAACTGGCCGCGAAGACGGCGGAATCCGGCTTCACGCTCCGCGAACGCCTCACCATCTACCCCGAGTTCATCCAGCGCGGCGAGCCCTGGCTCGACCCCCGCCTCCTCCCGCACGTCCGCGCCCTGGCCGACCCGGAGACGGGCCTGGCCCGCGAGGACGCGAACCCGGTCGGCCTCCCGTGGCAGGAGCCGGACGAGGGGTTCACCTCCTCCGGCCGCACCGACCTCCACACCACCATCGACACCGAGGGCCGTACCGGCGACCGCCGCGACGACTTCGACGAGGTGTACGGGGACTGGGAGGCGCTCCGGGAGGCGGCGGCCCCCGGCATGGTCCCGTCCCGCATCGACGCCGACGTACGCCAGGCGCTGAGCCAGGCGGCCGACGACCCGACGAAGCTCACCGACGACCAGGCGCTCGCCCTGCTCCACGCGGACGGTCCGGCGCTGGACGAGCTGTGCCGGATCGCGGACGCGCTGCGCAAGGACGTGGTCGGCGACGAGGTCACGTACATCGTCACGCGGAACATCAACTTCACCAACGTCTGCTACACCGGCTGCCGCTTCTGCGCCTTCGCCCAGCGCCGCACGGACGCCGACGCCTACACACTCTCCCTGGACCAGGTCGCGGACCGGGCGGCGCAGGCGTGGGACGTGGGCGCGGTCGAGGTCTGCATGCAGGGCGGCATCCACCCGGACCTGCCCGGGACGGCGTACTTCGACATCGCGCGCGCGGTGAAGGAACGCGTGCCCGGCATGCACGTGCACGCGTTCTCGCCCATGGAGGTCGTCAACGGGGCCACCCGCACCGGCCTGTCGATCCGCGACTGGCTGACCGCCGCCAAGGAGGCCGGGCTCGACTCGATCCCCGGCACGGCGGCGGAGATCCTGGACGACGAGGTCCGCTGGGTCCTGACGAAGGGCAAACTGCCCACGGCCACCTGGCTGGAGGTCATCAAGACCGCCCACGAGGTGGGCCTGCGCTCGTCCTCGACGATGATGTACGGGCACGTCGACCAGCCCCGCCACTGGCTCGGCCACTTCCGTACCCTTGCTCGACTCCAGCAGGAGACCGGCGGCCTGACGGAGTTCGTGACGCTCCCCTTCATCCACACGAACGCCCCGGTCTACCTGGCCGGCATCGCCCGCCCGGGCCCGACGGACCGCGACAACAGGGCCGTCACCGCCATGGCGAGGCTCCTGCTCCACCCGCACATCACCAACATCCAGACGAGCTGGGTGAAGCTCGGCACGGAGGGCGCGGCGGAGATGCTCCGCTCGGGCGCGAACGACCTGGGCGGCACGCTGATGGAGGAGACCATCTCCCGGATGGCCGGGTCGAGTTACGGCTCGTACCGCTCGATCCAGGGCCTGGAGGCCATCGCGGAACTCGCGGGCCGCCCGTCCCGCCCCCGTACGACCCTGTACGGGGAGGTCCCGGCCGAACGCGTCGCGGCGGCCACCGCCTCGGACGGGCATCTGCCGGAGCTGCTGCCGGTGCTGCCGAGCTGAGGGCGGGCGGAGGGCGGTGCGGAGGCCGGTACGGGGCGGGGAGTGAGCCCGCCCCGTTGTCCCGTAGCTTCTCGCCGCCGGGCAGGAGTTCCGCGAGCCGGCCCTTGTCCACGTCCCGTCCGCAGGCCTTGCTCGGGACGGTGTACTCCTGTGCTTCGCCGCACGCCGCGACGCCTGCCAGGAGGAGGGCGGCGAGGGTCAGGTGAACGGCGGTGGTCCGCGTCTTTCCGTTCATCATGATCCCCCGTGGGTTTTGCGCACGGTGTGGTTGTGCCCGCCCGGTCGCGGGCGATACGTCCGCTGTCGGCGGGTGCCGGGTTACCCAGCCGCCGCATGCCGTCGGCGCTTACCTCGAACGGCTTGACGAACGGTTCGCCGACGTCGCCCCTCAGCCCCACCCGCTCCTCCCCGCCCACCTCGAACTCGCAGCGCGGTTGCTCGGGTTCGGAGAAGGTGTCCACAGAGCGCTGCTTCGCATGCGCCCCTCACTACGTCCTGCGGGCCTCCGACACAGCTTCTGCCGCCCCGGGCCTCTACGGGCGGCAGCCCTCCGCTTCCATGATGACGGGCAAGTGGGCTCGCAGGAGCTTTTCGAGGGCCTTTCGGCGTTCAGCTGTGTCCTTCGGGTGGTCCACCCCATCGATTTCCAGGATGTACTGGCTCTTCTCTCCGTTGTACGTGCACTTCTGTACGGCCATCGCTCCGTGGTCCGCGATGGTGGCACCGTCACCGATGCCCTCGGCCGGTGCCGGGCTGCCCAGCCGCCGCATACTCCGCTCCGTGGCCTTCAGAGGGTCGAAGTCGGCCTTGTCGATGTTGCCTCGTACGTAGAGGTGGAGATCGCCGTCCACGTACACCTGGCAGCGCGGTTGCTCCGGAGCGGAGATACCGTCGTCGACCTTCAGTGTGTCGCCTGCCGGGAGAAACGGGGCGACGAGGGCGGAGTCCACCTTCCTCCCGCACAGCTCCGGGACTTCGAACGTCTTCTGGGAGCTACACCCCACAGCCCCGGCCGCGACCGCGACCACCGCAAGCAGCGCGGCCCCGCGTGCGGGCATTGTGAGGTCCTTCTGCGTGGTTCGCATCATCCTCCCCCCTCCAAGCCCTTGACCCGGCTGTTCGCATCGTAGGCGGAACCGTTGATCTCGCCGGTGATGACGAAGCGGCTGCTGCCGTGGTCCGGCTTGGCCTCTATCCACGCGTCAGCGAGCGCTTGCAACTGCCGCTCTCTGCCGGCGAAGGTCTTTTCGTTGTCCTGCTGTTGGATGGCGTCGATCCGCTCCTGTTCCTGCTGTTGCCACTCGTAGGTCACCGCGTCGACGCCGCGCTGCGCGATGTCACCGACCCCCGGAACGAAGTTCACGATGCTGCCGAACCCGTGGTACATCCACTTCGCGTCCCATGAAGGGTCGTCCCTATCGGTCACCAGGGCCTGGTAGCGGGCCTGTTCCAGGAAGCCGACGGTGCCGCCCGCTCGCTGCAGGGTCTCCTTCGGGTCATCGGCGTTGTTCTCGCGGATGTCCCTGTAGATTTCCTGGTTCAGGCCCTCATTGAGCATTCCGTACGCGTTCTGGTCGCGGGAAACCTGCTTGGAGACTTCCAGCAACTGGTTCCTGTCCAGCAGTTTCGGGTCCTTGGGATCGTCCGCCAGCGCGCTGGCTGAGTGGTGAACCGTGTCGCCGTGGTTCGTCAGCACGATCGCCATGTCGTCCCGCATCTCGGCGGGGAAGTCGTCGCCCCGCTCCGCGAGGTACTTCAGCGAGCTGTCGAGCACCTGCCGGTGCTGACCGGTGTGCTCGGGGGGCCGCGCGGAGCTGTCGTTCGGGTCGACCCCGGTCGCCGCCGCGACGAGGGCGTCGCCGGTCGCTTCGTAGATCGCCTTCGGGCCCTTGTAGTCGTCCACCGACCCCCCGACCCCCATGGAGTCGGGCACGACGTCGTTCATGGGCAGGCGGTCCTTCAGCAAGTACTGTGCGTTGTCCTGGGGTTCGGTCGCGCTGAAGAAGTCAGTCGCCGCGTCGGGGTTGTGGGCCAGGGCCTTCATGAACTTCCCCGGTGTGCTCCTTCTCGTACTTGACGAGCGCGTTGCCGTAGTCGTTGAGGAACTCGCGCTCGTACTTCCCGTGGCGCATGAGGTTGCTCATGGCCTGGAAGCCGTGGACGCGGGTCTGGCTCCCGCCCTGGCCGCTGCCGACGTTCTCGCCGCCGAGCGCGACCACCCGGTCCTTCCAGGACTCCATGCCCTCGCTGTTGGAGTGCGACGCGGTGGCGAGCTTCTTGGCCGCACGGCTCACCGCGTCGGCCAAGTCGCTCTTGTGTTTCGTCAGTTTGCTGTGCGCGCCGCTCAGAATCGTGTGCACGCTCCGGGCGACGGTGACGACGTCGTCGAACTCCCGCGCCGTGACCGTGACGAAGTCCTTGGTCACGGCCGCGTTCTGCCCCTTCCAGTCGGCCGCTTTGGCCTTGCTGTCCAGGTCCGCCGCGCTGACCTCGCCATTGCCGCCGTCCGCGACCTTGACCAGCTTGCCGACCATCGCCTGCCAATCCGCGACCGCTTCCTGAAGCTTTCCCAGCCGCAGGTCGTTGAGGTCCTGGAAGGTGACCATGATGTGTGCCCCCGTTGTCCGACGTGCTCGTTACATGTAGTAGCCGCTACTTGTAGTAGTCGTTGATGCGCGACACGGACAGCTCGTCCCCGCCGATGGTGCGCAGGTCCGTCGCGATCTTGACCGAGTCCTTCGCGTGCTCGGCGCGGGAGTAGTCGAGATGGTTGGAGATGTGCGCGCACGCCTCCTTGAGCGTTCCCGCCTTCGTGTTCCAGGCGTCATGGAGTTCGGTGAGGGCCGAGCCCATGTCCAACCCGTCGTTGAACAGCTGGATGGACGCGTCGAAGGTGTTCTGCCGGGCGTGGTCGGACGCGGTGGAGAAGTGCTGCCGCAGGCTGTAGGCCGCGTTGCCGAGCGCGCCGAGCACGTTGTCGTGCACGACCAGGTCTCCGTCACCGCCGCCACCACCACTGCGCTCGGGGGCGACCTGGTTCAGCCGCATGGCCGCGTCCTGCTGCGCCCTTGCCTTCGCCTGCTCCCACTCGTCCCAAGCCATAGGTCCTCCGGGAAGCCGTACGTCGATTCTTCTTCTGCCCTGAGGCTGCCTGTTCCCCCACGTTATCTTCGCTTCCTGATCGTTTGCTGGGTGGGCGGCGGCTGAGTGTCGGCGGGCAGGTGGGAGGCGGTCTTTCGTTTCTTTCTGTCATGACCAGGGCAAGTTTTGCGGGAGTCGACCCCTGTCGCCACGTGCTGATGAGTCAGACGAGTCAGGAGCGAGAAATCATGCGAACTCCGCCGATGCCCGCAACGCCCGCCGGGAACCGCAGCGCCGACCCCCCGGGTGCGAGCATTCCGCTTCCCGTCCGCAACGTCTTCGCCGCCGGTACCGGTACAGCCCGCGAGCGCACCGCCCGCACCGCCGCCGTCCTCGCCGCCGCAGGCCTCCTCGTGCTGGGCGCCGCCTCCACGGCCCACGCCGACCCACCGGGGAACCTCCCCCAGAACGCGGGCAGTTACGAGCAGACGTTCTCGCCCGCCTTCGACTACGACGGCGACGGCTGCTACGCCACCCCTGCCATCGGCCCGGACGGCACCCTCGCGCCCGGTCTGAGGACGACCGGAGCGATCAACGGCAGCTGCCGGGACCGCTCGGACCTGGACAACTCCCAGACGTACGCCCGCTCGAAGTGCAACAACGGCTGGTGCGGCATCGTCTACGCGAGCTACTTCGAAAAGGACCAGGCTGTCCACGGCAGCGGACTCGGCGGGCACCGACACGACTTCGAGCATGTGATCTCCTGGGTCAACCAGGGTTCCGGCCAGGTGGATTACGTCTCGACCACGCAGCACAGCACGGTGAAGACCTATCCGCGCTCGCAGGTCCGGTTCGACGGTTCGCACCCCAAGGCCGTCTACCACAAGGACGGTCCGAGCACGCACTTCTTCCGCCTCGCCAACGGCAACGACGAGCCGCCCGAGAACCACTACGGCAACTGGCGCTACCACCCGGTCGTCGACTGGAACGGCTTCCCCAGCGCTGAGTTGCGCGACAGGCTCATGAACGCCGACTTCGGATCCGCGACCATCAAGGTCACCGACAGGGACGACCGCTTCCGTAATCTGCTCAACAACTCCAAGCCCGCCGGCATCCCCTTCGACCCCTGGGCCTGAAGCCGGCCCGGCCCCCCGGGTCCCGGCCCGGGCGGGCCCGGCCGTCCGTCACGCCGGGGGAAAGGCGCGGCGGTAGTCGCTCGGCGACACCCCGATCTGTTTGACGAAGTGGTGGCGGAGGTTGTTCGCGGTGCCGAGGCCGCTCAGCTCCCCGATCCTGGCGATCGGCAGGTCCGTCGACTCCAGCAGGCTCTGGGCTCGTCGCAGCCGCTGCTGGAGCAGCCACTGCAACGGGGTCACCCCGGTGGTCGCCTGGAGCCGCCGGTAGAGGGTGCGCGGGCTCATCGCGGCCCGCTGGGCCAGATCCTCCACCGTCAGCGGCTGGTCGAGGTGCGCCCGGGCCCAGTCCAGCACGGGCGCCAGGCCCCGGTCGTCGGTGGCGGGCATGGGCTGGTCGATGAACTGCGCCTGGCCGCCGGGACGGTGGGCCGGCACCACCATCCGGCGGGCCAGCTGGTTGGCCACGTGCGCGCCGAGGTCGCGGCGTACGAGGTGGAGGCAGAGGTCGAGTCCGGCGGTCAGCCCGGCGCTGGTGAGGACGTCGCCGTCGTCCACGTACAGGACCGAGTCGTCGACCCGCACCTTCGGGTAGCGGTCGGCCAGTTGAGCCGTGTGCATCCAATGGGCGGTGGCGCGCCGGCCGTCGAGGATGCCCGCCTCGGCGAGGGCGAAGGCGCCCGTGCACAGGGAGACCATGCGGGCGCCGGCGTCATGGGCGAGGCGGAGAGCCGTGATCAGCGCCGGGTCCAGCGGCCGGCCCTCGTCGACACAGGGGTCGGGCACCGAGGGCACGATGACCGTGTCCGCGCCGGCGAGGTCGGCGAGACCGTAACCGGTGTGCAGGGAGAGTCCGGCGCCGGTCGCGGAGGCGTCCGCGCCGGGCTCCCGCGTGGAGCACAGCCGCAGGTCGTACCAGGGGTCCGCCAGGTCGGGCTGCGGCTTCCCGAACACCGTGCAGGGGATGCTCAGTTCATACAGGTCCCAGGAGGGAAGGTGGATTTCCTCGGTCACGACCACGGCGACAGAACCAGCGCTCATGCGGTGCAGCGTATGGCAGGAATTTGGTGGCCGCCGTCACTGCTGTCACTTCTCCCGCCCTTCTCCTGCTGCGAGCGTGGTGCGTACGTGATCAACCGGCCCAGGCGTGGGCAGACGGACAGGGAGTTGTCGGAGCATGGGTACCGAGCGTTCGGCCGTGACGGTCATCGGGCTGGGGCAGATGGGATCGGCACTGGCCGCCACCCTGTTGGAGCGGGGGCACCCGACCACGGTGTGGAACCGCTCGGCGCACAAGGCGCGGGCGTTGGCCGAGCGAGGCGCCCGACTCGCCGCGACGCCCGAGGAGGCCGTCTCGGCGAGCCCGCTGATCATCGTGTGCGTACTGGACTACGACGCGCTGCACGCCACCCTCGACCCCATCGCGGGCGACCTGGCGGGCAAATCCCTGGTCAACCTCACCTCGGGGTCGCCCGAGCAGGCCCAGGAAGTCGCCGAGTGGGCCCGCTCGCACTCCGCCGACTACCTCGACGGCGCGATCATGACCACTCCGCCGGGGGTCGGCAGCCCCGAGATGATGTTCCTCTACAGCGGGTCGCGCACCGTCCTCGAAACCCACCGCCCGACCCTGGCGGCCCTGGGCGATCCTCTGCACCTGGGTACTGAGCCGGGTCTGGCCTCCCTCTACGACGCCGCGCTCCTCGGCCTGATGTGGTCCACCATGACCGGCTGGCTGCACGGCACCGCCCTGGTCGGCGCGGAGAAGATCGAGGCCACGGCCTTCACCCCGGTCGCGATCCGTTGGCTGAGCGCCGTGACCGGGTTCCTCACCACCTACGCCGCCCAGGTCGACGCCGGCCGCTACCCGGGTGACGACGCCACCGTCGACGTACAGATCGCGACCATCGATCACCTCCTGCACGCCGCGGCGGCCCGGGGTCTCGACAACGCCCTGCCCGAACTCCTCAAGGTCACCATGGAGCGCGCCCGGGACGCGGGCCACGGCTCCGACAGCTACGCGAGCGTCATCGAGGTCCTGAGGAAGAGGACGGGCGGCGCATGACGATGACCCGAACGGCCGTCACACCTCCTGCTCCGGCCCCGGCGGAGTCTCCGGACCCGATCGAGCCTCCGGACCCGATGGCTCGTGCTCCGCGCTGGGCGGACCTGCTCGCGACCGCCACCGACGACAGCCTGGCCGCCCTGGGGGAGGCGGCCGGGCGGGACTGGTCGCGCCCCGCCCACGGCCTCGACTGGACGTGCCGCCAGACCCTGGACCATCTCGCCCTCGGCCTGACCGGTTACGCGGGCCTGCTCATCGCCCGTCCCACCGACCGCTACATCACGCTCTTCGCCTCCCTCGACCCCGAGGCCCCCCTCGCCGACTGCCTGGACGGCCTCCGCATCGCGTCGGCCCTCGCCGGCTCCACCATCCGCGACACGGCGCCGGACGTACGGGCCTGGCACCCCTGGGGTCACTCCGACGCCATCGGCTTCGCCGCCATGGCGATGACCGAACTGACCCTCCACACCTACGACATCACCCGCGCCCTGGGCATCCCCTGGTCCCCGCCCGACCCCACCAGCGCCGCCGTGCTGGCCCGCCTCTTCCCCACCGCGCCCTCGGGACACCTTTCGTCCGACACGCTGCTGTGGTGCACGGGCCGGGCCGCGCTCCCCGGGCTGCCCCGGCGCGCGGAGTGGCAGTGGGACGGCACCGTGCGCTGACAGCGGGCCGTGGGTGAGGTCATGGGCGCGGGCGGCGCTCCTCGTCGTGGCGGGGGAGGCCACGCAGCAGCGTGCCGAGGTAGAGGGCGAACGGCGGCTCGGCCGGGGCGTCGCCCGCTGCTGCCAGCCACCGGACCACGGCGAGGCCGAACAGGGCCCAGTTCTGCTCGGCCTGCCGGGTGTCCGCGCCGCCCGCGCGGAACGCGGCGACGGCCTTGCCGCGCAGCCGCTCGAAGGACGCGAGGTGGTGGCGGTGCGGGCGGGCCACATGTACGGCGTATCCGGGTACCGCCAGGAACTCGTCGTGCATCGCCCACGCCAGCCGCTCCAGCCAGTCGAGCCAGGTCCCGGCCTCGGGCTCGTCCTCGGGGAGCACCCGGCCGACCATGACCTCACTGACGAGATCCAGCACGCCGTCGCGATCGGGCACCCACCGGTACAGCGACGAGTGCGAGACCCCGAGCCTCGTCGCGAGCTCCCGCATGGTGAGCGTCTCCACGTCCCCTTGCAGGGCGGCTTCGGCGATCCGCTCCCGGCTCAGCCGCGGCGGCCGACCGGGCCCGTTCTTTCCGGTGCTGTTCATCGGGGCAAGCGTACGCAGTGGGGGATGGGGGCCAATTAGTGACCATTGGTCGCTAATGCTGGTAGCGTCGGCTGATGGACATTCACGGAACAGCACCGGAGCCACGGGAGATCGACACCTCGGGGCTGCCCATGGACCAGGCGCAAGCGCTCGTCCTCGACGAACTGCGTGCCCTCACGGAGCGTGCCGAGCCGTTCGCGGCGATCCTCCTGATGCCCGCACCGCCGGACGGGCGCACTCCCGTGACGTCGCCGTCCGGTAGGTCCACCGCCGACCGCGTCCGCACGCTGAAGCTGATCCGGCCCGGCCTCGCGGCGCACTGCCGGGGCCTCGCCTTCGTGGCGCCGGCGGACATCCCGGCGGAGCGCGCGGCATCGATGCACAGCGGCGAGCAGCTGTGGGGCTGCCCGACGATGGCCACGCAGGACGTGACGGCCGCCCGCGCCTGGGCCGGGGCGCGGGTCGGGGGCTGACGAGGACGGCTCGGACCCGGAGTGGCCTGGGGGCTCAGCCCAGGGTGGTTTGGAAGTAGGACGTTTCCCGGTAGCCGGCGTCCGGAGGGCTGACCTCGACCGTGACCGGGGTGCCCTTCCGGGCCGGCTTCAAGCGAATCGGGACGGTGCGCTCGTCGCCCTCGGGGACGGGCGGGACGAGGGCGGCGGCGGACTTCTCCGAGTTCAGCCGGGTCAGGCTGTAGACGCTGGCGTCGTCGTCGTCGGATTCGCCGGCCCGGACGACGAGGAGCGGGGGAAGCGAGTCGCCGTTGAGGCGCAGTTCCTCGTCCGTGCCGTTCTTGAAGGTCACGGTGAGGCTGTAGGTGCCGTCGCCATGGGGCTCGGGGCGGTTGATGGTGACCCACAGGCCGTCCTCGTACCGGGCCGTCATGCCAGGGCCGAGCGGTTGGGACACGCTGCCCGAGAGGCCGGGCTGCTCCATCTGACCGTCGCCGTCGAGGCTCTTCTCGAAATCCGCGACGGCAGCCGCTCCCAGCATGATCAGCACGAAGAAGACGATCACCGCGATCGAGCAGCCGTAGAACCCCCGCGAGCTGCCGACGGGTGAGGAGTCCGTGGCTGACGTGTCTGCTGCGGTCGCTTCCGTGTCCATGCGCGCCACGCTAGGCAGCGGCCGGGACGGGATCATGAGCGCCGGTACTCAAGGGGCGGCTGAGTAGGCGCGAGGACCCGCGCCCCAACCCGGGAGGGCTGGGGCGCGGGCCCTGCGGTGTACGGCGGCGAGGGTCAGCGCTCGGCCGCGAACTCCACGAAGGCCGCCCAGGCGGGGGCGGCGATGAGCAGTGCGGGGCCGGCGGGGGCCTTGCTGTCACGTACGGGGACGAGGCCGGGGTAGCCGTCGGCCACCTCCATGCGGTGAGGAATCTCGATACGGGAAGTGACGGCCGGCGAGGACCGGATATCTCAACATGACGCCCGGCCGTCCGCGGCTCGGGCTTGCGGCGACGGCATACCCAGTGGCGGGCTTCCGTGTGGTCTCCCTCAAGCACAGCTCCACCGAGCCCAAAGTGCTTTGACTGTGACGCGCCCACAACGCCATCAACGCGGGTTCAGCGCGCACCTGGCCGAGTTGATGACGTTGTGGGCGTCGGCTCCGTACACGGCCGACTCGCGGAGGGTGCGCCAGACCTTCGAGTACAGGGCGACGTTGTCGGCGTCGTCCAACCACATCTCGGCGTGCCAGTCCTCGGCCACCACCAGGCGGTCATCAAGGACCCAGAACCCGTTGGCGGGTACGATCTTGACGGAGGCCGTGAACGGGATGACACCCATCTCCACCGTGTCCATGCCGATCATTCCGGTGAGGCGGTCCAGCTGGGCGACCAGAACCGAGGGCGGGCAGATCAGCGAGCGCAACGCGGCCTCCCACATCAGCACGTGCAGCTTGCGACCGGGCCGGTACAGCCACTCTTGCCGCTGCGCCCTGGAGCGCACGGCGGCTTCAATGTCGCTGGCTCCGCCCAGCAGCTCCGAATAGCGTTGGATGACGTGGCGGGCGTACTCCGGGGTCTGCAACAGGCCCGGGATCACCGACTCTTCCCAGATCCACATCTGTGAGGTGCGGTCGACCTCTGTACTCAAGCCCTCGTGCAACGGCTTGAAGCCGTTCGCCAGCGCCCTGCGCCATGACCTGATGTGGGACTCGAACCCGGCCAGCCGGGCGGCAAGCTCGGTGTATGCGCCCGGCTGCTCGGTCGCGTCGGCCCACGCCTTCAGGTCCTCGGGCGTGGCCGTCTGCCGGCCGTTCTCCAGTTTGCTGACCTTGGAGCCCTGCCAGCCGATCCGCTGGGCGAGCTGCTGACCGGTGAGCCGACCACCAGGGCACGAGAACCGCAGTTCGCGCAGTCGCGCGCCCAGCGCTGCCCGTGCCTGCTGGTAGTCGGTGCTCACCGGTCACGCCCGCTATTCGGTCGCGGCCACCTGCGCCGCGAACTGGTTGTACGGGGCAGCGTGGTGCATGGCCGCGTCGCGGACGATGGCGTATCGAACGACCTCGGCCGGCTCCGTGATCAGCTCGATGTCGAGCATGTTGTCCTGGTCATCGAAGTTCAGCAGGGCGACGATGCGTGAGTCGAAGATCCAGAAGTCTTCGGCGGGCAGGTCGGCCGCATCCTCGCGCCACAGGTAGCGCATGTCCTCGCCGACCGCCGCGTTGTGCCGGGCGTAGTCGAGCAGGAACCGCTGCTCGGTAGTCATCGGGCGGTCGGCGAGGCGGACACGACCTACGCGCTTGCCTGCCTCCGTCTGGGCCTTGATGTTGACGAACCAGGGCTCGTCGGGGTCGCAGGGCGAGGACCCAGTGGCCAGGAACTCTTGGAAGTCGGGGTCCTCCCGGTCAGAGGCGTAACCGCGCCTCGTCTCCAGTCGCCATGCTGTGTGCTTGAAGGTCTCGAAGAGACGCCGGAAGGTGGCCCGGTCGACGAGCTCCGGCACCCGCTCCATCTCCTTCGGTGCCCAGTTCACGAGCAGTTCGCGCGACACGACCACCGCCGCATCATCCGGCCCGAAGTGCTGGAGCTGCGCGAGGTCTCCGGGGTCGGTCACGGGCGCACCTTGCACGATGACCTCGCCGGTGCCCTCGTCCGTGTGCAGGGCGGGGCAACCGTCGACCTTGCTGTCTGTTCCGGTGAATCGCAACTGACGAGCCATGGACGCTCTCCCTTCCAGGGGTGTTGATCAGCAGCATGGCCGGAGCCTCAGCCCGGTACTACGGGGTCAAGCAGGGCCTATGAGCAAACAGCAGCAATACTCGTGCCCGTCGAGCAAATGCGAGAAAACAGCGTATCGCCAGCCAGCCGACCACTTCTAGCGTCCGGCTCATGGCAACTAAGGAACAGCAGGACGTCGACCCCTTCGTGGCGACGGAATCCCTTCGGGCAGCGCTGGCCGAAGTCGGGATCGTGCTCCCGTCCCTGCGGGTGGACCTCGCATCCCCCGAGCTACGGCTCGTTGAACTGGGGCGGGTGCGCGCCGATGTGGCAGCCCGCCTCGCCGAAGCACTTCAGCGAGGGGGCCGCGAGTGACCCAGGATGGGCAGCCGGCAACGACCCTCAACCACGGGAAGCTGCCATGGCCGCGCGAGACGCTCGTGATGGACACGGTCTCGGAACGCACGGGCCTGCTGGTGGGTGTGATTGAGGAGCGCTGCAAGTCGAACGGCAAGCTGCACAAGCGTCAGGCATTCATGCGACCCCCGGGCGGTGGCCAGGAGTGGGACGTGCCCCTGGATCGCATCAAGCCGGTGACCGAGGCCTACAAGGCTTAGCTACTCCCCCGGGCTGTAACGTCCCGCACGAGGTCCTCCCATCCGAGGTCGGCGGCCACCCGCAGCGCGTCCTTGGCCACCACCGTGGCACGTTCGTTCGACGCACTTGGTGGCCGCCGACCCCGGCTTGAATGATCAGCGTTTTGAGCTTGGCGTCGCGCCCCGCCGCGAACCTGTTCTGGATCGTCGCGACACACCCGGTGACCTTGACCTGCCATACCTTGTCGCCGCTGACGTCCTCGACACGGCGCCGGACGTACGGGCCCGGCATCCCTGGGGTCACTCCGAACCCATCGGCTTCGCCGCCATGGCGATCACCGAACTGACCCTCCACACCTACGACATCACCCGCGCCCTCGGTGTCCCCTGGTCCCCGCCCGACGCCACGGCCACCACCGTCCTGGCCCGCCTCTTCCCCGGCGCGCCTACCGGGCACCGCCCGTCCGGCACGCTGCTGTGGTGCACGGGCCGCGCCACGCTCCCCGGGGTGCCCCGGCGTGTGGAGTGGCAGTGGGACGGCACCGTGCGCTGACATGTGCCGACCTGCGCATGCGTGCGCGGCAGCCGGTGCAGCGCGGCGATGCCCTCGGCCTCGAACAGGCCGGTGGCCGAGAGTCCGCCGGGCGTGTTCAGCCGAGCAGCGAGCCCGGGTCTTCAGCCACGGGCAGTTGACAGCCGTACGGTGCTGAACAGCGTGGTCCCGTGAACCGCGTCCACTTCCTTCCGCCCGGTCTCGGTGAACCCGACCTTGGCCAGCACGCGGCGAGAAGCGGTGTTCCAGTCCCAGACCGTGGCCCACAGGCGCTCGTGCCCGGACGCTCTCGCCCATTCCAGAACCGCAGACGAGGCCTCGGTCGCATATCCCTGACGCCATACCCGGCGCAGCAGCTCGAAGGCCAATTCCGGTTCCCCTGCAGACCCTCGCCCGGTGTCTACGAGCCCGCAGTAGCCGATGACATCACGAGAGGCCTTCCGCTCGATCGCCAGCAAGCCGATCGACCACAGCTCGTTGGTGCGGATCGAATTCTCAAGCTCCGCGACCGTGGGGTGCCCGTCCGCGTCGATTCGGCGATGCGGCGGCACTCGTGGATCACGTTCGGTCCACAGCTCACGCTGGACGACAGCCTCAGCGACCCGCCAAGGTCTGAGCAACAGGCGACTTGTCTCCAGTACAACCTCGCTGCCCGGCGCGCCAACGGTCATGTCATAAACCATCTCACGGGCGAACGCGCCGTCGTGCTACGTGGCGCATGGTCCTGCCGACCGTGGACACTCTCTCGCAGAGGGCGGTTGAGTAGGCGCGAGGGCCCGTGCCTCTGCCCCTGAGGGCTGGGGCACGGGCCCTGCGGCGTACGGCGGCGGGTCAGCGCTCGGCCGCGAACTCCACGAAGGCCGCCCACGCGGGAGCGGCGACGAGGAGTACGGGGCCGGTGGGGGCCTTGCTGTCGCGTACGGGGATCAGGCCGGGATAGCCGTCGGCCACCTCGATGCAGTTGTTCAAGCCCCCGTCGCTGAAGCTCGACTTGCGCCAGATCGCGATGGAGAGGTCGGGCGTGCGCTTCATGATCCTCGGAACTCCTTCAGGACGCCCCTGATGAAAGCAGTGGACTCGGGCGGGGGCAGCGACCGATCCCGTGCTCGATCGTAGGACAGTCGGGCGCGCGTGACATCCGCCGGATCCTCCCTCAACTCGGAGCATTGATTGCCTTCCGTGTAGGCAACGGCGCTGCCGTCCTCCTGCCACATGAGCGTCAGGGAACCGTTCATCAGGTGATGCGCCCCGGCTGTGAACGGCAGCACCTGAAGGGCGACCGTGGGCAGTTCCGCGATCTCGATCAGGTGCTCCAACTGGGCTTCCCACACCTTCGCGTCACCTACCGGGCGGCGCAACCCGTATTCGTCCATGATGATGCGGACGGTCGGGGCCGGGGTGCGGTGGAGCAACTGCTGACGGCCCAGGCGTGCTATGACCTGCTCCTCGACGGATTCCGCCTCGCTCCCCGTTTCCTGGTCGCCGGACAACAGCGCACGTGCCACATCCTCGGTCTGGAGCAGCCCCGGGATTCCCGGAGTGAACAGGTGGATGATGCACGCCGTGAGCTCCAGCCTCACGACCTCCTTGTACTTGTCCTTGAAGACCTCCCGCCGCGCCACCTTCCACAGCTCGACCAGCAGCCCGCCCGTGTCGTAGAACCGGTCCAGGTCCTCCATCACTGCCAGTTTCGAGAGCCGTTTGCCCGCCTCAAGGCGTGACAGGTAGCTCTTGTCGTACCGGCTCTTCTCGGCGAGCTGGCCGAGCGACAGCCCCGCCTTCTGCCGTAAGTACCGCAGGGCGCTCCCCAGTGCCGCGCGCCCCGACTCCGCTTCCGCTTCCGCGACTTCGGTCATCCCTGACTCCCCGAGCCCCTCGCCGTTGTCCTGTTCACAGGCAATCGCGTGCCTCTGTCGAGCGTAGGGCGATGGCCGTGACGATGGGGACACGAACAGTGATCGCCACTCGTCAGGGTCACACTCATCCCCACACGCTGAGGAACGACATGAACGACACCTCGCAGCTCCGCCTCCTCCCCTGGAGGTCCGCCGAAGGCAAGCCCTGCTACCTGAGCACCGGCAATCCGAACAGCAGGCTCTCCCGGCTCGCCGACGACATGGAGGAGGAGCAGATCGAGTGCGGCAACGTCGTACTGGAAGGGGCGCAGGAGGTGCTGGCGGACCGGGCGGCCGGCGAGGTCGCCGTACGGTTCGCGCTGACGCAGGCCGTCCTGTCCCTGCGGGATGTGCTGCTCGTCGCGCACAGCCGGGGGCAGCGGCTGCCGGACGCCGGTGACCGATGACAGACGCGGGGCCGTCCGTCGTCAGTCGGTACGGACCCGGGTCATGCTCTTCTCGGCCAGGGGCGCGTAGTGCTCGGTGAACAGCTTGCCCACCAGTTCGCCGCGGCTGGAGACCCCGGCCTTCTCGAAGACCGCCTTGATGTGGTCCCGGACGGTGTGCGGGGAGAGGTGCAGCTGTGCGGCGATCTCGCCGGTCGGGAGGCCGCGGGCGATGTACTGGGTGACCTCGGCCTCCCGGTCGGTGAGCTCGTACGCGTCCACGATCAGGGGCACGATCTCCGAGGTCTTCGCTGGCTCGATCACCACGGCGGAGGCACCTGGTACGCCGTCCGCCTCCCGCAGGCGGGAGGCGTGGCAGACCAGCCAGCGGCCGGCCCGGTTCCGTACCCGTACCCGGGCGCGGGTCTGTCCGCGGTCCCGTTCCTCGGCCACGGCGCGGGCCTTCATCGCGGTCGCCTGGATGAAGGACGGCACCTGGACGCCCTGGGGCGAGGGAACGGTGGGGCCCTCGGGGAGCGTGTCGAGGTAGGCGAGGGCGTCGTCGTTGAACGACAGCAGAGTGCCGGTCGCGTCGAAGAGGAGGAGCCCGGGGCCGTGCGGGCCGTCCGGCTGCGGCTGCGGGTCGGGCTCGGCGAACGAGCGCAGCTGCTTGGCGAGCGGAGTGATGACGGAGGCGATCAGCTGGGTCTCGGCGTCGTCGAAGGCCGGACGTCCCTCAGCCCGGAACAGGCTGATGTGGCCCTGGGGATGGCCCCCCACGCGCAGGACCGCTCGTAATTCGTCGTGGAATCCCCGTGGGCGCATGAAGGTCTCGTAGAGCGTGCTGCGCGCGGGCAGGTCACCGGTCGTCTGCCGGAGCCCGGCGACCGGCACGGGGGCCCGCGCCAGGTCGCGGAAGAGGTTGACGTTCTCGGTGAAGAGCTCGGACTCCCAGTAGACGGCGCAGCCGCCCCCGTCCAGGTTCTCCGCGCGGATCGGTGCGGTCATCATGCCGGTCACCGGGTCGGTGACGCGCCATACCGCCGCGTCGTACGGCATGAGCCGGCGCAGGTGGGCCGAGGCCTCCGCGAACAGGCTGAGCGCGTCGGTTGCCTTGGCGGTCCGGGAAAGCAGTTCCGCCCGGCCGACCGAGGTACGGGAGGCCGAGGTGCGGGAGATCGTCGAACCGGTCATCCCATGAATGTGCCAGTTCTGCCGGACCCTTCCAACCCCTCAAGCAGGGGATGGAAGGGGCCCTCCCGGCCGAGAACACTCCTCCTCATCCGCCGACGCTCGGCGCGACGAGGAAGGACGTGATCGTGGTCGGACTACCCGAACTACCCGAACTGCCCGAACGACCCGGATTACCCGAACTGCCCGGACGTTCGGGAATCGCCGTGAGCTCCCTGGACGGGCTCGTCGCCCGGCTCAAGGGTGAGGTCTTCACCCCCGAGGACGCGGGGTACGCACGGGAACTCGCGGGCTTCAACCGCATCGCGCGGCACCGGCCCGACGTGGTTGTCGTCGCCCTGTCGGCCGAGGACGTGTCCGCCGCAGTGTCCTTCGCCGCCCGGGAGGGGCTCCCCGTCGCCGTCCAGGCGACCGGCCACGGCATCGCGGCGCCCGCGTCCGGCGGGGTCCTCATCGCCACCCGCCGGATGAACGCGGTCGCCGTCGACCCCCTCACCCGTACGGCCTACGTGGAGGCCGGGTCCCAGTGGCATCAGGTGATCTCCGCCGCCGCACCGCACGGGCTCGCCCCTCTCAACGGGTCGTCCCCGCTGGTCGGCGTCGTGGGATACACGCTGGGCGGTGGACTCGGGCCGCTGGGGCGGCAGTTCGGGTTCGCCGCCGACCACGTGACCCGCATCGAGGTCGTCACCGCCGACGGACGCGTCCGGCAGGTCACCCGCGACCGGCACCCGGACCTGTTCTGGGCGCTGCGCGGCGGCAAGGGGAACTTCGGCATCGTCACCGGGCTGTGGTTCGGCCTGATGCCGGTGCGTCGGCTCTACGGCGGCGGGATCTACTTCCCCGGTGAGCAGGCGGCACAGGTCCTGCACGCCTGGCGGCAGTGGACCGCGACCGTGCCCGAGGCGATGACCTCCTCCATGGCGCTGCTGCGGCTGCCGGACGTGCCGGACGTGCCGGAGTCCCTCCGGGGGACGTTCGCCGCGCATGTGCGGATCGCCTTCACCGGCCCCTCCGGGGAGGGGGAGCGGCTCGTCCGTCCGCTGCGCGCGTGCGGTACGCCGTTGGCGGCCTCGGTCGCCGAGATGCCGTACGCGGCGGTGGCCGGCATCCATCAGGATCCGACGCATCCGCTGCCGTACCACGAACGCAACATCATCTTGCGGGAGTTGGGACGCGATGCCGCCGAGGCGCTGCTACGGGTGGCCGGGGCCGGCTCGTCGTGCGGCGACCTGATGGTGGAGGTGCGTCACCTCGGCGGCGCGCTCTCCCGGTCGGCCGAGGTGCCCAACGCGGTGGGCGTCCGCGAGGGCGCGTACACGCTGTCCACTCTCTCTCCGCCCGGCTCGCCGGACGTGGTTCTGGGGCCGATGGGGCCGTGGAGCACGGGCCGCCGCTATCTGAACTTCCTCGCGGGGGCGGACACGGCCGACTCGGTGGCGGAGTGCTTCGACCCGGAGAGCCTCAGCCGACTGGCCCGGGTGAAGGCCGCGGTCGACCCCGGCAACCTCTTCCGGCTCAACCACAACATCGTGCCCCGCCCGTGAACGAGTCGGCCGTCATCCTTTGGAGTCCACCATGACCACGCACGAGGCCGCGTCGTCCGCGGCGACCGGCACCTCCTCCTCCTCCTCGGGGGCACGCCCGGACGGGCTGCGTTACGGGGCGTTGTTCGGCCCGGTCGTCTTCGGTGTCACCGCCGCCGGGGTCGCCCTGCCCGACGTGGCGTCCTCCCTGAACACCTCCTCCACCGCCACCGCCTGGGTACTGACCGCCCACGCGCTCGCCCTCGGCGTCGGCACCGCGCTCTTCGGCCGCCTCGCCGACACCCGTGGCGTGCGCGCCGCCCTGTTGCTCGGCTCACTGGCCCTCGCGGTCGGCGCCGTCATCTGCCTCGTCGCGACCGACCTCGGCGCCCTGGTGGCCGGGCGCTTCGTCCAGGCCGCCGGCTCCGGTGCCATGGCGGCCTGTGCCATGGCGCTCACCGCCTCGGTGCCGCCGGACCGGCGGCCCCGGGTCTTCGCCGCATTCGGGGCGACGATGGCGGTCTTCTCCGCCGGCGCCACCTTGGCGGGCGGTGTCTTCACCGAGTGGGTGACCTGGCGCGTCGCCCTGGTCCTGCCCGCGCTCTCCCTGCTCATCGTTCCGCTGTGCCTGGCCGGGGCGCCGGCGCGCAAGAACTCCGGCCGCTCGATGGACCTGCCGGGCGCCGCTCTGCTGACGCTCGCCGCCATGTCGTTCCTCGTGCTGATCCAATCCTCCGCGCTCGCGCTGAGGACCCCGCTGGTGATCGCCACCGCCGTCCTACTGGTCCTGTCGGCCGCCGGGCTGACCTGGCGTACGCGCGGCAGCGAGACCTCCTTCGTGCCGCGCGCGCTCGTCACCGACCGCGTCTTCCTGAAGGCCGCCGTCATCGGCATCGGCGTGTACGGCGGCCTGTTCGCCGCGATGTACGCCGTACCGCAGCTCCTCGTCCGCGACCACGGCTGGAGCGTCCTGTCCGCCGGCGTCTGGCTGCTGCCCGGCGCGGTCGTCGGCGCGGTGCTCTCCAGGCTGGCCGGCCGGCTCACCGCGGGCGACCACGGCAACCGGCTCCTCGCCGCGGTCTCGCTCGCCTTCGCCGCGGCCCTCGCCGGCGCGCTGACCGGCTCCGGCGTGCTGCTGCTGATCCTCGGCGCCTCGCTCGGCTTCTCCGCGTTCTCCGTCACCCAGGTCTTCACCACCGCGCTGATGTCGGGACACATCGAACCGGCCCGGCGCGGCGGTGCGATGGGGCTGCTCAACCTCACGTTCTTCGTCGGCGGCGGCGTCGGCAGCGCCACCGCGGGCGCGCTGGCGAAGTCGATGTCGCTCTCCACGGCGCTCGGCGTGGTGGCGTTCTTCCCGCTGGTCGCCGCGGTGGTCGCCTTCGCCCCGGCCGGGCGCACGGGCTCCCGGCCGTCCGGGCACGGGTGACTCGGTCGGTGACCCAGGCGGTGACTCAGGCGCGTCGGCCGCCGGTGATCGCCTCGCCCGCGTGGATGATCGAGCCGAGCATGGTGTGGGCGGCCTGGAGCTGTTCGATGGAACGGCCCATGCGCTCGCGTTCATGCTTGAGGTCCTGGGCCATCTCCTCGCAGGTCGGAGCCAGGATGGCGCCCTCCTCGGCCATGCAGGGCAGCACTTCCCGGATCAGGTCGGTGTTCAGCCCGGCCGCGAGCAGGATCCGGATCCGGCGTACGGCGGCGACGTCGGGCTCGCTGAACTCGCGGTAGCCGCTGGTCCGTCGCCGCGGTCGCAGCAACCCCTGCTGCTCGTAGTACCGCAGGCTCCTGGTGCTGATACCGGTGCGCTTCGACAGCTCGCCGATGAACATGTGACTCCCGGCACAGAAGATTGACTCTGACGTCAATGTCAAGGTCTAGCTTCACCGGCATGACAACGAACCGCAAGACCCAGCACCGTCCCACCATCGACCCGCAGGCCCTGGCCGGCCGGAAGGCGGTCGTCACCGGCGGCACCATCGGCATGGGCCGCGCCATCGTCCGGGCGCTGACCGACCGCGGCGCCGAAGTGATGTACACCGGGCGCAGCGACCGGCGGCTCGCCGAGGCGCAGGCGGCGCTCGGCACCCCGCTGGCGCACCCGGTGCGCTCCGACGTCACCGACACCGGGGCCATCGACGCCCTCCGCGACCAGGTCGCCGACCGCCTCGGAAACATCGACCTTCTGTTCGTGAATCAGGGCATCGCCGAGTTCCAGACGCTCGAAGAGGTCACGGAGGAGTCGTGGGACCGCATCTTCGACGTGAACGCCAAGGGGGCCTTCTTCACCGTCCAGCGGCTGGCGCCGCTGATGGCCGAGGGCGGTTCGATCGTGTGCACCACCGTCTCCAACGACCAGATATTCCCCGGCCTCAGCGCCTACTCCGCGGCGAAGGAAGCCGTCGCCGCCTTCTCGAAGGTGCTCGCCGCCGAGCTGCTCCCCCGGGGGATCCGCGTCAACGCGATCGCCCCCGGCTTCATCCTCACCCCCACCATGGGCGTCGCCGGACTGACCGAGGAGCAGCGCGCCGAGTTCGTCGAACAGGGCAACGCCTCCACGCCGATGGGCCGGGGCGGCACCGTCGAAGAGGTCGCCGCCGCCGCGTTGTACCTGGCGGTCGAGGCCACCTTCACCACCGGAGTGGAACTGACCGTGGACGGCGGGTTCGGCCAGGGCCTCGGCGTCTGACGGACCCGGGCCGACAGGTGCCGGGGTCACGGGCGGCAGGCCGGGGCCACCCGGTTCCCGATCGCCCGGCCCCCGGCTCCTGGACCGCCGGCTCCTGGCTGCCCGGCTCCCGGCCCGGTGGCCCCCGGCTCGCCCGGCTCCCGGCCCCCCGGCCCGCCCGGCCCCCGGCCCGCCCGGCCCCCGGCCCGCCCGGCCCCCGGACGGCCGGGCCGCTGACAGACTGGCCCCATGCCTCCGCCCAGCCCCCGCCGCCTCTCCCTCCAGCAGATCGTCGAAGGGCAGCGCCGCGCCGCCTTCGTCGGACGGCAGGCCGAACTCGGCCTGTACCGAGCCAACTTCGCGCTGCCGCCCGAGGACCCCCGGCACCGGTTCGTCTTCCATGTGCGGGGCAACGCCGGGGTCGGCAAGACCTCGCTCGTACGGGAATGGCGGGAGGTGGCAGGGGAGTTCGGGGCACTCGCGGCATCGGTCGACGAGAGCGCCGACTCCGTGCCCGACGTACTCGCCGACTTCGCCACGCAGTTCGCCGAGCAGGGATACCCGCTCAAGGCGCTGGACCGGCTGCTCGCCACCTACCGCCGTGCGCGCCACGACGCGGCCGGCCGGCTCGCCGCGGACAACGGGACGCCGGACGGGGCCCCTTCCCCCGGGGCGCTCGCCGCCGCGCAGGCCGGGCTGATCGCGGCCGGGGCGATACCCGTCGTCGGGGCGCTCGCCGGGGGCATCGACCCGGCGGTCGTGGCGCGGGGCGCGGGCGGGCTGCGGGCGGTCTTCGGGGGCCGGGCCCGGCAGCAGGAGGAGGCGCTGCTGCTCGCGGAACCGGTACGGGTCCTCACCCCGGTCTTCGTCGCCGAGCTGGACCGGGTCGCGGACACCGTGCCCTGGATCGCCCTCTTCCTGGACACCTACGAGCGCACCGCACCCCAGTTGGACCGGTGGCTGGCGGACCTGCTGACCCCCGGCCGGTACGGCGACCTGCCCGCCAACCTCGTCCTCACCCTGGCCGGCCAGCGCCGCCTCGACCCCGTGCACTGGGGCGACCGGAACAGGCTGGTCGCCGACGTACCGCTCGGCCCGTTCACGGAGGCCGAGTCGCGCCAACTCCTGCACGGGCGCGGGGTGGTGACGGAGTCCGTCGTACGGGAGGTGCTGCGGCTCTCCGGCGGGCTGCCCGTCCTGGTCTCCACGCTCGCCGCCAACCCCGGGGCCGCCGGAGAGGCGAACGCCACCGCCGTCGAACGTTTCCTGGCGGGGGAGAGCGACCCGGCCCGCCGGGCGGCGGCGCTCGCCTGCGCGCTGCCGCGCCGGTTCGACGAGGACCTGGTCGCCGTCGCCGTGGCCGCACCGCGGAACGGGGCGCACGCCGTGCCCGATCTCTACGACTGGCTGCACGAGCTGCCGTTCGTCGCCGAGCGGCACTCCGGCCACTCCCGGTACCACGCCGTCGTCCGGGCCCCGATGCTCCGCCTCCAGCGCACCGGGTCGCCGCGACGGTGGAAGGCGGCGCACGACCGGCTGGCCGACGCCTTCGTCGCCCGGCGGGACGCGGCGGCCGAGGGCATCGACCCGGAGCGCCTCTGGGCCGAGCAACCCTGGCGCCGGGCGGCCCTGGACGTGCTCTACCACCGGCTCTGCGCCCGCCCCCGCACCGCGCTGCCCGAGGCCCTGCGCGCCGGGATCGAGCTGTGCGGGCAGGCCCCCTCCCGCGCCCGCCACTGGGCCCGGACCCTCGCGGAGGCGGGCGAGGACGCCGACAGTGCCGCACTGCGCGACTGGGGCCGGGACCTGCTGGCCGCCATAACGGACCACGGGCCCCGGCCCACCGCAGCCCTCGGCCTCCTGCTGACCCGGGCCGAGCTGACCGACACGGACCGGGCCGCCGCCCTCGTGGTGCGCGCCTGGCACCGCTTCCGCGTCGGGGAGCTCGACGCCGCGCTGTCCGACCACGGGCGGGCGATCGCCGTGGACCCGCGCAGCGAACGCGCCCACCAGGGCCGGGCGGTGATCCTGCGCTCGCTCGGCCGCTACGAGGAGGCCCTCGCCGATCTGGACCGGGCCGAGGAGATCGCGCCCTCCTGGGCCTGGGCGGTGCGCGAGCGGGGGGAGACCTACCGGCGGATGGGCCGCCTGGAGGAGGCCCTGACCGTCCTGGACCGGGCGCACGCCCTCGACCCGTCCGACGCCGTGCCGCTGGGCAGCCGGGGCCTGGTCCGCCATGCGCTGGGCCGGCACGAGGAGGCGCTCGACGACTTCGACCGGGCGCTCGCGCTGTGGCCGGAGTACGCCTGGGCGCTGGTGAGGCGGGCCCGGGTCCGTACCGTCCTGGGCGACCCGGTGGGCGCCCTCGCCGACCTGGACCGGGCCGAGGAGCTGTCCCCCGGCCGGGCCGGAACGGAGGGGGAGCGGGGCGAGGTGTACCGGGCGACGGGCCGGCCCGAGGAGGCCGTCGCCTGCTACGGCCGGGCCCTGGCCCTGGACCCCGACTACGCCTGGGCGCACGGCAGCAGGGCCCTCGCGCTGGAGGCCCTCGGCCGGACCCCGGAGGCGCTCGCGGACCTCGACCGGGCGCTGGAGCTGGACCCGGAGTACGCGTGGGCGCGGGCCCAGCGGGAGCGGCTGGGGGCGGTGGCCGGGTCGTAGGGTCGGGGGATGCGCGATGTGCGGGTGGTGCTGATCGGCGGGACCTCGAACACCGGGAAGTCGACGGTCGCCGAGGCGGTGGCGGAGCGGCTCGGTTTCGAGCACCGCTCCACGGACGGCCTGGCCCGGCACCCGGGACGGCCCTGGCGGACCCCGGAGCACGAGGTGCCGCCGCATGTCGCCGAGCATTACGGCACGTTGACCACCGACGAGCTCCTCGCCTCCGTCCTCGAACACTACGAACGGCTCCGTCCGCGTATCGAGGAGCTGATCACCGACCGTGCGCGGCCCGGGTCTCCCGGCCTGGTCCTGGAGGGCTCGGCGCTCTGGCCCGCGTGGGTCGCCCGGCTGACGGTTCCCCGTACGGCCGCCGTATGGCTCACCGCCGATGACACGGTCGTACGCGACCGGGTGCGGGCGGCGGGGCGCTACGAGGAGGCGACGGACGCGGAACGGCACCTCATGGACCGGTTCCTGGCCCGTACCGTCCGCTATCAGGCGCGGATGCTGGACGCCGTGGAGGCGCTGGGGCTGTCCCGGATCGACAGCGGCGACGGCCGGAAGGCAGCGCAACTGGCCGACGCCGTGCTCACCGCCGCGACGGCCCAGGCACGCCCCGGCCGCTGACCTCCGCACCGGGTCAAAAACGACCTGCGGGACGTCCGTCGTCATACCCGTACGTACCCGGGTCGCCCCCCTCTACCGCCCGTTCCCGTTCGATTACAGTGCTTGCGCGGTCGCCCGCAGAGGCCCGCGCGGGCGGGTACGTGGTGACGGGGAGGGTGCGGGGTGAGCACAGGGACCACGGCGGTCTGGGGCCGGGCCGAGCAGCAGGACTTCCGCAGCCGGGTCCGCGGGGCGCTGCTCGGCGGGGCCGTCGGGGACGCGCTCGGGGCCGGGGTCAGCGGGCTGGTGCTGGAGGAGATCCGCGCCGCCCACGGCGTCGAGGGGGTCGTCGACTACGTTCCCGCGCACGGCAGACGCGGTGCCGTCACCGCCCTCACCCAGCTCACCCTGTTCACCGTCGACGGGCTGATCCGCGCCCAGGTCCGCCGCGACACCGGGGCCTGGCACCCGCCCACCGATGTGCACCGGGCCCACCTGCGCTGGGCCGCCACCCAGCACGACTGGGGGCCCGACGAGCGGCGCGAGGACAACGGCTGGCTGGCCGCCGAGGAGTGGCTCTACGCCCGCCGCGAGCCGGCCCGGGAATGCCTGGGCGGCTTCGGCGACCCCGTCATGGGCACCCTCGACCGGCCGAAGAACCCCACCGCCCGGGACGCGGGCGCCCTCACCCGGTCCGCGCCGTTCGGGCTCCTCGTGGGCTGGGAGCCGGGGCTCGTGCTCCAGCTGGCCGTCGAGTGCGCGGCCCAGTCCCACGGGCACCCCGCCGCCCAGCTGGCCGCCGGCGCCTTCGCTCTGCTGGTGCACGGTCTCGCGCGCGGCGAGAGCCTGGACGGGGCCGTGCAGAACGTGCTGGCCCTGCTCGCCGAGCGCCCCGGCCACGAGCCGGTGACCGAGGCTCTGCGGCAGGCCCTCGGCTCCGTGCGGCAGGGCATCCCGGGTCCGGCCCTGATCGAGGCGCTGGGCGCGAGCGACGCCGCCGAGGAGGTCCTCGCCGTCGCCGTGTACTGCGCGCTGGTCAGCGAGGACGTCCGGCACGGGCTGCGACTCGCGGTGAACCACAGTGGCCCCTCCCGTGCCACCGGGTCGGTCTGCGGGGCACTGCTCGGGGTGTTGCACGGCGAGACCGCGCTGCCGCCGGCCTGGCTCGCGGAGCTGGAGGGGCGGGCCACGCTCCTCGAACTGGCCGACGACTTCGCGATGGAGATGACCCAGGGCCCCGCCCTGCACAGCCCGGCCGCCGTCGCCCCGGGCTGGCTGGCCCGCTACCCGCGCGGCTGAGGAGGCGGGGCAGGCCGCCGAGTACGGCGCGCGGCTGAGGCGCGGGGCCGGCCGACTACCCGTGCGGCCGAGGGGCGGGGGCAGGGCCTCCGTCCTGGGCGGGGATCACGGCGGCCGTCGCCGTACCGTCCCCGTCGTCGTCCCCGTCCCCCTCGTTGATCCGGGTCAGCAGCGCGTCGCGCTCCGGGGTGTCCTCCGGCTTCAGGTAGCCGATCAGGATGTAGAGCACGAGCGAGACGGCGAGCGGCACGGACACCTGGTACTGGAGCGGCACCCCGCCCTCGACGGCCCAGTGGACCGGGTAGTTGACCAGCCAGAAGGCGAACAGGCCCGAGGCCCAGCTGACCAGCGCCGCGGTCGGCCCGGACTTCCGGAACGGGCGCAGCAGACCCAGCATGAACGGGATCGCGATCGGGCCCATCAGCCCGGCGACCCACTTGATCACGACGGTGATGATGTCCTTGAACGCGGGGGAGTTGATCTGCGTCGCGATGGCCATCGACAGCGCGAGGAAGGCCACGGTGGTCCAGCGGGCCGCGATCAGCCCGGCACGCTCGTTCCAGCCGCGTGCCGCCTTCGAGAGCGTCGGGGCGATGTCCCGGGTGAAGACGGCCGCGATGGCATTGGCGTCGGAGGAGCACATGGCCATGGTGTGGGAGAAGAAGCCGACGATGACCAGGCCCAACAGGCCGTGGGGCAGGAGCTGTTCGGTCATCAGGGCGTAGCTGTCGGAGGCGTCCGGCTTCTGCGCGTCGACCAGCAGTGGGGCGACCCACATCGGGAAGAAGAGCACCAGCGGCCAGACGAACCACAGGATCGCCGACAGCCGGGCGGACCGGGTGGCGGAGGCGGCCGAGTCGGTCGCCATGTACCGCTGGGCCTGGTTCCACATGCCGCCGTTGTACTCGAACGTCTTGATGAACAGGAACGCCATCAGGAACGTCACCGTGTACGGGCCGGCGGTCGGGTCCGCGTGCCCTTCCGGGAGATCGTCCCAGACCGTCCACAGGGTGGCGAAACCGTCGAGCTCGCTCATCACGGCGAACAGCATCGCCAGCCCGGCGAACAACTGGATGATGAACTGGCCCAGTTCGGTGAGGGCGTCGGCCCACAACCCGCCGACGGTGCAGTAGATCCCGGTGACGACCCCGGTGATCAGGATGCCCTGGGTGATGGAGAGCCCGGTGAAGACGGACAACAGGGTGGCGATGGCCGCCCACTTGGCGCCGACGTCCACGATCTTCAGCAGCAGCCCCGACCAGGCGAGCGCCTGCTGGGTCTGGATGTTGTAGCGGTTCTTGAGGTACTCCAGCGGCGAGGCGACGTGGAGCCGCGAGCGCAGCCGGTTCAGCCGGGGCGCGAAGAGCTTCGCGCCGATGAAGATGCCGATGGCGATGGGCAGTGACCAGGTCACGAAGGACGTGATCCCGTACTGGTAAGCGATGCCGGCGTAGCCGGTGAACATCACCGCGCTGTAGCCGGACATGTGGTGCGAGATGCCCGACAGCCACCACGGCATCTTGCCGCCTGCCGTGAAGAAGTCGCTGACGTTGTCCACGCGCTTGTGCGACCAGAGTCCGATCGCGACCATCACGCCGAAGTAGCCGATGAGTACAGCCCAGTCGAGACTGTTCATGTCCCCCTCCAGGGGTCCGCCTTATGAACGGGAACGCACTTCGTCGGTACGGCCGTTCAGCGGCGTCCCCTTGCGGGAGCGGGGACTTCGGGGATTGAACCCCCTGTGAGGGCACTCGGTCAAGGCCGACAGGTGGTCATAGATGTGAACGCAAGTCAGTGAGGCGAACAATTTTACTCGTTCTTGACCTTGCGGGGCGTTGTCGCGAACATGACCGCTACCACACGATGGGCGGGCACTTCGTCAGGCTGTGCAGAGAAGATGCAGAGAAGGTCAGGGAGTACGCGGCGACGCGCGAAGGCCGCACGGGATGCGGGTCCCGTGCGGCCGAGAAGTCGAGAGGGAGGGTGCCTCGGGTGCGAGTGGCGCAAGCGGCGCGAGGGGGCGAGGGCGGGCGGCCGGGGGCGCCGGCGCGAGCTGGGCGGCGCGTGCGTCAGCGCATCAGCTCGCCCGCGTTGACCAGCAGCGACTGGCCGGTGATCGCCCGGGCCCGGTCGGAGACCAGGAAGGTGACCGCCTCCGCCACGTCCCCGTCCGTGGCCGGCTCCGGCAGCGCCATCCGTTCGGTGAGCCGGGCCAGGACCTCGGACTCGGGTACGCCCTCGGAGCCCGCGGTGAACCGGACGTACGCCTGTACCGGCGGCCCCCACATCCAGCCCGGCAGCACCGCGTTGACCCGGATCCGGTCCGGGCCCAGCTCCCGGGAGAGCGAGTACATCGCCGAGGTGAGCGCCCCCTTGGACGCCGCGTACGCCGCCTGCCACACCTGGGAGGGCGCGGCCACCGCGGACTGCGTGCCGATCACCACCACCGAGCCGCCCCGCTCCTTGAGAGCGGGCAGGCAGGCCCGGGTCATCCGTAGCGTGCCCAGGAGGTTCACGTCGATGACCGACTGCCACGTGGCGAAGTCCGCGTCCTCAAGTCCGCCGAAGTAGCTGTCCCGGGCGGCGACGTGAACCACCGCGTCGATCCCCCCGAACCGCTCCACCGCCAGGGCCGCCAGCGCCTCGCACCGCGCCTCGTCCGTGATGTCGGTCGCCAGGTGCGCCGTGTGCCGGCCCTCCGGGTCGATCTCCGCCGCCGACCTGGCCAGATTCGCCGCCGTACGCGCCCCGAGCACCGCGCGCCCACCGTCCCGGACGACGTTCGCAGCGACCTGGTGCCCGAGTCCTGGCCCGACGCCCGACACGATGACGGTCTTCCCCGCGAGCAACATCGGCGCCTCCCGGCCCTGGAAGTTCATCTGACGGACCGTCAGAGTAGGGGGAGGCGGGAGCCGATGGAAGAGGACGGAAGAGGACGGAAGAGGAAGGCGGGCAGGGTGATGGCCGATGGCGCCTGTACGGGGAGCAGCGGCAGGGGGAGGGTGGGCACGGGCAGCGGCGGGGGTACGGGGAGCGAGCGGTACGCGGAGCTGGCGGGGGCGGGGCCGTACGGGGTGCGCCCGGGGCACGCCCTGATCACCATGGTCGAACCGCATCCGGGCCATGAGTACGCGTACAACCGCTGGTACGAGGACGACCACTACTACGCGGGTGCGACGGCGATGCCGTGGATGTTCGCCGGGCGGCGCTGGGTGGCCACCAAGGACCTCCAGGAGCTGCGGTATCCGGAGGAGTCGGCGGTGGCCCGGCCGGTCGGCGCGGGGTGCTACCTGTCGACGTACTGGGTGACCGAGGGGCGCTACGACGACCACATGAAGTGGACCGTCGCCATCAACAAGCGGCTGAACCGGGACGGCCGGGTCTACCAGGACCGCACCCACGTGTTCACGGCCTTCCAGGACCACGAGGCCACCGTCTACCGCGACGGGGCCGCCGGCCCCCGGGACTTCCACGCGCTCGACCACCCGTACGCGGGCCTCGTCCTCCAGGTCGTCGACGCGGAGGGGCCCGAACAGCGGGCGGAGCTGCTGGAATGGCTGCGCTCGCGCCATCTCCCGAAGCGGCTGAAGGGGTCGCCCGCGGCCATGGTCACGGTCTTCCGGCCGACGCCCCTGCCCGGTGACCGGATGACGTACGTGAAGCAGGTCGAGGGGGTCGACATCCGGCTGACGCTGCTGTGGTTCCTCCAGGAGGATCCGCGGAGCCGCTGGGAGGAGTGCTTCACCGGCCTGGACGCGGCGGTCGCGGAGACGGGTCTCGGGCGGGTCGAGCTGGTCGCGCCGTTCGTGCCGACCGTGCCGGGGACGGACCGGTACGTCGACCGGCTGCGGTGACGCCGCGGGACGGCCCCGGATCGTGCCGAGCCCCCTCGGCCAGGACGGCGAACCGGTCGAGAGGGCTCCATCAGGTGGTGCGGTGGCGCGGGGTGGTGCGTGTGGTGCGGGGTGGGGCGTCGTGCGTGTGGTGCGAGGTCAGGCGTTGACCGTGCCCGTGGCGACGTCGCGCACGAACGCGTTCCACGCACCGGGGACGAAGGCGAGCGAGGGGCCCTCGGGGGCCTTCGAGTCACGTACGGCGATGGACAGCGCGACCGGGGACTTGACCTCGACGCACGCGCCGTTGCCCCCGGAGTACGACGACTTCGTCCACTGGTCCGTAGCACCCTGAAGAATTGCCATGTTCACTCCGGTTCAGAGAGTTGGGTGGGTCGCACCAACCTGATTCCGATTGGCGTGATCGACGCTACTCGCCAAGCCCCGTCCATGAGATGGCCGTTCACTCGACCGGGTGGTCTTTCCTCGGTAGGCCTGCTGTGAAGAGTGGGCGGCGGTGTATCATCCCGCCGCCCACTCATTCCCGGAAGGGCTCGCACCCGACGCGCCGGCTCCGACGCGTCAACTGGTGTACGACTTCGCGATCTTGCTGATGAACTCCCGGGTCTGCTCCACGTTCAGCGCCTGCGCCCGCAGGTGTTCGTACATCACGCTGTAGCGCTGCACGTCGTTCGCCTTCTCCAGGTAGAGGTCGCTCGTGACGCCCTCGATGTAGACGACGCTGGAGTCCGCGGCGTCCGGGAACTCCAGGATCGCGTACTGGCCGTTGATGCCCGGGTGCGCGCCCATGTCGAACGGCAGGACCTGCACGGTGACGTGCGGCAGGTGGGACTGCTCGACGAGGTGCTCCAGCTGCTCGATCATCACCTGCTTGTCGCCGACCACCCGGCGCAGAGCCGACTCGTCGATCACGGCCCACAGCCGCAGCGGGTTCTCCGGCGCGTTGACCCGGTCCTGCCGTCGCGACCGTACGTTGACCCGCTTCTCGATGTCCGACGGAGGGGCCTCGGGAAGCGCTCCGCTGATCAGCGCCTCGGCGTACGCCCGGGTCTGGAGCAGGCCCGGGACCATCTGGGGCTCGTAGACCCGCAGCGACTCCGCGTCGGTCTCCAGACCGATGTAGACGCTGTACGGGATGTCGCCGAAGGCGTGCCACCAGCCCTGCTGGCGGGAGTCCTTCGCCATCTGCATCAGCGAGTCGACGATGCGGTGGTCCTCGACCTCGTACACCCCGCAGAGGTCGCGTACATCGCGCTGGCTGATGGACCGGCGGCCGTTCTCCAGGCGGCTGATCTTCGACTGCGAGACCAGCAGCCGCTCCGCCACTTCTTCGGCCGTCATGCCTTTGAGTTCGCGCAGGCGGCGCAATTCCTGGCCCAGCCTGCGACGCCTGACAGTGGGATTGACGTTGGACGGCACGGAAACGGCACCTCCGGCTATGTAGCTGTGCGTATCTACTGCTCAGCAGATTGCCACCCCTTGCCCCGGCCGCGCTGGGAAACGGCCACACGCGGGGCGCGGGGGCGCACGCACCGGTGTGCGGGAGGGCGCGCAAGCGCACGGGGCAGCCGGTGGTGGTGACTACCGGCTGCCCCGTGCGTGGTGCGGCTCCCGGACCGGGTCCTGTGACGACGGACGACGGTACGGCGTTGTGCTGTTCTCAGGTCCGTGCGGTCAGCCGGCGGCGGTGTGCGCCATGCTGCCACGACGGGCCTGTGCTTGCTGCTGCAACGGGAGGCCCGCTGCCTGCTGCGTACGGCGCGGCTGGACGGCCACACCGTTCTGGACGTCCATCACGGCGTGCGCCACGAGTCCGCCCATCGGGTCGTGCCTGATCAGGTCCCGGAGCCGGGAGCGCGAAGAGCGCCCCTCGTTCCCGGGGTACAGATGCTTGCCGAGTCCGACCGCGTGGGCCAGTGCGGCGAGCGCCGCGGTCCGTGGGTCCGGCGGTACGCCGGTACGGATCGCGCTGTCCAGCCGGTTCCTTATGTCCCGGCTGATCGCCGTCTCCGTCGCTTGGTAGCGAGTCGTCGGCAGCACTCCGCACATCTGGCCCGCCACGGCATGAACCATGCCGCACCGCTCCAGATGAGCGAGATAGATCTGGCGCAGCCCCAGGCGGGGCCCGCCGATCCAGTGGACCGCCCGAACCGGGCTGCCACGACGGCGCAGCAGCTCCAGTGCGGAGTCCAGAGTCGGATCTCCGGTCGGCCGTGGCATCACCACGGCGATACGATCCCCGTCAGGGGCTATCCGTCCTGCCAGAGCCAGCTCCACTAGCTGTGCCCCGGCCAGGCCGAGGTCGAGCGACTGCGGCTGCGCTGTGGTACCCGTGGTCGGGTCCAGAGCGAGCAGCAAAAGCTCCTCCGGGATTGTTCTGCGGCTCCTGCCCATCCATGCCTCCCCGCGTGGATGTCTGACAGGGTGACCCCTCTCACATTGGTCTGTCGAGAGCGCCTGCCTGCTTTGCAAGGGAACCAGTAGGTATGTCGTTCTCGTCTAGCAGCTCGGCCAGGGGTTCACACAGGACACTGGTAGATGGTTCGGACAGCGCGGGGTGACCCCGCAGCGCACGAGGAGGCATCGGTGGCGGGCGAGTTCCCCGACAAAACGGAGCAGCAGAAGTCGTCGGGGACGGCTGCGGAGGAACGCGACCCGCGCTTCGCCGTGTTCCGTGACCCCGGCGCGGACCCGGACCCGGACGCGGATGCGGGCGGGAACGCGGATACGGGCGTGGGTTCGGGCGCCACGTCCGACACGGCTACCGCTGTCTTCCGTCCCCGGCTTCCGGAGGACGCCGCCCGGCGCGAGCCCGGGGAGGAGTCCCCTGCCGCGGTGCGTGAGCCGGAGACCGCGTCCGAGCCGGAGACCGCGTCCGAGCCGGACGTCGATTCCGAGGCCGGTTCGGGGGCCGCGTCCGACGCGGAGGCCGCCGCCGAGCCGGAGAGCGCGCCTGTGACGGCCTCCACGGCGCCTGGGGAGGCCGACGCGCCTTCGGAGGGCACGGGAGCCGCCGAGGGCGGCACGAGCCCGGACACGGGCGCGGAGGCGTCCGGCACGGAGGTGCCCGACGCGGAGGTGCCCGACGCGGAGGCGCCCGGCACAGAGGCGGTGGCCGATGCCGATGCCGGGGACGGTCGGCTGCGTGCCGCGGTGGCCGCGTGGGTCGATGCCGATGCCGAGGGCAAGCCCGCGGCGGACCCCGAGGACGACGCGGACTCCGGTGCCGCGTCCGCGTCCGTGTCCGACGCCGAGGACGCACCCTCCGCGAAAGACGAGCCGAAGGCGGAGCCCGAGGCGGACGGGGACGCGGCGGACGCGGAGCCGGAGCCGAAGGGCGAGCCCGACGACGAGCCGAAGGCCGGCCCCACGCCCGCCGGCCCGCCCGCATCCACGCCCACCGCCACGACCGAATCCGCGACCGACTCCACGCCCGTACCGAAGGCCGACGCCGAGCCGGACAGCGCGTCCGACGCCTCCGACCTGCGAGGAATCGATCAGCCCACCGCCATCTTCAAGGCGGTCAAGCCGGTCGGCGCGACCGACCGGGTCGACCAGGCGACGACCGCGCTGAAGCTCCCGCCGAGCGAGGCCCGCCCCGGGGGCAAGCCGGAGAGCAAGCCCGAGAGCGAGGCGGAGCGCACGAGCACGTTCGTGCCGCTGCGCTCCGACGACGTACGGTCCGCCCCCGCCCCCCGCGACCCGGAGTCGGGAGCCGGCCCCGAGGCAGGGTCCGGGGCGCCCGCCGCACCGTCCTGGGCGGCGGCCGAGCGGACCCGGCAGCAGCCGCTGCCGCCGAGACCGCCGCTCGACCTGCTCGCCGAGCTGACGAACACCCCGCCGCCGCCGGAGACGCCGGTCCGGACCGCCGTCCGGCGGGTCAAGATCTGGACCCCGCTGGTACTCCTCCTGCTGATCGTCTTTGCGATCGTGCAGGTGATGCGCCCGCTGCCGGAGCCCACGCTGGAGCTCACGGCGAAGCCGACGTACACCTTCGAAGGCGGTGAGACGAAGCTGTCCTGGCCGGGCCAGGGGCAGTCGGCCGTGATGATCGACGGCGTCGGATCGCTCGGTTCCGAGGGCGCGCAGAAGCCGGCCCCGATCGCCAGCGTCGCGAAGGTCATGACCGCCCACGTGATCCTCCAGGAACACCCCCTCAAGGGTGACGAGGAGGGCGAGACGATCACCGTCGACCAGAAGGCCGAGGACGAGTCCAAGCGGCCCGACGAGTCGACGGCCCCGCTGACCAAGGGGCAGAAGCTCAGTCAGCGGCAGATGCTCCAGCTGCTGATGATCCCCTCGGGGAACAACGCGGCGCGGCTGCTCGCCCGCTGGGACGCGGGTTCCGAGGACGCGTTCATCGACAAGATGAACGACGCGGCCAAGGAGCTCGGCATGACCGGGTCGACGTACACGGACCCGAGCGGGCTGGAGAAGACCACGGTCTCCACCGCCACCGACCAGCTGAAGCTGGCGCAGGCGGTCATGCGCAACGAGGTCTTCAGGAAGATCGTGGACATGCCCGAGATCGAGATCGAGGGCATAGACGGCAAGATCTACAACAACAACAACCTCCTGTTGCAGCCGGGCGTGAGCGGCATCAAGACCGGGTCCTCCACCCCGGCGGGCGGCAACCTGCTCTGGTCCGCGAACACCAAGGTCGACGGCAAGCTGCTGTGGATCTACGGAGCGGTCATGGGCCAGCAGGCCGGCACCGGCAGGGTCTACGACAGTCTGGAGCTGTCCCTCCAGAACAGCCTGAAGCTGATCAAGGACGCACAGGAGGCCCCGACCTCGGCGACGGTGGTGAAGAAGGGCGATGTCGTCGGGTACGTGGACAACGGATTCGGCGGACAGACCCCGGTGATCGCCACCAAGAACCTCAAGGCGGTCGGCTGGTCGGGCCTGGAGGTCGAGCTGAAGGTCACGGACAACGGCAAGGGCATCGACCACGCCGCGAAGGCCGGGAGCGAGGTCGGCATGGTGACCGTGGGCACCGGCACCGGAAAGGTCACGGCCCCGGTGGTGCTGCAGAGCGATCTGACCGAGCCGGCCTTCGGCGACAAGCTGGCCAGGATCGGCTGAGACACCGGAGCGGGGGAGGGGCGGGCGACGCTGTGGGCCGCCCCTCCCCGTATATGACAGAGATACGTGCAGGGGGTACGTGTTAGCGTCCCCGGACAACTCAGGGACGCTGGGACGCGTCCTTGAAGAGGTACGGGGCCGGCGGAGGACGGGGAGAGCCGTAATGACCACCGCGGAGCCGAAGCCCGGCCGCGAGACGGACGAGACCACGGGGGCCGGGGGCGACGCCCTGCACGTTCGCGTGCCGTCCCCCCGCGTCCCGGAGTTTCCGGCGTCGGAGTCCCCAAAGACTCCGACTCCCCTTGAGTCCTCCGGTTCCTCCGGTTCCTCCGACCCCTCCACGGTCGCAGGTGATTCCTCCACGGCCGCAGGGGCTCCCGGGCCCGCGGGCCCCGCAGAGGGCCCCGCGGGCCCTGAGCCGTCGTCAGCCAGGGCCCGTCGCCTGCTGCGGCACCCCGTCACCGTCGCGACGGCCGCCGCCGCCGTCGCCCACCTCCTCTGGTTCTTCTTCTTCGCCAACACGGGCGGCGACATCGCCGCGCAGGACGCCTGGGCCGAGTTCGTGGGCCGGCACCCCGGCACGGCGTACAACCTGGCCTGGTACGGGGGCATGCACCCCGTCTCGTACAGCGTGGTCTCGCCCTACCTGATGTCGCTGCTCGGCGTCCGTACGACGATGATGATCGTCGGCACGGTCTCCTCCACGCTGACCGCGCTGATCCTCGTGCGGGTCCCGGCCGTCCGCAATCCGCTGGCCTGCTCGCTCGCCGGGGTCTTCGCGTTCCTGTGCAACGCGCTGTCGGGCCGGGTGACCTTCGGGCTCGGCATGATGTTCGCCGTCGGCGCGGTGGCCGCTGTGTTCTGCTGGCCCTACCGCTGGCGGTACAAGCGGTGGGCCAAGGCAGGCGTCGCCGCCCCGCTCGCCGCGCTCGCCACCGCGTCCAGCCCCGTCGCCGGACTCTTCCTCGGCGTCGTCGCGGCGGCGCTGTTCCTCCACAAACGACGCCCCGGCGCGTACGCGATCGGGCTCGCACCGGTGGCCGTGGTGGGGCTGTCATCCTGGCTGTTCCCGTTCTCCGGTACGCAGCCGATGTCGCTCGGGACGCTGTCGCTGCCGTTCATCTTCGCGGTCCTCGTGTACGTCCTCGTACCGCGCGACTGGAGCACGGTCCGCACCGCCGCCGCCGTCTACGGGATCGGCACGCTGCTCACGTACGTCATCGACTCGCAGATCGGGTCGAACATCACGCGCATGGCGATGCTGTTCGCCGGGGTGGCGCTGCTCGCGGCCCTGCCGTACGCGGTGCCGCGCAGCCGCCGCTGGTACGCCCTGGTCCTGGCCTTCGTGGGCCTCAACTTCTGGATCGGGTTCAAGGGCGTCGACGACATCGTCCGGACCGCGCCCGCCGCGTCCTGGAACCGGGAACTGGCCCCGCTGCTCAACCAGCTCCAGCAGGTGGAGGCGGAGCGCGGCCGGGTCGAGGTGGTGCCCGCGAGCAGTCACCGCGAGTCATCGGCGCTCGCCCCGTACGTCAACCTGGCGCGCGGCTGGAACCGCCAGGCGGACATGAAGCGCAACCCCCTCTTCTACGACGACACGCTCGACCCGGTGAACTACCGGGAGTGGCTGGACCGCTGGGCCGTGCACTACGTGGTGCTGCCCAAGGACCGGCCGGACAACGGGGCGATCCAGGAGGCGGAGCTGGTCGAGCAGGGGCAGCCGTACCTGCGCCAGATCTGGGGCGACGCCAACTGGAAGCTCTTCCGGGTCCTGGACCCGGTGCCGCTCGCCGACCCGCCCGCGACGGTGGAACGGGCGGGCGCGGATGAGCTGACGATCACCGTGAAGTCGGCGGGCCGGGTGCTGATCCGCATCCCGTACACGCGCTGGCTCGCCCTCGTCGACGAGGAGGGCAAGAGCGTGGAGCGCCCGTCGGAGACCGAGGAGTCGAAGGCGCGGTCGGAGGCGGACGAGACCGCGCCGAAGACCTATCTCAACACCAACGGCTGCCTGAACAAGGTCGAGGAGGGCCCGTACGGCGACGAGTGGACCGAACTCCTCGCGCCGCGACCGGGCGTGTACCGGCTGGCGGCCCCCTACCAGCTCCAGCCGGGCACGCCCTGCCCCGAGGAACTGAGCTGACCCCCTGGTGTTCCGTTCGGTGTCCCGCCCGGTGTCCTGCCATGACCAGCTGACACTGCGGCGGCGGACGCCGAGGCGCGCTGTCCGGAAGGGGCTGCCCGGCTACCGCACGAAGCCGCGGTCGCGCGGCGACAGGCCCGTGGCGGGTCCGGCGGCGCGGAGGACCGTGTCGAGGGCCCGGTCCGGGTCGGCCGAGTAACACCCGCTCGCCCAGGCGGCATTGGCTTCGATCACGGCCCATCGGCCCTCGTCGTCCCGGCCGGCGTCGACGACGATCGCGGACGGCAGGGTCTCCCCGGCGGCCGCGAGGACCTCCCGCCCGAAGGCGAGCGCGTCGCCGTCCGCCGGCCCGAGCCGGAGCCGGCCGGACTCGGCGTACTGCCCGGCCGCGTGGACGGCCCCGTCGAGCAGGTGGAGCCGGTACTCGACGGCGAACGTCATCACGTCGCTCACCAGCACGACGGTCGCCGGGTCCACGGCATCCGGTCCGGGCAGCCGGGACCCGTCCGCGTACACGAGCGCCGGAATGCTCTTGTCGTTGGGCGACTTGACGAAGGCGGGGCGTCGCAGCCGGTACGCCTCGTCGATCGGCATCGCCCGGATCTCCCGCCGGGTGAGCGCCCAAGGGAGCCGCGCGAGCCAGTCGGCGGGTGCCTCCAGGAGGGCGATCCCGAGCGCGGGCGCCACGACGTCGGCGAAGGAGGGCCCGGCGTGCAGATGCACGGCGGGCCCTCCTTCGCCCTCAGTGCCGACGGCGCCCCCAGTGCGGGCGGCGGACGCTGTCGGCCCCGCACCCTCCGGCCCCTCCGGCCACCCCGCCCACCCGGGGCCGCCCAGCCCCTCCGGTACGGCGGAGGCCGTCGCCTCCACGATGCGCAGCCCGCGCCGCAGCGCGGCGGCACGCAGCGTCCGGGCGGAGGCGGTGAGCCGGGGCGGGAGGACGAGGGTGCGCGGCGGGCGGGTCATGGCCGCAGATCCTCTCGTACGGGGACGCCGCGCCGCACCGGCTTTTCTCCGGTACGGCGGGGAACCCGTTGTGTGCGCCGGGGCCACCTGGTTCGATCAGCGCATGATCACTGAACCGTCGCTCGTACGCGGCCTGATCGCCGCCCAGTTCCCGCACTGGGCGGACCTGCCCGTGGAGGCGGCCGGCGCGAGCGGGACCGCGAACGCGATCTACCGCCTGGGCGCCGACAAGGCCGTACGGCTGCCCCGCACCGAGGGCAGTGCGGCGGATGTGGCGACGGAGCACCGGTGGCTGCCCCTGCTGGCATCGCGGCTGCCGTTCCCCGTACCGCTCCCGCTGGCCCAGGGGGTTCCGGACGAGGCCTTCCCCCGGCCCTGGTCGGTCTGCACCTGGCTGGACGGGACGAACCCGGGGCCCGGTGACGGCTCTTCGGCCTCCGAACTGCTCGCGGCCGATCTCGCGGAGTTCGTGCTGGCGCTGCGCGGGATCGACCCGGCGGACGCCCCGCCCGCCTGCCGCGGCGAACCTCTGGCCTCCCGCGATACGGAGACGACTGAGACGCTCGCGGCCCTGGGCGGGGTCCTGGACCGGGCGAGCGCCACCGCCGCCTGGAACGAGGCGCTGGCCGCGGAACCCTTCACGGACCGGCCCGTCTGGGTGCACGGGGACCTCCAGCCGGGCAACGTGCTGGTCGCGGAGGGCCGCCTCACCGCGGTCATCGACTTCGGCTGCACCGGTCTCGCCGATCCCGCCGTCGACCTGATCGCGGCCTGGTACCTGCTGACGGACGGGGCCAGGGAGACGTTCCGTACGGCGGTCGCGGCCGACGACGCCACCTGGTCACGGGGGCGGGGCTGGGCGCTGTCCATCGCCCTGATGGAGCTCGCGCACTACCGGGACACGAACCCGGTGATGGCGAGGATCGCGGCGCACGTGATCGCCGAGATCCTCACCGACCACTCCGGTGCGCGGGTCAGACCCCCGTCGAGTCCTTGACGCGCGGCGCGTTCACGGCGGGTGCGGGCGCGGGCGCCGGAACCGCCCCGGGCGCGCTCTCACTGAGCCCGAACCGGTCGTGGAACCTGCGCAGGGGGCCGGGCGCGTACCAGGCGGACCGGCCGAGCAGCCGCATCGCGGCGGGGACGAGCACACCGCGTACGGCTATGGCATCGATGAGGATGGCCAGCCCGCTGCCCAGGCCGAACATCTGCATGAAGCTGATCTCGGCCGTGCCGAAGGCGAAGAAGCTCACCGCGAGCAGGAGCGCCGCCGCGCTGACGATGCGCCCGGTGCGGCCGAGGCCGTGGGTCACGGCGGACTCGTTGTCCTCGCCGAGATCGTGGAGTTCCTTGATCCGGCTGGTGACGAACACCTCGTAGTCCATGGAGAGACCGAAGGCGATGCAGAACATCAGGACGGTCATCGACATCTCCATCGGCTGGGCCGTGAAGCCGAGCAGGGAGGAGAAGGCGCCGTCCTGGAAGATCCAGGTCATCACGCCGAGGGTCGCCGCGAGACTGACGACATTGAGGACCAGGGCCCGCAGGGGCTGCACGACGCTGCCGGTGAAGAGGAAGAGCAGGACGAAGGTGGTGACGACGATCAGGGCCACGGCGATGGGCAGCCGGTCGCCGATGGAGGTCCTGGAGTCGACCAGCTGGGCGTCGGTACCGCCCACCAGCGGACTCGCCCCGGCGGGCGGATCGGTCGCACGCACCTCCTTCACCAGGCTCTGCGCCGCGTCCGACTTCGGTTCCAGAGCGCTCACCACGGTGATCCGCTGCGCGTCGGGCCGGCCGAGGGCGGGGTTCCCGGGGCCGGTGGCGGTGGACTCTCCCCCGGCATAGCTTCCCGAACCGGTCTCGACGCGTACGACGCCGTCGAGCCCGGACAGTCCGGCCGCGTACGACGCCAACGGGGCCTCGGCCACCGGCTGGTCGATGACGACATGCAGGGCCGATTCCTCGCTGCCGTCGAAGTTCTCCCGCAGCGCCGTGGCGACCTGGCGGCTCTCGGCGCCCTCGGGCAGCACGCGCTCGTCCGGGGTGCCGAAGGCGATGCCGAGCAGCGGGCTCGCCGCCAGCAGCAGCACGGCGAGCACGGGCAGGGCGGTGATCGCGGGCCGGCGCATGACGGTGCGGGCCAGCCGCCCCCACAGGGGGGTCCGCTCATCGACGTGCCCCCGCTTCGCCCACGGCAGCCGGCCGCTGTTGACGCGGTGCCCCAGGACGACGAACAGGGCCGGCATCACGAACAGCGTGCTGACGGCGGCGACGGCGACGACACCGACTCCCGCGAAGCCGAACGAGCGGAGGAAGTACTGGGGGAACACCAGCAGTGACCCGAGGGCCGCCGCCACGGTCGCGGCGGAGAACGCGACGGTGCGGCCCGCGGTGCTCACCGTAGACCGGACGGCGTCGTCCACGCTCGCGCCGGCCGACAGCTGCTCCCGGAAGCGGCTGACCATCAACAGGGCGTAGTCGATGCCGAGTCCGAGGCCCAGGGCGGTGGTGAGGTTGGTCGCGGTGTTGGCGACATCGGTGACGCTGCCGAGCAGGGAGAGCTGGGCGAACGAGCCGAGGATGGCGATGACGGCGATGACCAGCGGCAGCAGGGCCGCGACCACGCTGCCGAAGACGAACAGGAGCAGGACGAGGGTGAGCGGTATGGCGATGGCCTCGGCCAGGATCAGATCGTCGACGACCTGAGTCGACAGATCGCTGCCCACGGCCGCACCGCCTCCGGCCCGGACCGTGAGGCCACCGTCCTGCGCGCCGGTGTAGACGTCGATGACCTGCTGGGCGTTCTCCTGCCGCGTCGTCTCGTCGCCCGTCACATGGGCGAGCACCATGGCTTCGCGGCCGTCCTCGGAACGGAGGTCCGGGCTGCCGGTGTCCCAGTACGAGACGACATTGGCCAGCCCCTTCTCCTCCTTGAGGCCGGCGACCAGGCGCTCCCCGCTCCGCCGTACGGCGGGGGAGTCGACGGAGCCGTCGTCGGCACTGACCAGCAGCACCAGGTTCGTCTCTCCCCCGAACTTCTCGTCGATGACCACCGCGGCCCGGGAGGACGGGGACGACGGGTCGTCGAAGCCCCCGCCGAGCAACTTGCCGAACGCGCCCGCGCCGACCGCGCCCATGAGCACCAAGGCCACAGCGGCCACGACGAGTACCGACCGGGAACGGCGAATCGCCAGTTCGGCCAAGCGTTCAAACACGCCACATCTCCTTTGCCTCCAACGGTGAGAACGACGTGTGTCTGCCCGGTGCACAGGGGAGCCGGGGCAGTGCCCCGCGGAGCCTTCTCCACCAGGGAGGGGTGCGGTGTCGCACGCTTCGTCGCCGTGAACGACGTTAGTGAGGACAGGAGTTGTTGAGCAGTGCGAGATTTACCTGACACTGTCAGTTTTTTCGGGCGGCCCGGAGGATTCCCGGCCGGTCGGCAGAATTCCCGCCGGTCGACAGGCTTCCCGGGCAGGCGGCAGGCTTCCCGGGCAGGCGGCAGGCTTCTCGGGCAGGCGGTCGCCGAGGCCTCCCGGTACGGCCGGGTCCGCCGTAGGCTCGGGCGCGTGCCCGCAGACGAACACCCGTCGGCTCCGCCCTCCCTGCGACAGCGACGCCGGGCCGTCGCCACCCAGGAGATCGTGAATGCCGCCGAGCTCCACATCACCGAACACGGCTCCGCCGCCCTGTCCCTGCGCGCGGTGGCCCGGAGCCTCGGCATGAGCGTGCAGGCGCTCTACCACTACTTCCCCGACCGGAACGCCCTGGTCACGGTGCTCATAGCCAAGGCGTACGAGGACCTGGCCACCGCCGTACAGACCGCCGCCGACGCCACCCCGCCCGACCCGTCCGTACCAGGCTTCGTGATCGCGGCCGAGGGCTACCGCCAGTGGGCCGTCTCCCACCCCGAGCGGTTCCAACTCCTGTACGGGACACCCTTGCGGAGCTATGCGGCACCCGTCGGCGGCCCGACCACCCGGGCGATGCAGCAGATGAGCGCGGCCTTTCAACGCGTCCTGTTCGGCGACTTCACCCCGGAGCAACTGGCCGCAGCGGACACGCTCACGCTGTCGCCCCCGTTCCGCGCCCATCTGGAACAGCTGTCACCGGACGGCCTGGCGGCCCTGCCACCGCAGGCGACCGCGCTCCTCCTCAGCGGATGGGGCCACATGCACGGCCTCGTCGTCCTGGAGGTGTTCGGGCACACCTCGTTCCTGGGCGACCACCAGGCCGAGATCTTCCACCTGGCGATGCGCGACCTGCTGACGGACATCCACCGCCGCATCCCGGCGGCAGACGCGAACGTCCCCGGATGAGGGTGCTGGGACGGGAGCCACTCACGGTGGCGGCCGGTGGAAGGGGCGGGCCGGAGTCAGCCGCCGCAGACGGGCGAGTACGCGAACCACTCGGCCGACCGGAGAGCCGTCCGTCATGTGGTGATCGGTGTCGCGTCGCCGGTCGCGGCGTGGTCCGATGAGCCTGGACCTGGTGGATGGGCCCGGTGTATGTCAAAGGCCACCTGGGAACGTTCCCAGGTGGCCTTTTCGCTTGTGCCCCCGGCAGGATTCGAACCTGCGACACCCGCTTTAGGAGAGCGGTGCTCTATCCCCTGAGCTACGAAGGCCGGGCTCTGTGGGAAAACGTGTGGGAAATTGCCGTGGTGTCCGCAAGGTCCCATACGATCTTCCGTCGGAGCTGTGGCAGCACGCTGCCCGTGGGAGGCTGCGCACCGCCGCCAGTGTAGCGGGTGAGCCCTGTCGGCGGGCTGAGGGTGCCGCAGGCTGAGGGTCGGCTCAGGGGCTGCCCGTCGTGGCCGGGGCGATCGAGTTGTTCACCCAGGCGTAGCCGAGGAGTGCTCTTCGCGGAAGCCCAGGAGTCGGTCACCGTGGTGCGTACCCGGGGGGACGCCGGCATCATGATCGACGCGGTGGTCTCGTCGCTCTCCGGTTTTCTCGTCGTCTGTGGCCCCTCCCACGCCGCGCGCCCCGAACCGGGTCAGCTCACACCTCGTTCCTCACGCGCCACTCGTCGAACTCTGCCAGTCGCTGAGTCGTCCGATGAGCCAGACGAACGGCTGTGTATGGCCGGTGAGCACGCAGGTGCCCGCGATCACGCTCTCCAGCAGACTCTCCACGTTCCGTGAGCACAGTGCGACTGCTGCCTCATCGTCGGTGAGGTGAAGCGAACAGGAAGACGTCGCGACGGTGCTGTCGGGTTCTCGGGTGACCCCGTGTTCGTTGATCCGGACTGCAAGATCCTCTTTGGCCCCTGGCAGTACGATCGTGACCACGAGATGTGGTGCCGGTGCGGGAAGCTCGACCAGGACTGATTCCAGGTAGGTCGTCAACGCGTCAGCCCAGTTCGCCACGTCGCATCGTATGGACTCCTCGTCCCTCTCCTCCCGCGGCTCCGTGTCACCGTGCCACGTGGGAACTGTCGCGGCTTCCGTCTCGGCGTCGTTCAGGGCCCGCAGCGTCTCGTCGACGTCCGCTCGGGTATGGGACGCCGAGCAGATGAACCTCAGGCGGCCCCGCCCGCGCTCGACAATCGGGTAGCTCACGGCAGCGGCATGGACGCCCCGACGGAACAGCCCTCGGGCTATCGCATGCAGCTTCGCGCCGTCGGAGAAGAAGGGGGTGACGATAAGCCCGTCCCCCGTGCCGAGTTCGTAGCCGGCGTCCGAGAAGCGCTTCCGCATGTAGTGCGCGGTATCCCATAGCCTCGCCCGCAGCGCGTCGCCCGTCGCGACCCTGCGCAGGGCGGCAAGAGCCGCCGCCACGTCGGCAGGTGAGATGTTCGCCTGGAAGACATACGACCTCGCCGACGCCCTGAGCAAGGCAATGTGCTGCTCCCGGGCGGCGACCACACCGCCGATGCTCCCGAGGGCCTTGCTCAGGGTCGTGAGGACGAAGTCAACCTGTTCGGTGACGCCTTCCGCAGCGCACAGTCCGGCCCCCCGCACTCCGTAAAGCCCGAACGAGTGCGCCTCGTCCACCAGAACGAGCGCGCCGGACTCCTTCGCGGCGGACACGAGCTCCCGCAGCGGCGCTACCCCCTCGCCCATGCTGTACACGCTCTCGAGCACCACCAGCGTCGTCCGGTAGGGCGAGGACTCCGCTGTGAGGACCGCCCGCAGGTCGGCCGCGTCGTTGTGCCGGAAGGTCCGCACCGTCGCGCCGCTCAGGCGGGCCCCGTCCACCAGGGAGGCGTGGCAGAGCTGGTCCATGACCACGACGTCCTGATCGCCCATGATTCCGGCGACGACGCCGAGGCTCGCGGTGAACCCGGTGGGGAACAGGCAGGCGGCCGGCTTGCCCACCATGGCGGCGAATTCCTGCTCGAAGTCCGTGTGGAGGCCGGTCTGCCCCGAGCCCGCCGCTGATATCCCCATCCCGGTACCGAACCGGCCCAGCGCACTGCGTGCCTCCTCGATGACCTCCTTGTCGCGGTTGAGTCCGAGGTAGAGGTTGGTGGTCCAGATGAGCGACTGGTGTTCCTCGCCCGTCACCGGGTCGGCGACGACGCCCCGCTCGGCACTTCCGGTGCGGACGACCTTTCCGTACGGGTCCAGTCCCGAGCGCGCCAGGAGGCCCCGGAGGTGCTGTACGAGAGCGCCCCGGTCGGTCGCCGACCAGGCCGGCACCTTGGCGGCGAAGGCCGGCGGGTACCCGGACCGGACCTGGTCCTGGAACACATCGAGCCGATCCGCGGCCCCGACACCCTGCGGGCGCCCGCGCGCCCCGCCGCCGCGGGAAGCACGGCCCAGCACCGCCAGCAGCCCGTCGACGGCCTCCTTGGGAGTCATCTGCTCCACCAGGGTGGATGAAGGCAGGTCAGTAACCAGCCTCCGCGACAGGCGCACCGTGAGCTCCGCGATGTCCAGCGAATCGACCCCCAGCGCGGCCAGTGGCTCGTCCGGCCGGACCGCATCGGGGCCGGGGGCGCCGAGGAGCAGCGCCGCCTCCTCCGTCACCATGGCGAGCAGTACCGAGGGCCGCTGCTCGTGGGGCGAGGGCAGCGGGCCGGGTCCGGTCCGCGAGGCGGCCGGGCCGCCGCCGCACGCCTTCTCTTCGGGAGCCGCCTCGTCGCCGTGGTGCGCGGGGGCGGGGGCGGGGAGCCGAAGCCGGTCGACCTTGCCGTTGGGCAGTTTCGGCAGCTCGGCCGAGAGCATGACGTGGTGCGGGATCATGTACTTCGGCAGGCGGTCGGCCAGCTGGGAGCGCACGGTCGATGCGGTCACCGACTCCTGCCGGCTCACCGCGTACGCCGTCAGAAGGCTCTTGCCTTCGCCTGTGGTGGCGACGACCGCGGCCTCGTCCACTCCGGGCATCGAGGCCAGCACGGCCTCGATCTCGTCGAGTTCGATGCGATGGCCCCGGATCTTGACCTGCCGGTCGGCGCGGCCGAGGAACTCGAGCTCCCCTGTCTCCGTCCACCGGCACAGGTCGCCGGTCCGATAGATCCGCTGCTCCGGGACCGGGCCGTCCGGCGCGAGGGCCGGGAAGCTCTGCCGGGTGCGCTCGTCGTCATGGAGGTACCCTCTGGCCAGCTGGTCGCCGGCGAGAGCCAGCTCTCCCGCCGTGCCGGCCGGCACCGGCCGCAGGGACTCGTCCAGCACGTACGCCCGCGCGTCCAGGACCGGGCCGCCGATGGTGATCGGCCCGCTTCCCGCTTCGACGGCGGTGATGAACACGGTGGCCTCGGTCGGGCCGTAGACGTTCACGACCCGCGGCGCACAAGGATCAGCGTGCACCCGCTCCACCAGAGAACGGGACAGGACCTCACCCCCCAGCACCACACACCGCAACCCGCCGGGCAGCGGCCCGGCCGCGAGCAGCGCCTTCATCGCGGACGGCACCATGATGGCCGTGCGTACGCGGTGCGCTGCGGGCAGCTCGCGCAGGGCGAGCACGTTCTCGGACAGGACGACCGTGCCGCCGAGGACGAGCGTCCCCAGAATCTCCATCACCGAGGGGTCGAAGCAGACCGAGGCCGCGGCCAGGACGCCCGTCAGGTCCTCGTCGTCCAGCAGCCGGCGCATCGACGCGGCCATCGCCACCACGCTGCGGTGCTCCACCGCCACGCCCTTGGGCTTCCCGGTCGACCCCGAGGTGTAGATGACGTACGCGAGATCACCGGCCGAGCAGGCCGCAGGCGATGCCGCCGGGCGGTCCGGCACCGCGTCGAGGTGCACGCGATCGGGGGCCGCCGAGCACAGCGCCGCCGTACCGGCGTCGACGACCACCGACGCCGCCCGGGAATGCTCGATCATGTAGCGCACCCGTTCGGCCGGGTAGGCGGGGTCCATGGGCACATAGGCGCAGCCTGCCCGCAGTACTCCCAGCAGGGTTGCGACCAGCTCCCACGTCCGGCCGAGGCACACGCCGACGAGCGCCCCCGGCGCCACGCCCCGAGCTGCCAGCTCCCCGGCGATCACCTCGGCCCGGGCCCGCAGCCGCGCGTAGTCGATGTCGACCGCCCCGTCCACGACGGCGATCCGACTCCCCTGGCGCGCCGCCCGGGCCTCGAACAGCCCCCAGACGGTCTCGTCCGGACCGCGGCCCGCAGCGGGTGCGCGCGCGTCACTGCGGCGGTCCGGGGCGCCCGCGCTCCCGCGAGCGGCCCCGTGTTCGGCGTGATGCATCTCCTGCTCCCAACAAATAGAGATGGTGATGCTTCGTCGAGCATCCTGGGGAAACGCTGAGACCTGTGAGCTCCTGCCGGGTGATGTGCAAGGTCGGTCAACGAGCCCCCCTCGCCTCCTCGCGCAGCGCGTTCCCGGTTTCCCGGGCACCGGCGTCGCGCACGCACACCAGCCGGTCCCGGTATCGCCGCCGCGGTCGCGCCACGGCGATACCGGGGTCGACTACCGTCCCTCGACGTACACCTCACCCACGGGTCGCTGACGAGCCACGGCCCAGAAGCCGATCGGGGCAGATTGCCGGTACTCGTGAAGGGAAAGGTTCGTCCTCTCCGACGCCCGCCAGGCCCGGCCCCCGCTGAGAGCCGGGACCGGCGGTCCTGAAAGCGTCTCCACGTCCCTACCCGGCCACCGCGCCCATCTCGCGCCGGTAGGCCGCGTCGAGCAGCGAAGCGAGACGGGCGACCGTGGCTCCCCAGCGGTCGGGGACCCGGACGTAGCTCGTCAGCGGCCGCACGGTACATCCACGCTGCCGCTTCGCCTGGTAGGTGCCCGGCCCGAAGTGGATCCGTGACAGCCCTGCCTCGACGGCCCGCCTGATCGGCTCGTAGTAGATGAGGTTGAAGTACCCGTAAGGCGTCTCAGGCGATATTCCGAGCATGCTGGCGAACAGCTCGCCGCCCCACTCGTAGGCCACGAGGAACCCGTCGACGGTGCCGTTGCGGACGATCTCGAGGACGAGCGGCCGGCCCGCGGGCCATTGCTGGATGGCCGAGATCAGCTGACGTGACGAGGCCCCGGTGGCGTCGTGCCCGTAGCGGCGCAGATGTGCCGCGTGGAGCTCCGCGTGCCGAGCCCCGAGCGCCGCGACATCTACCTCGCGGATCGTGGCTCCCGAGGCGCGAAACGCGTCGACTTCCCGCCGGACCCGCTTGCCCCGCCTCCTCTCGACTGCCGCGTAGTCCTGGAGACCTCCCCACGCCGGGTCGATTTCCAGCACGCTGTTCCCGGCCGCGGTCATGCCGACGTACCCGCGCTCCTGGAGGAGGGCGACTGTGCGGTCATCCCCTTCGTCGACGTGCATGACGGCGGTCGTGGGATCCCTGTCCTTCTCGAGATCGTCGAGCAGGAGAGGGACATCGTGTGCGGAGCCCACGACGAGACCGGGGCGGTACCCGCTGGGGAGGACGCTGATACGAGCCGGGTACAGCTCGTGCGCCGCTTGTTCCACCACGGCGGCCAGCTCGGCGACTTCGGCCGCCTCGGCCTTGTCGACATGGCCCTCCAGCTCCGCCGCGCCGAGGCGGAGAAGGGCGACCGGGTCGTTGTAGACCCACATCTCCCCGCCGCTTCGCCAGGTCACCTGCGCCGAACTGGGCCGGCCCTCCCGCTGGACGATGCTGTAGCGGGCCGGTGTGCCTCCGAGGACCTCTCCCGTACGTAACCAGTTCGTGGAGGAGAACAGGCTGTGCGGAAGCTCCTCCCAGTACGGGCCCGCCGCGTCCAGGCCGTCCGCCCGTACGACATGTGCGGTTTCGGGCATCGTCATGCGCCGACCGTGGTGGACACCTGGTCCAGCCATTCCCGCGCCTCCAGCAAGGGGGCACGCCTCATGGTGACGTGGTGACGCGTCTCCCGGGACATCTCCGCGAGCGTTTGGCCGGTCCCGGCCACCTCGAAAATCGACGTCCACCCCGCGGCCGGGCCGCGAGGCGCCACGAGGAGGCCCTCGGTGGAGTCGGACCAGGTGGCCTGCCGGCCGCGGTGGACGATCCCGACCGCGCTCACCGCGACAGCGCGGCGGTCCTGGGCCGCGGCGACGAGGTCCCAGATTCCCTCCGGCCCGAGCTTCTCGACGAACCAGGCGATGAGTGCGCCGGGCAGCCCGTTCCAGGAGTGGAAGCTCAGAGCCGTGTCCTCGACGATGACCGGATGGTCCAGTTCGAGCGCGGCGACCTGGTCCAGCTTGTGCTGGACGACGACGCGGGGATCGGTGTCCTGGATCTCCGTGAGGTCGAGGCTGAGCCGGACGACTTCAGGGAATACTCCCTGGGTCTCGTCGAACTTGATGGCGTTGCGGCTGGCGAGTCGCACAGCGGGGTGTTGGCTGGTGCTCATGTCACAGTCCAAAGTCGGCCGGAGTCGGCGGTGAACCGTTCTCCGGGAATGCACAGGACGGAAGTATCGGATACTTCGCCCCACACCGAGTTCAGGTCGAGGAGGGAGGTCGTCACCAGGCGCGGCCGTTCGTTGTCGAGATCCGAGACGATCACCGCAGGTGTGTCTCCGGGGCGGGCCGCGAGGAAGGCGTCGCGCACCATCGTGAAGCGGCGTAGGGCTATGCCGACCGCGGGCTCGTCAGTCGGGAAGAGCTCGGGGTGGGCCTCACCATTGTGTCGCAGCATGTACAGGCACGTTCCCAGTCCGCTGTCGGCCGCACTCCGTATCCGGCGCGCGACGTCGGCGTCGGACTCGCCGTGGAGGCAGAGAGGGAACGTGATGAGGCCGCCGTTGAACGGGGCCCCGAGTATCGCCGACGCGTACTGCCACGCCGACAGGCCGGGGACGATCTCCACGTCCTCGATGCCGACTTGGCCCCGCAGTGCCGACAGGGTGGGCCCCGCCATCCCGAGAAGGCCCGGGTCGCCTGCCGTCACGATGACGGCTCGCCGCCCTGAGTCGAGCGCCTCGGAGGCCAGACGGGCGCGCAGCGCGAAGACGTCCTGGCCCGGTTCCGCGTCGGCGACGACGTCCGTCGTCGTGGTATCGGGCTTCAGCAGATGGGCCACTTGCTCGATGAAGTCGGGATGGCCGACGACGAGGTCGGCGCGGCCCAGCAGATCCGCGGCGCGGGCCGTGACGTCTCCTCCGTAGCCGATGCCCACGATGGACAGGGCGTTGTCGCGTGTGATGTCAGTCCCGGTCATCGGTCATCCAGTCGTTAGCCGGAACGATGTGTCGTGCGGCCGCGTGTGCGTGGAGGAGTGCCGTCTCCGCGTCGTCCCCGACGGCCGATACCGTGCCGAAGGCGGCCCCTTGATGCGTAAGGTCCGACACGATGTAGTCGGGCAGCCGCACAGGGTGCCATCGCGGTTGGCCGGGGAAGCCCTCGAGGATGTCCTCGCCGAGGATGGAGCCGAGCGGGCCGGTACGCGACGCGTACTTGTCGACCTGGGCGTATCCGCCGACGGCAGGCGCTCCGCTCTCCTGTGTGAACACCTTCTCCGTCGAGTTCCCGAGGGCGTTGTGGATGAGGAGAGCGTAGACATCGACGCCGGTGGCCTCCACGATTCCGGCGCCGCCCAGGCCGCCTCCGAGCCGGGGGTTCACCTCGACGAGTTCGAAGCCGTGTCCGGTGTCGATGAATTCGACGTGTGACGGTCCGGGTCCTCGTCCGACGGCCTCCAGCACTCTCGAGACCCAGATGTGTACGTCCCGTTCCCAGTCACTGCCGGGGCGGATCGGGTAAGTCGAGTCCATTTCCTTCCAGTTCGGCATCGGCGAGATGGTCCGACTGCTCACACCCAGCAGGTGCGTTCGCTCGTCGGTGGTCCAGGTCTCGGCACTGAACATCGGCCCCGTCGCGTAGGTCTCGACGGTGCACCGGCTCGCGGGCACCCCGCGGGACTCCAACTCCTTGATCCGCCGCAGCACACCTCGGGGGGTGGTGGCGAAGAGGACGTCCTTGCTGCCGGAGCCACGCGAGTCCTTCACGATGACCGGCCGGGTGGCGACGTCGAGGACCTCTCCGCCGAGGCTCAGTGCCTCGGTGCCGGCCACGGCCCGGCTCTGCGCGAGCCCAGCCTCGTGGAGCCGTTGCCGCGTCGATGTCTTGTCGAGCAGCTCTCCGGTGTTCCGCTGCACTCCCGGGAGGCCGAACCGTTCGGCCAGCGCCTCCGCCGTCGGTGCCCAGCGGTCCGTGTTGCTGATGAGCGCCGTGATGTCGTGCTCGGAGAGGAAACGGGCGACGTCGTCGACGGAGGACGTGTCCATCGAGTGGCAGAGGATTCCGGGCGCCGCCCTGAGTTCCTGGGCGTAATACGGCTGGTCGAACGTGAGCAGGTGCAGCTGGACTCCGAGCCTGGCGGCCGCGGCGTCGAAGAACCGCAGACCATGGTTGAGAGCCTCCAGCATGGCTACACGCGTCATCGGTAGACCTCCTTCAAGCCGCACTCCCACCATGCCGCCGGGTCCTCGTCGCCACGTGGCGGGAGGAAGCGCTCGGCCTCGGGGCGAGTGGTGTCGTACGCTCGTCCGGCTCTGGCGAAGCGGCGCCGGATCGACCTCCGTACTCGGCTGGAGTCGTCGGGCAGCCGGTGATGGAACGAGGAGTCGGGCTGGAGCACGATGTACACCTTGCCGGTGTCCGGCGTGTACCTGGCGTGCCGCTTGTCGAAATCCGGTGTGAACACGGCCACGAAGACATCGCTGCCCGCCACTTTGAGACGCCAGCGCGTGTGAACCGTATCCGGTAAGTACGCCGAGTCCTCGTCGGCCATCTCCCTGATCCACGCGCCGAGGACCGGCGCGAGCTCATGGGGCCTTCTGCCGACGCGCTCGACGGGTAACTCGGTCACCACCGCATCGGTGCCGTCGGCTTCCGCATGGCCGACGCAGCGGCGGATCTCGGGAGCGATACGCCGGAAGTACGCGTCGACCGGCTCGTCACCGAGGGGCGGCAGAACCTGGACGACGGCCTTCCGCGCGTACGGACACAGTGTGGATTCGATGATCTCCTCGAATCCGGGCGGGTGTTGCTGGGACGAGTTGACATGCATGGCCGATCTCATTCGGACCGCCGCACCAGGAGGTGCCCCCACTGGTGGTAGTGATCGACCGGGAACTCGATGTGCGCTTTGTCGAGAACCGGCGGGAGAACGCGGTGGTGCAGTACCTGGAAGTCCGAGCGGCCGGCGAAGTGGTCCTTCCACCACTGGGCCTCCGGACAGTTCTCGCGACCTTTGTATTTCTTCTCCAGCGGCAGCATGTAGTCGAAGTAGACGAGGCCGCCCACCCGGACGAGGTCACAGACCGCGTCGACCATGCCGGCGAGTCGATGCCCGCTGTTGAACGAGTACTGCAGAGCCCCGCTCGTGAACACGGCGTCGAACTGTCCCGGCCGGGGGAAGTCCATGAAGTCACCGCAGGTGACCTCGACACGGTCCGAGAGGTTCTCCTGCTTGACCCGGCTCACCAGGCCCGGTACCGACACCTCACCCGAGGCGTCCTCTTTGACTCCGCCGTTGACAGCGATGTCGTCGACATCCACGGCCCAGACGTCAAAGCCCTTGCGGGCGGCCGGGAGCACGTATTTGCCGTCGGCGCATCCGATGACTGCCAGGGTGGGCGCCTTCGTCGCCTCCGCCGCCTCGATCCGTGCGAGGTAGGAGTAATAGCGCGACTGCGGCTGGCCCCAGAGGCTGCTTGTCTTCATTCCTTGTTCCTTTCGGTTGCTTGTTCGTGCCTGGCCTCGGCGCCGGGACCGGCCCGGTGGCGAGGCAGAACGGTGGCGAGTGCTCCGGCGGCCAGGAAGCCGGCCGCCAGCACCCAGAGCGAGTTGGCGAAGACGGCGCCCGTCCCCGTCGTTCTCGCGACGAGCCAGGACGAGACGGTGGCGCCGCACAGACCGCCGAGACCGTCGCCCAGGCTCAGGTATCCGTAGGCGGTCGCCGGGGACGGCAGATGCCGCACCTGGTCATCGAGCCACAGCACGACGAGGACCTCGGCTACGGCGATGGCCACAGCGCCGCCGACCCAGAGCGCGACGTGGGAGGTCGCCAGGCTGAAGGGCAGGACGCCCAGCGCCATGGCGGCGCCGGCCACGGGAAGGGCCATTTGTCCACCTCGGCCCACGACCCACAGCGCGAACGGCTGGAGCAGGATGACGGCAATGCTGTTGGCCAGGAAGACAAAGGTCAGCGCGGAGTTGCTGCCACCTCCGGCCACCACCTGCGGCAGCGAACTCTCCAGGAGAATCGCCGCCGTACCGTCGACCACCGCGATCACGAGAAGGGGTCGCAGCAGCCTCAGCGTCGGCCTCGCACCGTCTGGGGCAGGAGGAGCGATGGCCCGGGCTCCGCCCATCGTGAGCTGGGACAGCGTCAGGGCCAGGAACACCCCGGCCGCGGCGAAGAACATCAACCTCGGGTCGTAGTGGAGGGCCAGGAGGCCGGCGAGCGGCCCGAGCGCGGCACCCAGGTTGGCAGCCCCGTTGCGCACGGCCAAGGAGCGCAACTGCCGTTCCTCGGGCACTACACGGAGAAGAAGTTCCTTTGCCGCCGGGAAGTACAACCCCGCGCCCGCCCCCGTCAGCACCAGCGCCACGACGGTCGAAGGAGCGTCGTCGCGGAGCAGCAGGAGATAGCCGATGATCCGAAGCACGTTCCCCGAGTGCATGACAGTCAGCGCCGGGACACGTCGGCACAGCCATCCGGACGCCAGTCCCGCTGCCCGGGTGAAGCAGAAGCTGAGGCCGATGGCGAAGCCGGCGGCGGTGTTGCTCCACCCGAGGTCGCGGGTGAGGTAGACAGCGAGATACGGCGCGACGAGCAGGACACCGACACTCGAGAGGAAGGCGCCCGCGTGCAGCAGGACCTCCTCCCGGCCCATGCCACCCAGGCGGGGGGCCGAGTCCTGGGCCGTCCCGCTCACGGTGCGGTGAATCCCTGTCCGGTGCTCTGCCAGGGGGTCCAGCACCATGGCGGCACCAACTCGGAAGAGGACGAGACGGCCCGCGGCGCATCGGCCTGTCCGAGTTCGGGGACGGAGTCGGCTCCGGCGAAGACCGTCGACAGGTACCGGTGGCCGGGGTCCGGGCTGATGAAGACGACCGGCCGGTCGGTCGAGTGACGGTGCCAGTTCGCGACCGCGTAGGCCGCACCGCTCGACAGTCCCGCGAACAACCCGTGTCGCCGCAGAACGGTGATCGCTCCACGCCGTGCCGTGGCGTAGTCGATCCAGTGGATCTCGCGGTAGATCGAGTAGTCGATGTTGCCGAAGGCGATGCCGCTGCCGAGCCCGGATATGAGGAACTCGGGGTCCTCGACGTGCTGGCTTCCGAAAGAGACGCTGCCGAACGGCTGGACTCCGACGACAGTGGGGCTGATACCGCGATCGGCCAGGCCCTGCCCGATCCCCGCGGTCGACACACCGGTGCCCACTCCGCCGACGAGCACGGCCTCGTCGGACCCGAGTGAGGCGGCGATGGTCTGCGCCATGGACCGGTAGCCGTCGTAGTGCCGGGTGTCGTGGTATTGGCGCATCCAGTAGGCCCCGGGGAGGCCGGCCACGACCTCCTGGACACGCTGGACCCGTGCCCCTTGGTCGAACGTGGCGTCGCCCGTGCCGGAGGGCTGCTCCACGGTGGCGCCGAGGGACGTGAGCTGGACCATCAGAGCCGGGTCGACGGCAGGGCTGGCGACGATATGACATCGCAGGTCGTACTTCGAACACGCCAGCGCGAGCGCGAGTGCGTAGAGCCCACTTGAGCTGTCAACGAGGGTGTCGCCCTTCTCCACAACTCCGTCCTGAATCAGGGACTCGACGACGCCGAGGGCTGATGCGACCTTCATACATTCGAATCGGATGACGAACAGGCCGGGATCCAGTTGCACGAGTGCTGGCTGCGCGAGCATGTCTGCGATGTGCGTGTACACGAGAACAACTCTCCACGGATCGTGTAAAGGTCGATTCCAAGGTCGGCGATCAGGCCGGTGCCGGCTCTGCACGCGGCAGATCGACAGAAGTCCCCGGGATGCGGATCCCGGCCGGGTGGGCTCGTCCGTGTTCACGGAGAGGAACGCCGACGCCAACAGGATCGAGTGAGGAATCTCAAGCGCATCGAGTGAGGAAGCTCAAGCGAGGGGGCGCCGGAGGCGGCGGGCCGGCTCGGACGGGCTCGACGGCTCAGTCAGTAAGTGATCCACATCGTCGCGGGATCACTCGCATTCGGGGCGAGAAGGCCGACGCACGCGTCGGTCGCGAAGCTCCGGCGGAGAATCCGGCCACCGGACTTCATCTCTCGGCGGCCCCTTGAGTGGCGCACGCACATGCCGATCCATGAACTCCCCCGTCATAGATTGAGTTACGTCAAGACCACCGTGATACTGCTTGATGAACATACAAGATCACCATCGGATTTTGAAGGGAAGATTGATTTTGGCCAACCACAGTGACCTATGGGGCCTGAGATGCCCAAGTTGCCTGTGGGAGGGCGGGATATCCCACGAAGTGCGGGCTTGTCCGCGCTGTCGGGGTCGGGGTGTGCACATGGCCGTGGAGTTGCATCGTGAAGGCGGCAGACCGCAGCGGCCCGACCACGTGCAGGGCGACACCTCGATGTGGAAGTGGCGCGCATTCTTCCCTCCCCTGCCGAACCCGGTCTCTCTTGGGGAGGGCAATACTCCACTTGTCCCCCTGCGGCATATGACAGGAGTCTGGATCAAGGACGAACGGGCCAATCCGACCGGATCATTCAAGGACCGGATGGCGAGTCTGGCCGTGTCGTGGGCGCAGGCCCAGGGATTCAGGACGGTCGCGGTCGCCTCGACCGGAAACGCGGCGGTCTCCACGGCCGCCTATGCCGCTGCCGCGGGCCTGCGCTGCGTGATCCTCGCCAAGCAGGGCGGAATGGCGTCGTCCGACATGGAGTGTTCGCTGCGAGCCATGGGGGCCGAGATCCGTTTCACCGAAACCTGGCATGCCCGGTGGACCGAACTCGAACGCGGGGTCCGCGAGCAGGACTGGTACCCCATCAGCAACTACCGGATCCCGCCGGTGAGCAGTCAGCCCGTCGGAGTTCGCGCGTACCGCTCACTGGCCTACGAGATCGCTGAACAGCGATCCTGGTCGCCCCCCGACTGGATCGCCGTACCGGTCTCCCGCGCTGATGCCCTCTGCGCGATGGTGGCAGGGTTCGACGAACTCCGCAGGCTCGGCTGGATCTCCCGGGTCCCCCGAATGCTCGCGGTGGTGCGCTTCCCCAGCCTCCAGGAGGCGGTCCGGAGCGGTCGAGAGCAGCCGCTGCCAAGCGAGTACCCCGACCGGGTGGCAGCATTGTCGATCAGCGACCCCCAGGCAACGGCCGCTGCTGTACGGGCAGTTCGCCACAGCGGCGGCGATGTCCTGGTCCTCGACGACGACGACCTGGCCAGGGCGCAGGCTGAAGCTGCCTCCCATGGCTGGCTGGTCGAACTCTCCTCCGCCGCAGCAATGGCCGGCGCGGCCGAGCTCCTGCGGCAGGGGAGTGGGGGCGATATCGTCGCCCTGGTCACGGCGGCGGGTCAGCCTCGATGACCCACCGGCTCGTCGATCAGTGGTCGTCCACGGACTTCGATGGCACCGCCTCGGACGGCTCGACGGCCTCGGTCACGTTGTTGCTGGTCATCGATGCGTCGCATTGATGCGTCTTTCATGATCGGGATTTACACCGAACGTCTTGCGGTCCCCCTCCGTGCAGCCTTGTGGTGCCCTCCAGCGCCGACTGACTATCAACGAACTATGGCTGGTTCATGTCGCCGGAATGCCCCAATTCGGGCCCTCGCCCCGCTCGCGTCGCTACGCTCGAAACGGCGAGCGCAATTGGTTGATCTTGCGTCACCATGCTCCTTAGGATGCCAGGATGCGGATCACAGTCTTCTTGTCCTCGAACCCTGTCCCCGATCGCTATCAACGAGCGGCTGAGCTCCTCGGGCGCCTCCTCGGCGAAGCCGGTCATACCGTCGTCTGGGGCGGAACGGACCTGGGCCTCATGAAGGTTCTGGTCGATGCCGCCGAAGAGGCCGGCGGGAAGTCCGAAGGTATTTCCGTCGGCTTCTTGGAGCGATACATCAGACCCGGATCGACGATGATCATTGCTCGGAACCTCGCCGACCGGAAGGAGCAACTTCTTGCCGACACAGATGCAGTCGTGGTGGTCGCCGGTGGCACCGGCACGCTTGACGAAGCCACGGACGCAATCGAACTGCGACGCCACGGCATGACGTCGGCCCCACTGATCTTCCTGAGCACCGATGGATTCTATAGTCCGCTGCAGGAGCTTCTGAACCGAATGCACGAAGAGGACTTCCTGAACGTGTCACTCGCCGACGTGGCCACTTTTGTGGAAACGCCTGAGGAAGTCATGGCAGCCATCCACGCGATATCGGGATCGGGATCGACGAAAGCGCTCATGACTATGGAGCCGTAATCTGCCTGACCCGCACGAAACTCCCCGAGGAGGCTATTTCGCTCCCGTCGGGGCGCCACCTGCACCAGGTCCGGGCCCGAAGAACCGCTGCTACCTGCGGCGACGCGGAACCGAGCACACCATCCCCGAACGTCTCGACCAGCAGAGACACCGGAAGAACCGAGGTTACGAGGCGGACGGCCCACCGGTGTCCACAGCGAGCGCTGAACAAGAAACGGGACACTGTCGAACGCACCATCAACCGCCTCAAAGGCTTTCGCGCCGTCGCGGCCCGCGACCCGCGGCGAGAAGCGCGCCTACATCGCCCTCGGTACCGTCACGCTCGCAGCCCTCGCCAGCAGCCCTCGCCATCCGGCTCCGCACATGATCCGGCAAACATGCCCCAGCGGACAGGGATTGCAGAGGTCGCCCCCGTTGCCGCTGTGCGCAGCAATACCTTCGCGCCGCGGCTCGGCACGGTATTGGGGTGCGGGCCCGACCTCGAAACGCCCGAGGGCGGCACCCTTTCCGGGATGCCGCCCCTTCGGCGCGTACGGTCGCGCGGGGGCGCGTCCGTGTCGGAGCGAGCCGACCGGGCTCCGCTCCTGCGGTGTGGCGTCCTGGTCCGACGCGCCCCAGCATTCCACCTCGCCGCCGGGACCGGGAGCGGGACCTGGCGCGGGAGCGGGACCTGACCCTCCGCCCGTCCGCCCGTCCGCGTCCGTGCGCGCGCCCTGCTCGTCCGGCCTTGGCGCCGCGCCCCCGTCCGCATAGCGTCTCGCCTAGCAGCCAGCGTCAGCGTCAGCGCGAGAGAGGCCGTCCGTGCCGCACACCCACCCGTCCACGTCCACGTCCCCGGCCCCCGAAGACGCCGGGGCCCCCGCGGAACGCGCCCGGCGCGCCGCGCGCATTGAGGCATCCCTCACCGCGCCCGGCGCGCCCTTCGCCGTGGTCATCGGCGAGCAGGGGACGCCGGAGTACGCCGACGGGCCCCGTACGCTCCGGGAGTTCGTGGAGACCACCTGGGCCTACCGGGACGCGCCGTTCCTCGTCGCCGGCGAACAGCGTTACTCCTACGCCGAGTTCTTCGCCGCCGCCTCCGCCCTCGCCGTACGCCTGCGGGAGCGGTACGGGCTGCGCTCCGGCGACCGGGCCGTGATCGCGATGCGGAACCATCCCGAGTGGCAGATCGCCTTCTGGGCCGCCCAGTTGGCCGGTCTCGTCGCCGTACCGCTCAACGCCTGGTGGACCGAGGACGAGTTCGTGCACGCCCTGGAGGACTGCGAACCCGGGGTGCTCCTCGTGGACGGGGAGCGGCTGGGGAGGGTCTCCGGCTGGGCCCGAGGGACCGGGACGCGCGTCGTCCTCTTCCACGGGCCGGACGGCGAGGGGCAGGCGGCGGCCGGGCTGCGCGTCGAGCGGTACGAGGAGTTCCCCGCGCCCGACCCGCTGGCCGCGCCGCCCGACGTGGAGCCCCGGCCCGAGGACGACGCCACGATTCTCTACACCTCCGGCACCACCGGCCGCCCCAAGGGCGCGGTCGCCACCCATCTCGCCCAGGCCGGGGCCGCGCTCAACCCCCGCTACCACGCGGCGGTCTCCGCGCTGGCGCGCGGCGTCATCCCGGGGCAGGGGCCCGCCCCGGTCTCCCTGATGACGTTCCCGTTCTTCCACGTCGCCGCGTTCACCGGCTTCTACGGTGCGATGGCGGTCGGCGGCACCCTCGTCCTGATGCGCAAGTGGGACGCGGACGAGGCGCTGCGGCTGATCCGGGCGCACCGCGTCACGCACTTCGCCGGGGTGCCCACCACCGGGCTCCAGCTGCTGGAGGCCGCGGAGCGGACCGGGGACGGGCTGGAGAGCCTCACGCTGTTCAGCACCGGGGGAGCCCCCGCCCCGCCCGCCCTGGTCGCCCGCCTCACCGCCCGGTACGGGGAACGTGTCGAGCCCCGCAACGGCTACGGCCTCACCGAGACCAGCGGCGGGGTCCTCGCGCACTTCGGGGACGCGTACCGGGCGGAGCCGGGCGGCGCGGGAGGGCCCACCCCGGTCACGGAGGTGAGGGTCGCCGGGCCGTCGGGGGAGGAGCTGCCCGACGGGGAGGCGGGGGAGCTGTGGCTGCGCGGCCAGTCGCTGTTCCGCGGCTACTGGCGCGACGCGGCGGCGACCGAGGAGGCCTTCGGTGACGGCGGCTGGTTCCGTACGGGGGACCTCGCCGTACGCCGCGAGGGGCGGGTATCCATCGTGGACCGGCTCAAGGACGTGGTGATCCGGGGCGGCGAGAACGTGTACTGCGTCGAGGTCGAGGGCGTCCTGCACGACCACCCCGACGTGGCCGACGCCGCCGTCCTCGGCATCCCGCACCCGGTGCTGGGGGAGGAAGTGGCGGCCGTCGTCCGGCCGCGCCCCGGGGCCGGGGTCACCGCCGGGGGCCTGCGCGAGCACGTCGGCGCGAGGCTCGCCGCCTTCAAGGTGCCCGCCCGGGTGCTGTTCACCGACGAGGAGCTTCCGCGCAACGCCACCGGGAAGCTCCTCAAGCACCGCCTCCGCGCCTTCGCGGAGGGTGGCACCGCGGGGGGCGGCACCGCGGAGGGCGGCACCGAGGAGGGCGCCGGGAGGAGTGCCGAGAGGAGCGCCGAGAGGAGCGCCGGGGAGGGCACCCCGGCGTGCGGTCCGTCGTGCGCCGCGGAGGCCGAGCCCCCGCTCACGGGCGCGTGACCCGCACCCGGTAGTTGCCGTCGTCGTCCTCGTCCAGCACGGATATCCGTACGCCGTTGGCCCGGTCGACGAAGGTCTGGCCGGGGCGGAACGGAGCGTCGGACAGTTCCGCGTGCACGTTGGGGCGCCGGGTGCAGCCGCCGCTGTCCTCGGTGGCGTCGGCGACGGAGACCGGGCCCTGGCCGGTGTCCACGTCGGAGCTGACCTTGTAGATCAGGACCCCCGGCCGGCAGACCGCCTCGTCGTTGCCCGCCGCCGTACGGACCTCCACGGCGTAGCCGGACCGGTCGCTCAGCGGGACGAAGGCGAGCTTGGTGCCGCCCTCGGCGGCCAGCGGGCCGAGGGTGTGCTCGCTGACGCCGGCCCGCGACGCGCAGCTGATCTGCTCGTTGTCGAGCCAGCCGAGCTTCCACTTGTGCCAGGCCAGGAAGTCGTTGTTGGCGCCCCAGTCCTCGGACATGATGTCCCAGTGCCCGACCGAGCCGCCGCCCTCCATCGTGTAGAGGTCGGGCAGCCCGAAGACGTGGCCGTTCTCGTGCGGCAGGACGCGGTAGCCGGTCTCGGCGTACGACCCCGATCCGTCGTCCTGGCGGCTGTAGACGAACGACGTGTTGGAGAGCGGGACGCCGTCCGCCGTCGGGGCCTCGTCGTTGCCGGAGAAGGTGACCGAGAGCACGGTGTCCAGCGCGGAGGGGCCGGCGTTCGGGCTGACCAGGACGTTGACCAGGTCGTACGCGGAGAAGTCGACCCGGGGGTCGGCGGCCGCGACGATGTCCTTCACCAGCTGGCGGTAGCCCGGCTCGAAGGGGGAGCCGCGCTCTATCCCGTACTCCGTGAAGGGCATCGGCATTCGCAGCCAGTCCTTGACGGGGGCCTCGGGCCGGTAGACGAGCCGGCCGTAGGAGCTGGCCCTGAACCACTCGGAGGTCTGCGGGAAGAACTCCGCGTACCGGTCCGTCGCGGGTTCCGTTCCCTCCGCGTCCGGGAAGTCGATCATCAGGTTGAGCGCCTTGATCTCGCCGGTCGACCGGGCGTAGCCGGGCGGAGTCGGCAACCCCTCGGACATCTGTACGCCCATGGTGGCGGAGATCCGGCACGGGGCGAGCGCGGAGTCCTGGCTGGTGGCCGCCGGCCCCGCCGAGGCGCGGCCGGCGCTCGGAAGGGTGGTGCTGGCCGAGGCCACGGCCGCTATGACCAGCGCGGTCGCTCCGGCCAGGGCGACCGGGCGGTGGTGTCTGCGTATCCGGTGGCGGGGCTGCTGCATAGAGGCGCCTTCGGGGTCCGCGGCAGTCGGCCGACCCCTGACTGCGCTCTGGCGATCAGCCTGTGCCGGGTGGTCCGGGGCCGCTCGCTGGGTGCGCCGATCGGAGGGTTTTCTCCCCGAAGGGGCGTGGTGCAGGTCACATGGGAGGGGGAAATAAGCGGGGAGCCTCTCCCCGTTTGCATACGTGTCCCCCGCTAAACGGGGAAGCGGTCCCCGGTTACCGATGGGGGCCGGCCGACTACCCAGAGGGAAGAAGGGGAGGAGCGTCGTCGTGGAGACCACCGCCGGGGCCACCAGGACCGCCGCGAAGGGCACCGTGCCGGCAGCCGTCGGCGGCCCCGCACCCGCGGCACCGTGCCGGGCGCCGCGCCCGCGGGCCGACGCGCTGCGCAACCGCGAGCGGATCATCGCGGCCGCGCGCGAGCTGTTCGTCGAGTTCGGGCCGGACGTGGCGCTGGACGACGTCGCACGGCGAGCGGGCGTGGGCAACGCCACGCTCTACCGGAACTTCCCCGACCGGGCCGCCCTCACCCATGAGGTCGTCCTCGCGGTCACCTCCCGCACCACGCTCCGGGCCGAAGAGGCCATCGCGGCGGAGTCCGACCCGTTCGCCGCGCTCAGCCGCTTCGTACACGCGGCCGCCGACGAGCGGATCGGCGCCCTGTGCCCGATGCTCTCCGGCGTCTTCGACAAGGACCACCCCGAACTGCTCGCCGAGCGCCGACGCCTGGAAGAGGCCGTCGAAGGGCTCGTGGCGCGCGCCATGTCCGCGGGGCGGCTGCGCACCGACATCGCCGTCGGTGACGTACTCGTCGCCCTCTCCCAGCTCACCCGGCCGCTCCCCGGCATCGCCTGCCAGGGCATCGACCGGTTCACCCACCGTCATCTGCAGTTGTTCCTGGACGGACTGGAGTCCCCGGCCCGCTCCGAACTGCCCGGATCGGCGGCGACCCTGGAGGACCTGCGGCGCCCCTAGGACCTGTTGTCGAACCGCCCTGGCCCCGCACCGGCCTGAACCTTCCGGCCGTGCCCTGAGGGGCCCGGCCCACCGCCTCACATCACTCGCCTCACATCACTCGCCTCACACCACTCGCCTCGCCTCACCGCACCCCGTCGCGCGTACACGAGCACGTACCGCCGACGCCCACTTCGCGACGCCTCGGCGCCCTCGCACGTCCTTAGGTGGATACACCCATGCCAAAAACGGCTGACACAGCCCTTCCCGATCCGAGTCGCTGGAAGGCCCTGGCCTTCATCGCGCTCGCCCAGCTGATGGTCGTCCTCGACGCGACCATCGTGAACATCGCTCTGCCCTCCGCCCAGACCGACCTCGGCATATCCGACGGCAACAAGCAGTGGGTCATCACCGCCTACGCCCTCGCCTTCGGCGGGCTCCTCCTCTTCGGCGGCCGGATCGCCGACCTCTGGGGACGCAAGCGCACCTTCGTCGTCGGTCTGATCGGCTTCGCGCTGGCCTCCGCGCTCGGCGGGGCCGCCCAGAACGAGGCGATGATGTTCGGCTCCCGGGCCCTCCAGGGTGTCTTCGGCGCCCTGCTCGCCCCGGCCGCCCTCTCCCTGCTCGCCGTGATGTTCACCGACGCCAAGGAGCGCGCCAAGGCCTTCGGCATCTACGGGGCCATCGCCGGTGGCGGTGGCGCGGTCGGGCTGATCCTCGGCGGCCTGCTCACCGAGTACCTGAACTGGCGCTGGACGTTCTACGTCAACATCCCGTTCGCCATCGTCGCCGCCGCCGGCGCGTACTTCGTCATCCGTGAGCCCTCCGGCGCCCGCAACCGCGCACCGCTGGACATCCCCGGCGTCGTGCTCTCCACGCTCGGCCTGGTCGCCCTGGTGTACGGCTTCACCCGCGCCGAGTCGGCCGGCTGGTCGGACACGCTGACCGTCTCGATGTTCGTCGCCGCCGTCGTGCTGCTGGTCGCCTTCGTCGTGACCGAGGCGCGCGTGAAGTCGCCGCTGCTGCCGCTGCGCGTCCTCACCGAGCGCAACCGCGGCGGGGTCTACCTCTCGCTGGGGCTCGCCATCATCGCGATGTTCGGGCTGTTCCTCTTCCTGACCTACTACCTCCAGGTCGTGAAGGGCTACTCCCCGGTGAAGACCGGCTTCGCGTTCATGCCCATGATCGTCGGCATGATCACCGGCTCCACCCAGATCGGCACCCGGCTGATGACCCGGGTCCCGCCGCGCCTGCTGATGGGCCCCGGCTTCCTGGTCGCCGCGGTCGGCATGCTGCTCCTGACCCAGCTGGACCTGAACACCAGCTACGCGGCCGTCATCCTGCCCGGCATGCTGCTGCTCGGCCTCGGTATGGGTACGGCGTTCATGCCGGCGATGTCCCTGGCCACGCACGGCATCGAGCCGCGTGACGCGGGCGTGGCCTCCGCGATGGTCAACACCTCGCAGCAGGTCGGCGGCGCCATCGGCACCGCGCTGCTGAACACCATCGCCGCGAGCGCCACCACCGCGTACGTCGCCGATCACGCGGCCCGCGCCACGGACCCGCGGCTCCTGGAGCTCCAGGCCATGGTCACCGGTTTCGCCGCCGCGATCTGGTGGGCCGTCGGCATCCTCGTCGCCGCCGCCGCCATCGCGATAGCCCTCATCAACACCGGCCGCCCCGGAATGGGGTCCGGTGGGACGACCGGCGCGTCCGACGCGGACGCCGAGGAGGAGTTCAGGATTCCGGTCGTCGCCCACTGACGACGACGGCAGCGGTTCCTGCCCCGCCCCGGCAGCGTCCCTGCCCGTGATTCCCCGGCCCCGACTCTCCTGCCCGTGGCTTCTCTGCCCTGGTTTCCGCTCAGCGATCGCTCGCTCAGCGGAGCCAGGGCAGATCCGCGTCCGTGCCCTCCGGCTCCAGGCCGGTCGCGAGCACCCGCATGATCTCCCCGAGGCTGCTCACCTGCTCGGGCGTGAGCCGGTCGAACATCGCCTGCCGTACGGCCTCGACGTGCCCCGGGGCCGAGCGGCGGAGCATCGCGTAGCCGTCGTCCGTGAGCACCGCGTTCTGGCCGCGCTTGTCGGAGGGGCAGTCCTCGCGGCGCACCCAGCCGTTCTTCTCCAGCCGGGCGATGGCGTGCGAGAGCCGGGAACGGGTGATCTTCGCGTTCCGGGCCAGCTCCGTCATCCGCATCCGGCGGCGGGGCGCCTGCGAGAGCTGGACGAGCAGTCCGTAATAGGTGTGCGGCATGCCGGCATCGCGCTGCAACTGGCGATCGAGGTGATCCTCCAGCAGCGTGGTGGCGTGCAGATAAGCGCGCCAGGCGTGCTGCTCCTCGTCGGTGAGCCAGCGCGGCGCGCTGGTGGATGCCGTGGTCATGTACTCCACTGTACGACCTTTTCTTGAAAGTTTAACTAGATAGGGCTAAGGTCTCCGGAGGTAGGAGCTTGAAGTTTCAAGAAACCTGCCCCGAGAGATCCCCGCAGGGGATCCGAAGGAGTTTCGCAGGACCCCTGAACAACGATCCCCCGGATGACCTCGGGGAACTCCTGCTCGGACGAGTTCGTGACCGGATCCCGTGTCCGGGTGCCCCGTGCGGCACCCGTCTCCCTGGGGCCGTGTCCAGTGGATGGGAGCGCCATGACAGCCACCCCGGAGCGGATGCCCGCCCTCTACCTCTCGCACGGCGCACCGCCGCTGGCCGACGATCCCGTCTGGCCCGGCGAGCTCGCCGCCTGGTCCGCGGGGCTGCCCCGCCCCCGCGCGATCCTGATGGTCTCCGCCCACTGGGAGGAGGCCCCGCTCGCGCTGGGCGCCACCGAGACAGTGCCGCTCGTGTACGACTTCTGGGGCTTCCCCGAGCACTACTACGGGGTGCGTTACGGGGCCCCGGGCGCGCCCGAGCTGGCCGACAGCGTCCGCAAGCTGCTGCGTGGCGCCGGGGCGCCGGTCCAGGACATCCCGGACCGCGGCCTCGACCACGGGGCGTACGTACCGCTGGTGGAGATGTTCCCGGACGCCGACGTCCCCGTACTCCAGATCTCCCTGCCGACCCTCGACCCGCGGAAGCTGATGGACATCGGGCGCAAACTCGCCCCCCTGCGCGACGAGGGCGTGCTCATCGTCGGCAGCGGCTTCTTCACCCACAACCTGGCCGCTCTGCGCCACCCGGGCGGCGTTCCCGGCTGGTCGGCGGAGTTCGACGACTGGGGCGACCGCGCGCTGCGGGCCCAGGACATCGACGCGCTGATCGACTTCGAGCACACCTCCCCGGCCGGGAAGCTGGCCCACCCGCGCACCGAGCACTTCGCGCCGCTGTTCGTGACGCTGGGCGCTGCCGAGGACGAGCTGGACCGGGGGCGCAGCGTTATCGACGGCTTCTGGATGGGGCTGGCGAAGCGCTCGGTGCAGTTCGGCTGAGGGATCGGGGCGCTCGGGGTTCGGCTGAGGGGCCCAGGCGCTCGGGGTTCGGCTGAGGGGCTCGGGCACTCGGGTTCAGCTGGGCTCCGGGTTCGGCCGAGGGCTTCGGGGGCCAAAGACCGCCCGAGCCCCCCGAGCCCTTGGAGGCCACCCCCGAACGCTCTAGAAGACCGGCGGGTTCAACTCGATCGCGCGCCGGGCGGCGGAGAACGCGAGCGCGTCGCCCACGTCCAGTGCCGTGTCGGTGAACTTGATCGTGTGGTCGTCGCCGTGCGCCGCCGCCCGGGCGAACAGCTCCCCGGCGTCCGGGGCGCCGGACGCGGACGCCGCGACCGGGGCCGCGTCACGGGGCGCGTAGGCGGCGGTGACCGCCGCGCTCGCCGCCCAGGCGGCCCGCAGACTCGGCGCCCACAGCTCGCCGGGCAGGGCCGGCAGGGTGCGCAGCACCGCGTTGGGCGCGGTCGCCGCGTGGACCAGCATGATCGGCTCGCCGTGCGCGTGGGTCGCGTACCGGTGGGTCGAGGCCCGCACCAGCTCCCGGAGCGCGGCCCGTGCCTCCTCCGGCCCTGCGGGTGCCGGCCCCTGGCCGGAGCCCGGTCCTCGCCCAGGGCCGACGCGCTGTTCCCGCCTCGGGCCGGAGCCCTGTTCCCGCCCTGGGTCCACGCCCTGTTCCCACCCCGGACCGGTGCCCTGCCCCGGCCCCGGCCAGTCCGGGAACCCGGTCAGTTGCGCGAACCGGTCCCGGATGCCGCCGCTCCGGTCGGGCACCAGCGGAACCCGGTCCAGTGCCGCCGCAGCGCTCGGGGCCGGGCCGAGCGGCGTCAGGGCGGGCAGGGGCTGGTGCCGGGCGGCCCAGTAGCCGAGGGCGTGGGCCAGCTCCCGGACGCGCGGGGCGCTCTCCTCGCCCGCCAGCAGGGTCCGTACGGAATGGCCCACCCGGATCGCCGGATGCGTCGCGCCCGCGGCGATGCCCGGCAGCAGCCGGGGCCACCACGCGGCGAGCACGTCGCGCCAGGGGATCTCGGCCGTCTCCCGCTCGAAGTACGCCGTCCAGTCGGCGATGCGGCGCGGGTCGCCCAGCGCCTCGTGCCAGTTCCGCGCGGTCACGGGGGAGCCGACGTCCGGCATCTCCTCCAGCTTCGGGCCGTACCGGTCCAGCCAGCGGTGCACGGCCGACGCCTGACCGTGCCGCACGAGGGCCTCCACGGCCATCGGCGCGTGATTGCTGAGCCAGCCGTCGCGCTCCGGCCCCGAGAGGTGGATGCGCTCCAGCGCCTCGTCGAGGGTGCCTGTGGTGTCGTCCATGCCGATCACGCTAGGCACGCGCGGGCCGGAGCGGATCGGGCCGCGGTCCCGGTCGGTCTCGGACCGGGGTCCCAGGCACTCCGGTCCTCGGTTACCCGCCGGATCGGTCGGCGGACGTACGCCCCGCGGCCCGGGCCCTTCCGGTCCGGCGCGTCGCGACCACCCTGAGCAACCGGTCCGGCGCGTCGAGGCCACCCTGAGCAACCCGAACGCCGCCCGATCCGTCCTTCGGGGTGGGAGCACGGCTCCCCGGGCGCCGGGCGGCGGCCGGGCGAGAGGCCGTGGGACGTGCGTGTGAGTGCGGTCTCATGCACGAGCCGATTCCGGGTACCCGGCCGGAGAGCCGCAAAAGGGCCTGTCCGGCCCCGCCACCGGCTCTGACCTGCGCGTCCGGCGGAAACCGGAAGCGGAATCCAGCGTTCGGCGCCGGACAGGGTACTGCATGATCGCGAAAGTGAATGTGTGGCATGGGAATTCTGTCCGGATTCCAGTCGTTGTTTCCATCGGATGCAGGGCACCTCGAAAGGGTGTCGCGACCTACTCAGCAAGGGAGCACGCATGGCAACCCGTGCCGTCGCCCGTCGTACGTCCACCTCCTCCGGTGGGTCCGGCCGGGCAGGCAGTGTTCGCGCCGTGGGCGGGGAAATCGCCGATCGCGACCTGGTCGGCATGTACCTGGACGAGATCGCCCGCACACCGCTGCTCGACGCCGCCAAGGAAGTCGACCTCTCCCAGACCATCGAGGCGGGCGTCTTCGCCCAGCAGATCCTCGACGGCGGGGTGGAGAGCGCCGCCGGTGACGCGAAGCGTGAGGAGCTGGAGGCGCTGGTCGCCGAGGGCGAGCGCGCCAAGGACATATTCATCCGTTCCAACCTCCGGCTCGTCGTCGCCGTGGCCCGCCGCTACCCGCGCGCGGGGCTCCCTCTGCTCGACCTGATCCAGGAGGGCAACGCGGGCCTGGTGCGCGCGGTCGAGAAGTTCGACTACGCCAAGGGCTTCAAGTTCTCCACGTACGCCACCTGGTGGATCCGGCAGGCCATCACCCGGTCCATCGCCGACCAGTCCCGCACGATCCGGCTCCCCGTCCACCTGGTGGAGGAGCTCGGCCGGATCCGCCGGGTCCAGCGCGAGTTCAACCGCGAGCACGGGCGCGACCCGGAGCACGCGGAGATCGCCGCCGAGCTCGACTCCAACACCGAGCGCGTCGGCAACGTCCTGGACTGGGCCCGCGATCCGGTCAGCCTCAACATGTCCGTGGACGACGACGGCGACACCCAGTTCGGCGACCTGCTGGAGGACACCTCCGCCGTCTCGCCCGAGCAGTCCGTGATGACCCTGCTCCGCAGCGAGGAGCTGGAGGACCTGATCGGCAAGCTCGACAACCGGACCGCCTCGATCATCAAGATGCGGTACGGCATCGAGGACGGGCGGGAGCGGACGCTGACCGAAGTGGGCAAGCAGCACGGCCTCACGCGGGAGCGGATCCGCCAGATAGAGAAGCACGCACTGCTCGAATTGAAGCGAATGGCTCACGACACGGGCTTTGACGCTGCGGCGTGAGCCAATAACCCGTAATCTCCCCATCAAGCCGGTTCGCACCGGCCGACCGACCGGGTCATTCCGGTCACCCGACCGGTTTTCACCGGTCCCTGAGCTGAGCCCCGGCGCCCACCCCCCCCCGGCGTCGGGGCTCACCCCTGTTCCGGATCTGCCAGCGGCTCGGCCGGGCGCCGGGCGGCGCGGGTCAGCCGGGCGCCGAGGCCCTCCAGGTACTCCACCAGCTGCGGCGGCCCCTGCGCGGAGAACTCGCAGTCCACCAGCGCCAGCCGCAGCGCCACCCACTCCAGCGAATCGGCGCACGAGGCCCGCAGCCGGCAACCGCCCTCCCCGTCCGGCTCCGGCGCCCCGAAGTGCGCGGGCAGCCGCGCCGCCACGAACTCCGCCGGCGCCCCGAACCACACATCGAGGCACAGCTCCGGCTTCATCCGCCGCATCGACCGGGTGAGGTACTTCGCCGCTTCCCCGCTCTCCGCGTCGCTCCGCGCCTCGCCGCCCGCGTCGCCCCCGTCGCTCCCCGCGCCCTCGACGGGCAGCGGCCTCGGCGCGAACCGCGCCCCCGTCGCGTACGGCTCGCCGACCCGGTCCACCCGGAACGTACGCCAGTCCTCCCGGCCCAGGTCGTAGGCCACCAGGTACCAGCGCTGCCCGGTGCTCACCAGCCGGTACGGCTCGACCTCCCGCTTCGTCCGGGTGCCGTCGCCGCTGCGGTACGCGAACCTCAGCCGCTCCCGCCCGGTGGCCGCCGAGGCCAGCGTCGTCAGGGTCCGCGGGTCGATGGTGGCGCCGTCGCCCCGGGTCAGCGGCACCGTGGCGTTCTGGAGCGCGGAGACCCGGTGCCGCAGCCGGGAGGGAAGCACCTGTTCCAGCTTGGCCAGCGCCCGTACGGAGGCCTCGTCGACGCCCTCGATCGCGTGCCCCGCACCGGCCCGCAGCCCCACCGCGATGGCCACGGCCTCCTCGTCGTCCAGCAGGAGGGGCGGCATGGCGGCACCCGCCACCAGGCGATAGCCGCCGACGGAGCCGCGTGAGGCCTCGACCGGGTAGCCCAGGTCGCGCAGCCGGTCGACATCGCGGCGGATCGTGCGCGGACTGACGGCGAGCCGCTCGGCCAGCTCGCCGCCGGGCCACTCGCGGGGGGTCTGGAGGAGCGACAGCAGTTTCAGCAGTCGTGCTGGAGTGTCGGACATGGCTTCAGGATGGCGGACCATCAGGCCATGATCTGACCTAATGGATGCCTAGGTTCTTCCCATGCCTTCTTCCGCACCCCCGCCGCCCACGGCGCCGCACCTCGCTCCGCCCGCTCCGCCCGCTCCGCCCGCTCCGTCCACGTTGCCCGCGCCGCCCGCGACGGTGAAGACACCGGTGGCACCCGTGCCCGCCCCGGCCGACCGGCGGCGCTGGTTCGCGCTGGCCATCGTGATGACCGCCGCCTTCATGGACCTGGTCGACGTCACGATCGTCAACATCGCGATCCCCAGCATCCAGCGCGAGACCGGGGCCTCGGTCTCCGCGATCCAGTGGATCACCGCCGGTTACGCCCTCGCGTTCGCGGCCGGACTGATCACGGGCGGCCGCCTCGGCGACATCTACGGGCGCAAGAGGCTCTTCCTCGTCGGCATCGGCGGATTCACGCTCGCCTCCGCCCTGTGCGGCTTCGCGGGCAGCCCCGAGATACTGGTCGCGGCCCGGATCCTCCAGGGTGCGACGGCGGCGCTGATGGTGCCCCAGGTCCTCTCGATCGTGCACGCCACCTTCCCGGCCCACGAGCGCGGCAAGGTCTTCGGCCTCTTCGGCGCGGTCGTCGGACTCGGCGCGGTCTCCGGTCCGCTGCTGGGCGCCCTGCTCACCGAGTGGGACCTCTTCGGGCTCGGCTGGCGGCCGATCTTCCTGATCAACCTGCCCGTCGGGATCGCCGGACTGATCCTCGGCGCGAAGTTCATCACCGAGTCGAAGGCCCCCCGGGCGGTCCGTCTCGATCTTCCCGGCGTCGCCCTGATCACCCTGGCGATGCTGATGCTCATCTACCCGCTCACCCGGGGGCACGAGCTGGGCTGGCCGCTCTGGGGCCATCTCTCGATGGTGGGCAGCCTGTTCGTCCTCGGGGCGCTGGTCGCCTACCAACGGCAGAAGGCGCTGCGCGACGGCTCGCCGCTGATCGAACTGTCCCTGTTCCGGGTCAAGAGCTTCGCCGCCGGCATCGCCGTGCAGCTGACCTTCGGCGTCGGCCTCGGCATCTTCTTCCTGGTCTGGACGATGTACATGCAGATGGGTCTCGGCTGGAGCGTGCTGCGCGCCGGCACGACGGGCATCCCGTTCTCCGTCGCCGTCTCGGTGGCCGCCGGGGTCTCCGTGCAGAAGCTGGTGCCCCGCTTCGGCCGCAAGGTCCTCCAGGCCGGCGCGCTCCTCATGATCGCCGGACTGCTGATCTACCTCTGGGAGAGCGAGCAGTACGGGATGGGCATCACGTCCTTGCAGATGGCCGTCCCGCTGGTGGTCATGGGTGTGGGGATGGGGCTGATCGTGGCTCCGCTGACCGACGCCGTGCTCTCCGAAGTGCCCAAGGAGCACGCCGGTTCGGCGTCAGGGCTGATCAACACCGTCCAGCAGATGGGGACGGCGCTCGGTCTGGGCCTGGTGTCCGTCGTCTTCTTCGGGGCGATCGGCGACCGACTGGCCCCCGACGAGGTCGGCCCGGCGTTCGTCGACGCGTTCCAGCAGTCGCTGTGGTGGGTGACCGGGGTGCTCTCGGTGATCTTCCTGGTGATGTTCGCGCTGCCCGCCCGGCCGCGCGCCCACGTCGAGGACGAGGCCCACGTCGAGGACGAGGCCCACGCGGGGGGCGCCGCGAACGTGGAGGGTGTCGCGAACCTGGGGGACGGCGCGCGCTGATCCGTGTGGGCGGCGTGACCCGGCCGCGCGTGGGCGGCGCGGCCGGCCCGGCTCTGCCCCCCAGTGACCGGCCTCGGCGGTCATCCGCCGGGCCGGTCCTGATGGTGTCCGGCTCAGCAGATCCGGGTGCGGCTCTCCATCGCCGCCCGGGCGGTGTGCTCGTCCTCGTACACCTCGCACATGTGACGGCCGTCGGGCGTCGCCGTGTGCTCGACCTCCCACAGGCTCGTCTCGCTGCCGTCGAGCAGCAGGAACGCGTGCTCGTAGAGCGTGAAACCGGCCGGGCGGCCGTCGACGCGACACTGACGCCCGAAGATCTGGGTGATGTGGTGGGCGAACGCCGACCGGAGCAGCCGTGTCTTCTGCTCGCCCGGCCGGTCGGCGTTCTCCGCGCGGCGCAGCACCCGGCGGGCGTGGTCCGCGGAATTGTCGGGGGCGTACGTCCGGGGGAGCGGGGCCGGCGGGGCGGACATCAGGACCGTCAGCATCTCCAGTTCGCCCTGGCCCTCCTGCACCCCTTCGTCACCGAAGGCCGGGGAGTCGGAGAGGCTTCCCGCGAGCCGGGACGCGGCGATACGGGCGTCGCCCTCGTCGTCGTACAGCTCGTGCCGACGCGGTATCCGCACGTCCCGGCCTCCGCTGTGCACCAGCTCCCACAGAGTGAGGGCGGAGCCGTCGGTGAGGAGATACGTGTGACGGTAGGTCTCGCGGTGCAGCACGGAACTGTGGTGCGACGAGTGCAGCGAACTGCTGTGGGCGAGCGCGCTGCCGAGGCGGTCGACCGTGCTGTCGGGAAGGTCGAAGGAGTTGAGGGCGCGTCGCAGGAGTCGGTCGAGGTGGTGCTCGGTTGTCTCGTACGGATCGCTCAAGGTGGTGTCTCCAGGCCGTCGCCGCGTGTTACTTGATGCGTGCTTAACGTAGTCCCTGGGTCCGGCATCGTGACCGGGGTTCGTGAAAACGTAGGGCACACGCAGAAAGTTCCCCGCGTATTCCTGGTGCATTACGGGCGCTTGGGGCGAACTCCCTTACGCGGATGGCGAGTCGGCCGCCCGCACGCCCCTCGCTCACACCGCGCGCCCCAAGGTTCCGCCGACCGGACCGGCCACCGACCGCCGTGGGACAGCCCTTAGCCGCCGTACAGCTCTGTGTACGAGAGGAGCCTGCCGCCCGGCCCCGCCGTGCTCCGGGCCGCGCGCACAGCCTTGACGATGGCCCGCGCCAGGACGTCGGCGCCCGCCGCCAGGATCTCGTTGACGGCGGCCGGGTCCCCGGGTGGCACCCGCACCTGCCCGGTGGCCAGGGTGAACACGGTGTCCCCGTCGGTCAGCAGATGGACCGGACGCACCGCGCGGGCCAGCCCGTCGTGTGCGGTGCCCGCCAGCTTCTGGGCCTGCGCCCGGGTCAGGTCCGCGTCCGTGGCGACGACGGCGATCGTCGTGTTGAACGGCGGGGCCCCGCCTCCGGCCGCCTCCGTCGCCTTCCGCTCCCGTGCGAGACGCCGCCCCGCCGCCGCGTGGACCTCGGCCGGAGGGTGGGCCGGCGGCTCCCCGGCCCCGTACTCCCCGAACAGCACCCCGGTCCGGGGGTCGACCACCGAGCCCGCCGCGTTCACCGCGACGAGAGCGGCCACCGTGACCCCGGAGGCGAGGCGGGTGCTCGCCGTGCCGACGCCGCCCTTGAGCTGCCCGGCCACCGCGCCGGTGCCGGCGCCGACGCCGCCCTCGGCCACGGGCTCCCCGGCCCCGGTGGCTGCCGCGGCCTCCACCGCGGCGCGGCCGGTCGACGCGTCGGGGCGGGCCCGCCAGTCGCCGCCCCGGCCGAGGTCGAAGAGGGCGGCGGCCGGAACGACCGGCACCACGTGGGTGGGCCCGGGGCCGACCCGGACGCCCCGGCCCCGCTCCTCCAGCCAGGCCATCACGCCGGACGCGGCGTCGAGCCCGTACGCGCTGCCGCCCGTGAGGACGACGGCGTCGACACGCTGCACCAGATTGCGCGGGTCCAACGCGTCCGTCTCCCGGGTGCCCGGCCCGCCGCCCCGTACGTCCACGGCGGCCACGGCCCCGCCCTCGGGCGCCAGGACGACGGTCGTTCCGCTCAACGCGCCCGCCCCGGCGACCTCGGCGTGGCCGACGCGGATCCCGGCCACATCGGTCAGCGCGTCCAGCGGGATCGGGTACTCGGCGGCCCCGGCCCCGGGGCCCTCGGCGTCCTCCTCCGGGTTCACGGGGATCATCGTGCGGCTCCTCCGGTCGGGGTCGGGGCCCGCGGGGGTGCGAGCCGATGTGCTGCGAACGTACGGGCGAGCGGGGCGCGGTGCGCCCGAAGCGCCCCGCCCGGGCAAGGCGACCCTTGCGACTGTCCGGGCGACCCTCTCACTCTCTCACCCACCAAAACGGGTCCAATCAACCCAAATAGTCCTACGGTGGCCGGGTGACCGAGCCCTCAGAAGCCACCGCAGCAGCCGAGCCCGACGTCCCTGACGGCTCCTCGGCCACGTCTCTCTCCGCTACCGGCCCCCAGTCCGTCACCACCCGGGCGACGCTCGTCGGCGTGGCTGTCTCCGCCGGGCTGATCCTCGCGATCGTGCTCGGCAGCCGTATGCTGCGCAACTTCGACTCGGCCCTCCTCCCCTACGCCGTGGCCACGGTCTTCCTCGCTTTCGGCGTCGCCTACCGGTACACCGTCTGGATCTCCGCCCCCGGTGCCCGACGCCTCTTCAAACAGGGCTGGCGCAGCCTCTTCTCCCTGGACAACTTCCGCAGGGCGCCCACCGCCCTGCCGAAGATGATCGCCACCTATCTGGGCTTCCAGAAGTTCCTCGGCGCCCGCTCCCACGCCCGCTGGGCCGCCCACCAGCTGATCTTCTGGGGCTGCGTCCTCGCCGCCCTGATCACCTTCCCGCTCACCTGGGGCTGGTTCACCTTCACGTCCGGCAGCGGATCGGGACCCGGCTACGAGATGCGGATCTGGGGCTTCAAGATCCTCGGATTCGACTCGCTCAACGTCCTCGGCTGGCTGATGTTCCACGGCCTGGACATCGCCGCCGTCCTCGTCATCCCCGGCGCCTCGTACTTCCTGTGGCGCCGCATGAAGGACCGCGGCGCCGCCACCGGCCAGCGCTTCGCCTACGACCTGGTGCCGCTGATCGCGCTCATCGTCATCTCCGTCACGGGGCTGCTGCTCACCTTCTCCTCGATCTTCCTGCACGGCGGCGGCTACCAGTTCCTCGCGATCCTGCACATGGTGTCGGTCGTCTTCACGCTCATCTACATCCCGTTCGGCAAGTTCTTCCACATCGTCCAGCGACCGGCCGCGGTCGGCATGCAGCTGTTCAAGTACACCGGCCGCAAGGACGACGAGGTGTTCGCCTGCCGCCGCTGCGAGGAGCCCATCGACACCGGCCCCTACGTCGAGAACCTGCGCGGCACCATGCGCGACCTCCGGCTCGACTTCGACTCCTGGGCCGAGTACTGCCCGCGCTGCAAGCGGGTGCTGCGCGGCAGCGCCTACCTCACCCATGTGAAGAAGGGCTTCAAATGACCGCGGACCCGCGACCCGCTGCCGACCGCCGCACCTTCATCCCCCTGGACCCCTCCCTCGCCCCTCCCGGCACCCGCGCCTTCCGGGACGCGGGCGGCATCCCGGCCGACCAGTGGCACGCCGACCAGAACGGCGAGACTCTCGTGCCGACCCACTGCTGCTTCTGCGGTGTCCAGTGCGGGATGTACCTGCGCGTGGACCGCGGCGGCAAGGTCTTCGGTGTCGAACCCCGCAACCACGACATCAACCGGATGCGGCTCTGCCCCAAGGGCATCAACGCCTACCAGCAGGTCAACCACCCCGACCGGCTGACCGCCCCGCTGATGCGCCGCTCCCGCGACGAGGAGTTCCGCGAGGTCTCCTGGGAGGAGGCGCTCGACTTCACCGTCTCCGAGATCAAGCGCATCCAGCAGACCCACGGCAACGACGCCTTCGGGCTCCTCGGCGGGGCCAGCCTGTTCTCCGAGAAGACCTATCTGGTGGGCAAGTTCGGCCGGGTCGCGCTCAAGACCCGGCACGTCGACTACAACGGCCGCCTCTGCATGGTCAGCGCGGCGGGCGCCAACAAGCTGGCCTTCGGCATCGACCGGGCCGGCAACCCCTTCTCCGACATCCTGCTCACCGACTGCCTGCTCATCGCGGGCTCCAACGTCGGCGAGTGCTTCCCCGTGATGACCCAGTACGTCTGGGGGGCCCGGGACCGAGGGGCCAGCCTCATCGTCATCGACCCGCGCGAGACCGCCATCGCCCGGACCGCCGACATCCACGTCGCCCTCAAGCCCGGCACCGACTCCGCCTTCTTCACCTCCGTCCTGCACGTCGTCATCGAGGAAGGGCTCACCGACGAGAACTACCTCGCCGCCCACGCCACCGGCTGGGAGGAGGTCAAGGCCAAGGCCGCCGAGTACCCGCCCTCCCGCGCCGCCGCGATCTGCGGGATCCCCGCCGAGCAGATCGTCCAGGTCGCCCGGACCTTCGCCCGCGCCCCCAGGGCCATGGCCTGGCACGCCCGGGGCATCGAGCACCACTCGCAGGGCGTCGAGAACTGCCTCACCGTGATCAACCTCTGCACCGCCACCGGCCACATCGGCAGACCCGGCGCCGGCTACGGCACCATCACCGGCCAGGGCAACGGGCAGGGCGGCCGCGAGCACGGCCAGAAGGCGGACCTCCTCCCCGGCGGACGCTCCATCATGAACGAGGAGCACCGCCGCCAGATCTGCGAGATCTGGGGCATCGAGGAGTCCGACCTCCCGCCCGCCGGGACCTCCATGATGGAAATGGTCTGGCAGATGCAGCGCCGCGAGATCCGCGGCCTCATCGGCATCTGCAACAACCCCTTCGTCTCCCTGCCCAACTACCGGGTGGTCAAGGAGGGGTACGACGCCACCGAGTTCCACGCGCAATTCGACTTCTTCCTCTCCGAGACCGCGGCCAACGCCCATGTCGTCTTCCCCGTCACCACCTGGGCCGAGGACGAAGGAGTGATGGCCAACGCGGAAGCCCGCGTGGTCAAGCACAACAAGGCCCAGGACCCGCCGCCCGGCGTCCGCACCGACACCTGGGCCATGTGCGAACTCGCCCGACGGCTCGGCGTCGGCGACAAATTCGACTTCCCCGACTCCCGGTCGGTCTTCGACGAGCTGCGCGTCGCCTCCGCCGGCACCGTCAACGACTACTACGGCATCACCTACGAACGCCTGGAGGAGACCGGCGGCATCGCCTGGCCCTGCCCGACCACCGACCATCCCGGCACCCCGCGCCTCTTCGAGGACGGGAAGACCTACCACCCCGACGGCAAGATCCACCTCCAGGCCGTCGAATGGCACCCGCCGATGGACCCGTACGACGACGAGCACCCCATGTCGCTCACCACCGGCCGCACCGTCGCCCACTTCCTCTCCGGCAACCAGACCCGCAGGCTCGGCGCCCTCGTCGAACAGACCCCGCGACCCTGGGCCGAGATCCACCCCTCGCACGGCTTCCGCAACGGCGAGCCCGTCCGCGTCGTCACCCGGCGCGGCAGCGAGGTCTTCCCCGCCCTGGTCACCGAGGCGATCCGCCCCGACACGGTGTTCATCCCGTACCACTGGCCCGTCCCCACCGCGGCCAACGCCCTCACCATCGACGCCCTCGACCCCCGGTCCAAGATCCCCGAGTACAAGGTGTGCGCCTGCCGTATCGAGCACGCCGAGCGGATCGACGAGGTGCCCGCCCCGCCGGTCGCTCCCGGCCATGTCGCCTACCCGGAGACCCAGGTCTCCCGTACCGACCCGCTGCCTCCCACGGCCCCCCAGGGCCGCGGCACCTCGGAGAGGAGCTGAAGCCCCATGATGGGCAGAACGATCTTCATCGACCCGGGGCGTTGCATCGGCTGCCAGGCCTGTGTCTCCGCCTGCCGCGAGTGCGACTCGCACCGCGGCACATCGATGATCCACCTCGACTACACCGACGAGGGTCACTCAGTCGCCTCCCTCCCCACCGTCTGCATGCACTGCGAGGACCCGGTCGCCCCGTGCGCCGAGGTCTGTCCCGCCGACGCGATCCTGGTGACCGCGGACGGCGTGGTGCAGCAGGCCGACACCACCCGCTGCATCGGCTGCTCCAACTGCGTCAACGCCTGCCCCTTCGGCGTACCGAAGATCGACCTCCAGGCGAAGCTGCAGATGAAGTGCAACCTCTGCTACGACCGCACCGCCTACGGTCTCGCCCCGATGTGCGCCACCGTCTGCCCGACCGGAGCTCTCTTCTACGGAACCGTCGAGGAGCTCCAGGCGGAGCGCCCCGGCGTCCAGGTCGCCGACACCTTCGTCTTCGGCGAGACCGAGGTCCGCACCGGTGTGGCCATGGTCGTCCCCGCCGAACGGGTCCAGTGGCCGGTACCCGGCGGGCTTCCCGTCGTGGAGATCAACGGGAAGGACGTCCGCCGATGAGCGTCACCGATCAGCAGCCGGGCGGAGAACACCCTGCCGGAGGAGACCCGCGCGAGGCCCTCCAGGACCGCATCGCCGCCGACTCCCTCACCACCCGACGCGACTACCTCCGGATCGTCACCACCGTCTCCGGCGGTCTCGCCGTCGGCGGCATCGGGGTGGCCGCGGGCATGCTCCACCGCCACGGGGACGGCGAGGAGGGCAAGGCACCCGAGGCGAAGCGCATCGCCGGGCGACTCCTGCCCGGCGAGTCGATCACCTTCCGCTACCCGGACGAGGAGGACCGGGCCGTCGCCGTCCGCCTCGACGACGGCACCCTCGTCGGCTACTCCGCCGTCTGCACCCACCTCGCCTGCGCCGTGCTCTGGCGCAAGGACCGGGGGAGCGAGGGCGAGCTGTACTGCCCGTGCCACGAAGGAGTCTTCGACGCCCGGTCCGGAGAGGTCACGGCGGGGCCGCCACCACGCGGGCTGCCCAAGGTCGTGGTCATCGAGCAGGACGACGGCAGCGTCTGGGCCGTGGGGACCACCCGCTCCGGTGAGAGCGTCGAGGGAGGCCTCTGCCGCCAGCTCGGCGGCGACCGCCCCGACCTCGCCTCCCGCATCGGCTGCCCCGACATCGGCGGCGGAGCCGAATCCCCGCCCCGGGCCGCCGGCGCGCGCGAGCCCTCCGCCACCGCCGAGAACCCGGGCAGGCGGGCATGAGCGACGCCCCGCACCCCGAACAGCCGCTGCCGCCCCCCGGCAGCCACTACCCCACGTACCACCCCGGCAGCGCCGATCCCGAACTGAACCGGCCCGTCCACGAGCGGTATCCGCAGATCCGCCCCACCAGCGGATACGGGGACCCCCGCGTCCGGCACACCGGCCCCGGGCCCGGAGCGGGCACCGACCAGGACCCCGAGCGCTCCTCGAAGCTGACCGCCCGGCTCACCCTGGCCATGACCGTCGTCATCGGCCAGCTCTGGGGACTCACGGTCCTGATCGACGAGTGGATGGAGGGCAACACCGGCACGGCCTGGTGGGGGGCCGGCTTCCTCTGCCTGTCGTTCCTCGTCGTGCTCGGGCTGTGGCTCATCGACCCGAAGGACCGCTGACACCCCCCCGCCCGGCTCCACGGCGGCTCACACCTCGTGGTGGGCCGCCGTACCCTGGAGACATGAGCGCCGCCCCCGCCCCCAGCCCGCGCGATGCGAAGCAGCAGCAGCCACAGGAACAGCCGCACAGGGAACCGAAGCCCAAGCCGGTTCTGGACTTCGACGATCCGCTGGACCGGCAGTCCGCGGACGATACGGACCAGGGGTGGGGCGAGCGGCCTCTCTCCGGCGGCAGCGCCGCCGACCTCGCCCGCTTCCTGGACGAGAAGCCGCCCCACCACATCTGAGCGATGGCCCTGAGGACTACCGGTCCTCGCGCGGACCCGCGGCTGTCCCGCTCGTTCCGCCCGGGCCTTCGCCCGAGTCCGGTCCGGGGGAGCCGGGAGCGCCACCGGTGCGCTGCGCCACGAGGGCGTCGCGGATCTCCTTCAGCACCTCCAGCTCGCTCACCTCCATCGTCTCCTGCACGCCTTCCTTGGCGGCCTGCATGGCCGCCCGCCTGGCCAGGTACTTGGCCATCGGCAGCACCATCAGGAAGTACACGACGGCGGCGGTGATCAGGAAGCTGAGGGCGGCGCTGAGCACCGAGCCCCACAGGATCTCGATCCCGTCCATCTCTCCGGTCTTCGGGTCCGTGGTGCAGGGGCCCTCGAGGCAGGAGCTGTAGCTGTCCAGGTCCTGGGTGCCGAACGCGCCGACCAGGGGGTTGATCACGCCCTTGACGACAGCGTTCACGATGTTGGTGAACGCTGCGCCGATGACGACAGCCACCGCGAGGTCGATCACATTGCCGCGCGTCAGGAAGACCTTGAAGCCCTCCAGCAGACTGACCTTCTTCTCGTTCACGGGTGAGCCTTCCTTCGCATGGGCGGTGAGGGGAGCAAACTGCTCCGCCACCCAAGGCGGGAGAAGGCAGCACTGTCCAACCCATTGGGCCTCCTGGGTGACTTGAGAGGACGTCAGTTCGCATCGGCCACCGCCACGGCCAGCCGGCCCGAAACGCCCGCGCCCAACAGCGCGGTGGCCGTCGACCGCTCCACGGACAACACCACCAGCGCCCCGGCCTCCGCCCCGGCCTCCGCCCCGGCGCCGGAAACGTCCGCCGCGAGACCGCCGGATCCCGCGGCCGCGTGCGGCACCTTCGCCACGCGCACCCCTCGCGCCACCACGCGCGCTTCGTCGCCGGTATCTCCGACCGCGATCACATCGACCCGGTCCCCGGGGCGCAGCAGCCGTACGGTCTCCGGGTCCGCGATCCTGACCGGCGCGGAGACCAGCCGCACGGACGACCTGCCGGCCGCCGGCGGAGCCTCCGGTGGGCCGGCCTCTCCGTCGGCACCGCTCAGACCGGTGGTGGCCAGCGCGGCACCCGCCAGCGCGAGCCCCGCAGCTGCCGCCCGCCGCTGTCGGCGCAGCATCCGGCGCAGCCGGTCCGCGCCACCGCCCCGCACGCGCACGGGCCCGAACGGCCCCACCCCGCACGGCGCGGGCACCGGCGCCGGAGGCGGAGGCGGAGACGGGCACCGGGACGGGGACCGAGACGCCGAAGGGGACCGAGACGGGAAAGGAGGCATGGACGTGGGAGCCGGAGCGGGAGCGGATACGGATGTGAGCGTGGACGGGGGCGTGAACAGGGACGGAGACGGGGGCGTGCACGGGGATGTGCACGGGGACGTGGACATGGCACCACCTCGATTCGGGCGGACGAGGGCAAGGGAAAGGGAACGCGAAAGGGAACGCGAAAGGGGAGTTCGGACCGGTTGATCCGGCCGAACTCCCCTCACTTTCCCCCGCCCACGCAGATCCCGCTGAGGCCTGTGGACAGTCCTCGCACTGGGGATAACTCCGTCACCCGTTCCGGCGCGGTCCGCCCTGCCCGAGCGGCGGCGATGCCCGCTACGGCAGAGCGATCCCCGTGTCGATCCCGTCCAGGGCGTGGGCGCACGTGCAGTTGCGGTTCTCGTTCCCCGGCAGTCCGGCCACCGCGTCGAACAGCACCGAGCGCAGCCGGTCCACGTTGGCCGCGAACACCTGGAGCACCTCCTCGTGCGAGACGCCCTCGCCCGCCTCGGCCCCCGCGTCCAGGTCGGTCACCAGGGTCATCGTCGTGTAGCAGAGGCCCAGCTCACGGGCGAGGACCGCTTCGGGGTGTCCGGTCATGCCCACGACCGACCAGCCCATCGCCGCGTGCCAGCGCGATTCCGCACGGGTCGAGAAGCGGGGCCCCTCGACGACCACCAGGGTGCCGCCGTCCACCGGCTCCCAGTCGCGTCCGCGGGCCGCGGCGAGTGCGGCCCTGCGGCCCTCGGGGCAGTACGGGTCGGCGAAGCCCAGGTGGACGACGTTCGGCACGGTTCCGTCGGCCCGGGTCTCACCGTCGTAAAAGGTCTGTACGCGGGCCTTGGTGCGGTCCACCAGCTGGTCGGGCACGAGCAGGGTGCCCGGCCCGTACTCCGGCCGCAGCCCGCCCACCGCGCACGGGCCGAGCACCTGCCGGACCCCGACGGAGCGCAGCGCCCAGAGGTTGGCCCGGTAGTTGATGCGGTGCGGCGGCAGGTGGTGGCCCCGTCCGTGGCGGGGCAGGAAGGCCACCCGCCGGCCGCCGAGCTCGCCGAGGAAGACCGAGTCGCTCGGCTTCCCGTAAGGGGTGTCCACGGAGACCTCGGTGACGTCCTCCAGGAAGGAGTAGAAGCCCGAGCCGCCGATGACACCGATCTCCGCGGAGCTCCCGGTACCCGTCGTACCCGTACCGGAGCTCGTTTCGTCAAGTGGGTTCGCCATGCGGTCACCGTATCCGGAGGGGCGATGGGCGGGACGAACGCCCGGACCCCGCCGAGTGGCCTCGGCGGGGTCCGGTGAAAAGCAGTTGAGGCGTACGCGGGCTCAGGCGGCCGGCGTACCGCTCGACGAGGCCGGCGCGGAGGCCGACGACGAGGAGGAGCCGGACGAAGAGGACGACGACGCTGTCGCGCTCGCCTTCGTGTCCGAACCCGACGTCGAGGACGACGCGGAGTCGGACGACTTCGAGCCCGCCGACGCCGGCGTGCTGCTCGTCGAGGAGCCGCGGCTGTCGTTCCGGTAGAAACCGGAACCCTTGAAGACGATGCCGACCGCGGAGAACACCTTCTTGAGGCGTCCGTCGCAGCTCGGGCACACGGTCAGGGCATCATCGGTGAACTTCTGCACCGCCTCGAGGCCCTCGCCGCACTCGGTGCACTGGTACTGATAGGTCGGCACTTGCTCCTCCTGGCACTCTCACTCAATGAGTGCTAACGACGCTCCATACTGACGTATTCCGTTGAATCAGTCCACCGTGACCGGCTCGCGGTGACCGATCGCACGTGCGACGGTGCGCCCCGAGGACCGCGGAGTCAGCCGCGAGCGCAGGGCCAGCAAGGTCATCAGCGCCAGCACGGTTCCGGCCAGAGGCACCAGGAAACCGGTGCTCGCGCCATGGGCGTCGGCGAGTTGCCCCGCCACGGTCACGGCCGCGGCCTGTCCGAGCGCCACGGCGCCCGTCAGCCAGGTGAAGGCCTCGGTGCGGGCGGTGGCGGGCACCAGCGCATCGACCAGGGTGTAGCCGCTGATCAGCGCCGGAGCGATGCAGAGGCCGACCAGCAGGCCGAGCCCGGCCAGCAGCGGCACCGAGTGCACGGCCCACAGGCCGGACGCGGTGAGGGTCAGCGCCACGTACCCGACGATCAGCCGTCGGCGCGGGCTGCTCTTCCAGGCGATGGCGCCGCAGGCGATGCCGGCCAGCATGTTGCCCGCCGCGAAGACCCCGTAGAGGACACCGTTCACCCCGGGGTGGCCGATCTCCTCGGAGAACGCGGTCAGTGAGACCTGCATCCCGCCGAAGACCGCGCCGATGCCCAGGAAGGCGACGGCCAGGACGCGCACACCCGGCACGGAGAGCGCCGAGGCGTGGGGCTCGGCCGCGGTGGCCGCGTTGCGAGGGGCGGGCTGGGTGGCACGCTGCGCGGCGAAGAACAGGCCGCCGACCAGGGTCAGGGCGGCTTCCGTGATCAGACCGGCCGCCGGGTGCACGCCGGTGCAGAGCGCGGTGGCGATCACCGGGCCGAGTACGAACGTGAACTCGTCCGTCACCGACTCGAACGCGGCCGCGGTGGACATCAGCGGAGAGGCGGGCCGGTCGGGGGTCGCCCCCAGCATCGCCGCCCAGCGGGCCCGCACCATGGGGCCGACCTGTGGGATGGAGGCGCCGGTCGGCACGGCGGCGACGAACAGCACCCACAGGGGTGCGTCCGCCAGCGCCAGTACGGTCAGGGCGCTCACGGAGACGGCGTGGAGAAGCACTCCGGGCAGCAGGACGGCGCGCTGCCCGAAGCGGTCGGCGAGCTTGCCGCTCTGCGGGGCGAACAGCGCCATGGAGACGCCGGAGACCGCCGCGACGGCGCCGGCGCTGCCGTACGAGCCGGTGGTGTGCTGCACGAGGAGGACGATGCCGATGGTGAGCATCGCGAAGGGCTGCCGTGCGGCGAAGCCCGGGAGGAGGAAGGTCCACGCACCGGGGGTGCGCAGGAGTTGCCCGTATCCGGGGCGGTCGGAGACCGTGGTCGCCACGGTCCTTGTCTTTCTGCCGCCTGGTGGCCCTGCTTCCCGGCGCCCTTGTGGGGCGGGCCGGACGGAAGCGGCCGAGAGCTGTCCTCTTCGCGCGGAACTGCGGTAGATGCCGGGCGACTCGCTGCAATCGGCGAAGAAACGCCGGGCGAAGAGACACCACGACCGCCATACGGTCGCGCCAGCTCTGCTTCAGACAGAGTTGGTCGATCAGGTTTGCCCTTAATCGTACAGGCAGGAAGCCCTGTGCGCCTGTGATTGCGTACAGGGCTTCCGTATCAGCCTGTGATCTACGACGCGTGCGCTGCCGATTCCCTGAGTCGTCGCCTCATGGGGCCTCAGGCTGCTCCAGGGAGCAGCCTCAGGGACTGGTCCTCGTGCCGCTGCCGCTGCTGCCGTTCACGCTGCCAGTGCCACTGCCACTGCCACTGCCACTGCCGTTGGCACTGGCACTCGCGCCGCCGAGCTTCTTGGCCAGCTTCATCGCCTGGGGTATGGCTGAACCGCCATGGGGCCCCGCCGTGCCGGGCGCGCCGGCGGCGGGGGTTCTGCCGGTGCCCAGCCAGCCGGCCAGTTTGCCGCCCTCGCCGACCGCCCGCAGCCGCTCCTCCGCCCTGTCCCGCACCGGATCGGTGGCCACCACCAGCAGCTCGTCCCCGCGCCGCAGCACCGTCGCCGGGGACGGCACGAAGCTCTTGCCCTCACGGACCACCAGCGTGACCGCGGCGCCCGCCGGGAGCCGGAGCTCGCCGACCTCGACGCCGTGCATCTTGGACTTCGTGGGGATGGCGACCGACAGCAGGTGTCCGCGCAGCCGCTCCAGCGGGGCCGACTCGATGCCCAGGTCGGCGGCCTCGGCCGGATCGTCGGCGATGTTCAGCTTGTTCGCGACCCAGGGCAGCGTCGGGCCCTGGATGAGGGTGTAGACGATGACCAGGACGAAAACGATGTTGAAGATTCTCGTACTGCCCTCCACCCCGGACACCATCGGAATGGTCGCCAGGACGATGGGCACCGCCCCGCGCAGCCCGGCCCAGGACATCAGGACCTTCTCGCGGGCCGGCAGCCGGAACGGTGCGAGGCTCAGGAAGACCGACAACGGCCGCGCCACCATGGTCAGCACCAGGCCCACGACGATGGCGGGCCAGAAGTCGTCGACCAGGTCGTGCGGGGTGACGAGCAGGCCGAGCAGCACGAACATGCCGATCTGGGCCAGCCAGCCGAGCCCGTCCGCGAAGCCCCGGGTGGCGGGCCAGTGCGGCAGCTTGGAGTTGCCGAGGATCATCGCGGCCAGGTAGACGGCGAGGAACCCGCTGCCGTGGGCCATGGCGCCCGCCGCGTACGCGGAGACGGCGATGGCCATCACGGCGATCGGGTAGAGGCCGGAGGCGGGCAGCGCCACGTGCCGCAGCCCCAGGGACCCCAGCCAGCCCACCGCGATGCCGATCGCGGCGCCGATGGCCAGCTCCATGGCGATCTCGGCGAGCAGGATGTACCAGTGCTCGACCGGGCCGACCGCGGAGAACGCGACGACCAGGATGACGACGGGAGCGTCGTTGAAGCCCGACTCCGCCTCCAGGACACCGGTGATCCGGGGCGGCAGGGGAACCCTGCGCAGCACGGAGAAGACGGCGGCCGCGTCGGTCGAGGAGACGACCGCGCCGATGATGAGGGCCTGGCGCCAGTCCAGGCCGACCAGGTAGTGCGCGGCGGCGGCGGTGACGCCCACGCTGATGCCGACGCCGACGGTCGAGATCACCGCGGCCGCGGGCAGGACGGGTCTGACTTCTTTCCACTTCGCCCCGAGTCCGCCCTCGGCCAGGATGACGACCAGGGCGGCGTAGCCGAAGACCTGCGTCAGCTCGGCGTTGTCGAACTTGACGTCGAAGATGCCGTCCTGCCCCAGGGCGATCCCGATGCCGAGATACAGGAGCAGGCTGGGGAGCCCGCTGCGCGAGGAGACCCGTACCGCCACCACGGCGACGAGCAGGACGAGCGAGCAGACGAGCAGGAGTTCGTTGAGCGCGTGGACAGTCAGGGTCCGTTCCTTCCCTGCGTGCGCCTGCCGGATCGTCCTCCGGCAGCCAGTTACTTCGTTACCTTACCTAATCTTTAACGATTCCTTGACGGGTTCGAGTGTTCGTACGAGGAAGACGCAAATGGATGCATCCCTATACCGCGTCCGAGTGGCTTCTCCGCTGCGCCTATGGTTGCTCCTGCACTCCCAGGACCACCCTGCCCCTCGAAGGACAGCGATGCCCGCCAACACAACCGCCTCTTCCGGCCCTTCCGACGCGAAGAAGCCCGGCAGGAAGAAGGGGCGACGCGCCCGCCTGCTCGTGCTCGTCCTGGTGCTGGCGCTCGTCGCGGGTGTCGGATACGGGGCGTACTGGTCCGTGTCCACCGTGCGGGCCTCGTACCCGCAGACCACCGGGTCGATGACTCTGAACGGCCTTTCCGGGGACGTCGAGGTCAAACGTGACTCCTACGGAATCCCGCAGATCTACGCGGACTCCGACGCCGACCTCTTCCGCGCCCAGGGCTTCGTCCAGGCCCAGGACCGCTTCTGGGAGATGGACGTCCGGCGGCACATGACGTCCGGCCGGCTCTCCGAGATGTTCGGTTCCGGACAGGTGGAGACCGATTCCTTCCTGCGTACGCTCGGCTGGCGGAAGGTGGCGCAGAAGGAGTACGACGAGGTCCTGGACGAGAGCACCAAGAAGAACCTCCAGTCGTACGCGGAGGGCGTCAACGCGTATCTGAAGGGCAAGGAAGGCCGGGACATCTCGGTCGAGTACGCGGCTCTGGGGCTGACCAACGACTACAAGCCCGGCGAGTGGACCCCGGTCGACTCGGTGGCCTGGCTGAAGGCGATGGCGTGGGACCTGCGCGGCAACATGCAGGACGAGATCGACCGTTCGCTGCTGACCAGCCGCCTCGACAAGGACCAGATCGAGGACCTGTACCCCGGCTACCCGTACAAGCGGAACAAGCCGATCGTCGAGAACGGCGCGATCTCCTCCGCCACCGGGAAGTTCGACCCCGAGGCGAACCCGTCGGACAGCATCGGGTCGTCGACCGCCGAGGGCGCCACCGAGGGCCTCAGCACCCAGATGGCCGCCCTCTCGGACACCCTTGACGAGATCCCGGCGCTGCTCGGCCCGAACGGCAACGGCATCGGCTCGAACTCCTGGGTCGTCGACGGCAAGCACACGACGTCCGGCAAGGCGCTGCTCGCGAACGACCCGCACCTCGCGCCGATGCTGCCCTCCCTCTGGTACCAGATGGGCCTGCACTGCCGGGAACTCTCCAAGACCTGCCAGTACGACACGGCCGGCTACACCTTCTCCGGCATGCCCGGTGTGATCATCGGTCACAACCAGGACATCGCCTGGGGCCTCACCAATCTGGGCGCCGACGTCACCGACCTCTTCCTGGAGAAGGTCTCCGACGACGGCTACCTGTACGACGGCGAGACCAAGTCCTTCAAGACCCGCGAGGAGATCATCAAGGTCGCCGGCGGCAGGGACCGGAAGATCACGGTCCGCGAGACGAACAACGGGCCCCTGGTCTCCGACCGCAGCAAGGAGCTGGACAAGGTCGGCCAGAAGGCCCCCGTCAGCAACGCGGCCCCGGACCGGGCCGACGGCTACGCGGTGGCGCTGAAGTGGACCGCGCTGGAGCCCGGGAAGTCCATGGACGCCGTCTTCGCGCTCAACCGGGCCAAGGACTTCACCACCTTCCGGAAGGCCGCCGAGAACTTCGAGGTCCCCTCGCAGAACCTCATCTACGCCGACACCGAGGGCAACATCGGCTACCAGGCCCCGGGCAAGATCCCGGTCCGCTCCGAGGGCTACGACGGCACGGCGCCCGCGCCGGGCTGGGACCCGAAGTACGCATGGGAGGGGTACATCCCCTTCGAGGAGCTGCCGTACGAGTACAACCCGGACCGCGGCTTCATCGTCACCGCCAACCAGGCCGTCATCGACGAGAAGAAGTACCCCCACCTCCTGACCAAGGACTGGGGCTACGGCGCCCGCAGTCAGCGGATCAACGACCTCCTGACCCAGAAGATCAAGGGCGGTGAGAAGGTCTCGACCGATGACATGCAGAAGATGCAGATGGACAACTTCAGCGAGATCGCCGCGCTGCTGGTGCCCGAGCTGAAGAAGATCAACATCTCCGACCCGAGCGTCCGCGAAGCCCAGAAGCTGCTGGAGGGCTGGGACTACACCCAGGAGCCCGACTCGGCCGCCGCCGCGTACTTCAACGGCGTCTGGCGCAACATCCTGAAACTCGCCTTCGGCAACAAGCTGCCCAAGGAGATGCGGGTCGAGGGCGACTGCCTCAACGTGCCGCCGGCCAAGAACAGCGGCCCGGCCGACCAGCAGAAGAAGCTCGTCCGCGAGTGCGGCCAGCGCGACGGCGACACCGCGCAGCCGGACGGCGGCGACCGCTGGTTCCAGGTGGTCCGCGACATCGTGGACGACCAGGACAACGAGTGGTGGAAGGCCCCCGCCCGGGGCCGCGAGGACGCCCTGGAGAGCCGGGACGACCTGTTCGCCCGGGCTATGGAGGACGCCCGCTGGGAGCTGACCGCCAAGCTCGGCAAGAACATCTCCACCTGGAGCTGGGGCCGCCTGCACCGGCTGACGCTGAAGAACCAGACCCTCGGCACCGAAGGCCCCGGCCTGCTCCAGCGGGCGCTCAACCGAGGCCCCTGGAACCTCGGCGGCGGCGAGGCGGCGGTCAACGCCACCGGCTGGAACGCGGCGAGCGGCTACGAGGTCGTCTGGGTGCCGTCGATGCGGATGGTCGTCAACGTGGGGGACTGGGACAAGTCCCGCTGGATCAACCTCAGCGGGGCCTCCGGTCACGCGTTCAGCGCGCACTACACCGATCAGACCGACAAGTGGGTCGACGGTGAACTGCTCGACTGGTCCTTCGGGGCGGACGCGGTCGACGCGTCCACCGTCGACACGCTGACGCTGAAACCGTAGGTCTACAGAGGGTTCACGAAGCGCCGCGCTCCGGCCGGCGTGACCACCGCGTCCACGGGGTGGTCGTGCGGTTCCGAGGGGACCCGCGCGACCACCTCGTCGTCGTACAGGAGCACGACGAGCGAAGGGTGCGCCCCGGCGGCCGTCAGCCGGGCCAGCACCCGGTCGTAGCTGCCGCCGCCCCGCCCCAGCCGCATCCCGGCCCCGTCCACCGCCAGGCCGGGCAGCAGCACCGCCTCGGCTTCCAGGACGGCGGCCGGGCCCAGGCGCGGGCCGTCCGGCTCCAGGAGCCCCCGCCCGGCCGGGAGCAGATGCTCCGGGCCCTCGTAGGCCGCCCAGTCCAGGTCGTTGTCGGCCAGGAGGACCGGCAGCAGCACCCGGACGCCACGCCCGCGCAGCGCTTCCAGGAGGGCGCGGGTGCCGGGTTCGCGCCCCACGGAGACGTACGCGGCGACCGTACGGGCGTCGGCCAGTTCGGGCAGGCTCAGGGCCGCGCCGGCAAGAACAGCGGCCGTCCGGACGGCGTCCTCCTTCGTCAGGAGGGCCCGCGCGGCGAGCAGTTCGCGCCGCAGCGATCCCTTCGCGGACGGCTTTCCGGACTTGTCAGTGTTCAAGGGTGACTCGCACGATTCTCGTATGGGCATATTTGCGGACGAAGTTAACCGGAATATCAGCTTCCGGCCGTGTGTAACCGTTAAGGTCTGCACATGACTCAGTCGCACCCCAGGATCAGCAAGGCCGTCATCCCGGCAGCAGGTCTCGGCACCCGGTTCCTGCCCGCCACGAAGGCCACTCCCAAAGAGATGCTGCCTGTCGTCGACAAGCCGGCCATTCAGTATGTCGTCGAAGAGGCCGTGGCAGCGGGCCTCTCCGACGTGCTGATGATCACCGGCCGCAACAAGCGTCCCCTCGAGGACCACTTCGACCGCAACTACGAGCTGGAATCCGCGCTCACCCGCAAGGGCGACGCCGAACGCCTCGCCAAGGTCCAGGAGTCCAGCGACCTGGCCACCATGCACTACGTGCGACAGGGCGACCCCCGCGGCCTCGGGCACGCCGTGCTCTGCGCCGCCCCGCACGTGGGCGACCAGCCCTTCGCGGTGCTCCTCGGCGACGACCTGATCGACCCGCGCGACGCGCTGCTGGCCCGGATGGTCGAGGTCCAGGAGCGTGAGGGCGGCAGTGTCATCGCGCTGATGGAGGTCGAGCCCTCGCAGGTCCACCTCTACGGCTGCGCCGCCGCGGACGCCACCGTCGACGGCGACGTGGTCCGCGTCACCGACCTGGTCGAGAAGCCGGACCCGGCCGACGCCCCCAGCAACCTCGCCATCATCGGCCGGTACGTCCTGGACCCCGCGGTCTTCGACATACTGCGACACACCGAGCCGGGCCGCGGCGGCGAGATCCAGCTCACCGACGCGCTCCAGCTGCTCGCCGCGGACGAGAAGATCGGCGGCCCCGTGCACGGCGTCGTCTTCAAGGGCCGCCGCTATGACACCGGCGACCGCAGCGACTATCTGCGCGCCATTGTCAGACTGGCGTGCGAACGTGAAGACCTGGGGCCGGACTTCCGGACCTGGCTGCGCAAGTACGTCGCTGAGGAGATGTAACCCCGTGAGCAGCACGATCTGGTCGGTGGACGAGCACCTGGACGACATCCTCGCGACGGTGAGGCCGCTGGAGCCCATCGAGTTGCAGCTGCCGGACGCGCAGGGCTGCGTCCTCGTCAAGGACGTCGTCGTGGAGGTGGCCCTGCCGCCGTTCGACAACAGCTCCATGGACGGTTACGCGGTCCGGATCGCCGATGTCGAGGGCGCCAGCGAGGAGTTCCCCGCGGTCCTCACCGTCATCGGCGACGTCGCCGCGGGCAGTGCGGGGCTCGCCGACGACCAGGTCGTGGGACCGGGACAGGCCGCCCGCATCATGACGGGCGCGCCGCTGCCCGCCGGCGCGGAGGCCGTGGTCCCGGTGGAGTGGACCGACGGCGGTACGGGCGAGGGCCCGGCCGCCGCCATGCGCGCCCACAGCGACGCGCCCGAGGGCGCCACCGGCGAGGTCAGGGTGCACCGGCCCGTCGTGGCCGGCGCCCATGTGCGCGAGCGCGGCTGCGACGTCGAGCCGGGCGATCTGGCCCTGGCCGCGGGGTCGGTCGTCGGCCCCCCGCAGATCGGGCTGCTCGCGGCGATCGGCTGCGCCACCGTGGTCGTACGGCCCCGCCCCCGCGTCGTCGTCCTGTCCACCGGCAGCGAACTGGTCCAGCCCGGCGAGCAGCTGACCGGCGGCCAGATCTACGACTCCAACAGCTTCGCGCTGACGGCCGCCGCCCGGGACGCCGGAGCCATCGCCTACCGGGTCGGCGCGGTGACCGACGACGCCGAGACACTGCGCGCCACGATCGAGGACCAGCTGATCCGCGCGGACATCGTCGTCACCACGGGCGGTGTCAGCGTCGGCGCGTACGACGTGGTCAAGGAGGCGCTGTCCTCCGTCGGGGACGAGGACGAGCCGGGCGGCGGGGTCGAGTTCCGCAAGCTCGCCATGCAGCCCGGCAAGCCGCAGGGTTTCGGCTCGATCGGCCCGGACCACACCCCGCTGCTGGCCCTGCCGGGCAACCCGGTCTCCGCCTACGTCTCCTTCGAGTTGTTCGTCCGCCCCGCCATCCGTGCCCTGATGGGCCTCCCCGACGTGCACCGCCCGACGGCCCGCGCCCGGCTGAGCGCGGAAAAGGCGCTCACGTCACCGGACGGCCGCCGCCAGTTCCTGCGCGGGCGTCACGACGCCGAGGCGGGGACGGTCACTCCGGTCGGCGGTTCCGGTTCGCATCTGGTCGCCGCGCTCGCGCAGGCGGACGCGCTGATCGTGGTACCGGAGGACGTCACCTCGGTCGAGCCCGGCACGGAGGCGGACGTGATCCTGCTCGGCTGACCGCCGCCCGGTGGCGGTACGGTATCTGCCGCCGTGCCTTCCGGGGGACCCCCTCCGGCCCCCCGAGGTGTAACCGGCGCCCCTACCGCTAGGCGGAGTGAGTTGAGTACGCAGAACAGGCTGACGCACATCGACGAGGCGGGCGCGGCCCGCATGGTCGACGTGTCGGAGAAGGACGTGACCACCCGCGTCGCCCGCGCCGCCGGCCGGGTGCTCGTCTCGCCGCGCGTGATCGAGCTGCTGCGCGGCGAGGGAGTCCCCAAGGGCGACGCCCTCGCCACCGCCCGGATCGCCGGGATCATGGGGGCCAAGCGCACCCCGGACCTGATCCCGCTTTGCCATCCGCTGGCCGTTTCCGGCGTGAAGGTCGATCTGAGCGTGGCCGACGACGCGGTGGAGATCACGGCCACCGTGAAGACGACGGACCGCACGGGCGTCGAGATGGAGGCCCTCACCGCGGTCTCCGTGGCGGCTCTCACGGTGATCGACATGATCAAGGCCGTCGACAAGAGCGCGGTCATCACCGACGTACGGGTCGAGGCGAAGTCGGGCGGCAAGTCCGGCGACTACCGGCGCACCGCGCCGCAGGGACCGGACGCGTGATGCCGCCCGCGCCCGAAGCCTCCGGCCACGAGCAGCGGACGGCCGGGACGGGAGCCTCCGGCCACGAGCGGCGGACGATCGCGCAGGGTGCCCCCGGCCACGAGCGGCGGACGGCCGAGCCCGCCGGCGTCGAGCTGCCCTCCCCGCTCACCGCTCTCGTCGTCACCGCCTCCAACCGGGCATCCGCCGGGGTGTACGCGGACCGGGGCGGCCCGCTGATCGCCGAAGCGCTGACGAGCCTCGGCTTCATGGTCGACGGCCCGCAGGTCGTTCCCGACGGCGATCCGGTCGAGGCGGCCCTGCGCGCGGGCGTCGCCGCCGGGTACGACGTGATCGTCACCACCGGCGGTACGGGCATCTCGCCCACCGACGCCACGCCCGAGGCCACCCGTCGCGTCCTCGACCACGAGATCCCCGGCATTCCGGAGGCGATCCGGGCCGAGGGACTGGCCAAGGTCCCGACCGCCGCCCTCTCCCGGGGCCTCGCGGGTGTGGCCTCCCGCACCCTGATCGTCAACCTCCCCGGCTCCACCGGAGGGGTGAAGGACGGGCTGGCGGTCCTCGGCCGGCTCCTGGTGCACGCCGTCGATCAGCTCCGCGGCGGCGACCATCCCCGACCGGGGAGCCCGAGCTGAACATCGCGACCTGGCCGGTGACACTGACCGACGGCGAGATCGTTTTGCGCCCGATAAGGATGCGCGACCAGCGGATGTGGCGCGAGGTCAACCGGCGTAACCGTGACTGGCTGCGCCCCTGGGAGGCGACGGTCCCGCCGCCCGCCCCCGGCGGTCCGATGGCGCAGCGCCCCACGTACCGGCAGATGGTCCGCCACCTGCGCGCCGAGGCCAACGCGGGGCGGATGCTGCCGTTCGCCATCGAGTACGAGGGCCGGCTGGTCGGCCAGCTCACGGTCGCGGGGATCACCTGGGGCTCGATGTGTTCCGGGCACGTCGGTTACTGGGTCGATCAGAGCGTCGCCGGGCGCGGGGTCATGCCGACGGCCGTGGCCCTCGCTGTGGACCACTGCTTCCGCGCCGTGGGCCTGCACCGCATCGAGGTCTGCATTCGCCCGGAGAACGGTCCCAGCCGCCGGGTGGTGGAGAAACTCGGATTCCGTTCGGAGGGCGTGCGCCCGCGCTATCTCCACATCGACGGCGCCTGGCGTGACCATCTGATCTTCGCCCTCACCGCCGAGGAAGTGCCCGAGGGGATGCTCCGGCGCTGGCGCCGGTCGCGCCCGGTGACGCCGAGCGGCCCGGACCGACCGCCGAGGGGCCCGGACCGACCCGCGAAATGAAATAGGTGTTCGAATATGATCGCCCGATGACCGCATTGGGTCGGGCTATCGGCGGCTGTTGATCCGAACAATCACAAAAAAAGTCCGGGATATCGGCCGGATCGTGCGACACACCGGGCCAATTGGCGGATCCTTCCGCGCAAACCCCTCTACGGTGTGAGCGTGAGCAGCAGCGGCCTCATCTACGCAGTCATCGTCGGGGCCTGGGCCGCCTACTTGGTACCGATGTGGCTCCGCAGGCAGGACGAGCTCAACGAAGCCCGTCCGACGGAACGCTTCAGCACCGCCATCCGGCTGCTGTCCGGACGGGCGGCGATGGAGCGCCGGTATGCCAAGGAGCTGCGGGAGCGCACCGCCGAGGAGGCGACGCCCGACGTCGACCCGGACCGGGAAACGGACCGTATGGAATCCGTGGACGTCCGGGCCTTTGCCGCGCCTCCGGCGCACACGGAAGCCAGGCTGACCGACCCGGCGCACGCTCCCGAGCGCGCCCCGGGCGACCAGACCTCCGACCGCCCGGCGCACGACCGACGGGCGGCGCATCAGCCATCGGGCCGTCCGGCGCACGAGCGCCGGTTCGACGAGCGCCCCACGGACCGCGTACCCCTCGCCCGGCGACGCCCCCGCTCCGGCGCGGCCGACGCCGAGCGGGCCCGGCGCGCCCAGCGCTCCCAGGTCCTGGCCCGGCGCAGGCGGACCACCGTCGTCCTCTTCCTGGCCTTCACCCTCGGGGCGGTCGTCGCGGCGGTCGGCGGCCTCGGCTTCCTGTGGGCGCCCGCCGTGCCCGCCGTGCTGCTGAGCACGTACATCGTGCATCTGCGCGCCCAGGAGCGCCGACGGTTCGCCTTCACCATGGACCGCCGCCGGGCCGAGGTCGCGGCACAGCGGCTGCGCGAGAACCGCCCCCGCAGGCACCAGCCCACGGCGCCCGCCCCCGCCGAGCCCGACGACGACTCCGAGGCCCACCACCGGGAGCCCGAGCCGAAGCCGAAGCCCACGGTCTCCCCCCAGGAGGCCGGCCGCCGCGCACTCGTCGAGCAGACGGATCACGCGGAGTGGGTGGACCAGCAGCGCGAGCGCGGTCGCGTCCAGGGCGACAGCTGGGAGCCGGTTCCCGTACCGCTGCCCACCTACGTCACCGCGCCCGTCGCCCCCCGGGCCACGGGAGGCGTGGAGGTCAACGACCCGGAGACCTGGAGCGCGGCCCGCTCCAGCACCGTCGAGCCCACCCAGACGGGCACGTCGCACCCGACGACCCCCGCGGTCGACCCGGCCCCGCGGCAGCGCACGAACCCGTCCCGCCGCAGCCGCGACCGGGGCCGGACGCCGCTCTTCGACCAGTACGACGACGAGGACCGGCCGCGTGCGGCCAACGAGTGAGGCGGCGGGTGTAGCTCGGAAATCCCGACACCGCTGACCAGCGGAGGAACGGATTTCCAAGCACCCCTGTGGGGGTGCTAGAGTTTCACACGTCGCAAGGGCCTGTGGCGCAGTCTGGTAGCGCACCTCGTTCGCATCGAGGGGGTCTGGGGTTCAAATCCCCACAGGTCCACAAGACAAGCCGTTCACGGTTCATCCCGGAGCGGTTCAGGAGATCCCGGTCAGACGGTCACCGTCTGACCGGGATCTCCTCGTTTTGGCTCCTCCTCGTGTGAAGGTCGGCCTGGAAGCGCGGCCTGGAGGCGCGGCGGCCGGGTCGGAATGGACCGGAGCGGCCGGGGGTGGGGATGTCGGCGTGCCTCGTCACCGCGGGCGTGGAGGCGACAGGCTTCAACTGTCCGCTGCCACAATTTTCGTACGTCAACGGTGAGGTCCGGGACGTTTACTGGGACGCCGTCAAGAACGCCGTGCCCAGGATCGAATGGGGCCTCAAGCGCGGCGGGCCCGATCGGTCATCGTGGGCTCATGGTCTGGGACCAGACTCGCTGAATAGTTCGGTAGTCGATCACGGTTATGTCCTCCTGCTGGAGAACCTCCCGGGCCTGCGGCGAGGTCAGGAACTCGTAGTCCGTCCGACGCACGGTCCAGCCATCGTCGACGGCCTGCGACTCCTTGTCGCCCAGACCGGGATGCACCGCCCATTCATTGAGCCCGGCAGGCAGGTCACGCAGCATCTGAGCGTATCGGGCCGCCTTGCCTTCCATGTCGAGGGAGAAGCTGTCCAGGAAGTCATTGTCGGTGACCGGCAGACCGCGTTTCCGCATCGCTTGGCGCCCGGGTTCGAGCCAGACCCGGACCGCGAGGCCGTACTCCGCTGCCAGCACCACGGTCAGGTCGAGGATGTCGTCGCGACCGCCATCGGCCAGGCAATGGAAGTCCAGATGGGTCGGCGTGAGTCCAGCGTCGGCGACGGCATCGACCTGGGCGCGGAACTCGAGTTCGATCTCATCGAGCCGAGCCTGGCCGAGCAAGGCCGCCCGGCCGGCCGGTGTCGGCGAGAACAACGCGCCCCCAGGGTCCAGCAGTGAGGAAACGCGTTCTCTGGCGCTCAGCGGCCCCCACGCGATGTCGGGCATCTCGCATACCAGAGTGAGGTGAATCCCGAACGGGATCTGAGGCCGTCGGCTGAGCAGTTTCATGGCCTGCGGTGCCCCGGGGCACGGGACCATCAGGCTGCACGAACTGGCGATGCCCTCTTCGACCGACTCGACCACTGCGGCGTTGATCGCTGGATACATCCCGAAGTCATCGCAGTTGAGGATCAGCAATCGAGCATCAGACGGGTACCCCAGCAACTCACTCGACTGCTTTGAAGACACGACGGTCGCGGGAACACTCACTTCATCCATGCCCGCAGTGTGAGACCTGGACCGGACCTCCGCACGGCAATTTGCCGCCGCGGAGCGACAGCGCCGTCATTTCTCGTCACCATCTACCCGAACGAAGTCAGGACGTCGCCCATCCGGTCGCCGAGACCTGCACGTCGCCCGCATCAGTACGGCTTGTCAGCCGGTGTCCACGGTGGAGTGCTCCTCATGGGGAAGGCAACTCCGCCGCTGATCACTGGTTTTCGGGAGTCGCGGGTGCGACGGCACTTTCCCGGGGCAAAGGTCTGCACCTGGGCTTTCCGTTGATCTCTCTACAGTTCTCGGCCAGTTCTGTAGAAAAGAGCCCCATCTCCGCTTCTTGTCGCGGCAGTTCCGGCTGGGCCAGAGTTCGGGGCGCGGCGACAGGAACATGTCATCGCCGCCGGGCAGTGTCCATGGAACACATCGTGCTTCCCCAGGCGCGGTGTGGCCACCCCCCCATTGTCTGGACGCTCGCCTGCGTAGCGGAAGGAATCGCGTGAAGCACAGCCGGAAGAAGAACGCGCGCAGATACGTCGTCGCCGCCTCGATCGGCGCTCTCCTGTCGGCGGGAGTCGCCACAGGGGCCTACGCCGGGGCGCCGGCGGAGCCCTCGGCTCCCTCGGCTCCGGCGTACCAGCCGGAGATGGTGAAGGCGCTCGCCACCACCCTGGGAGTCAGCGAGAAGGCCGCCGTGCGGCGGCTGGACCGCGAGGCCGACCAGCAGGGCCGGTTCGCGGAGCTGCGGAAGGACCGGGTCGACACGCTCGGGGCCTTCTTCGCCGAGGACGGTTCGCTGATCGTCAACGCCGCCGACGCCGAAACGGCGAAGGACGTGCGGGCCGCGGGGCTCAAGGCCCGTGTCCCCGAGCGCGGCGGGAGCGAGCTCGACCGGATCAAGGCACAGCTCGACGCCAAGGCGCTCAAGAGCGCCCCGGCCGGGGTGTCCGCGTGGTCCGTCGACCTCGCTTCGGACACCGTGACCGTCGAGGTCAACGGCGACTCCGACGCCGCGACCCGCAGCTTCCTCAAGGCGGCGAAGAGCAACGGCGACGCCGTACGCGTCGTGAAGGGCCAGGAGAAACTGGAGACCCAGGCCGTCGTCCCGCCCGGCAGCCGGATGACCTTCAACGGCTACCTGTGCTCCGTCGGTTACGGCGCCAAGGACCGCAGTGGCAGGCAGGTGCTCGTGACCGCCGGGCACTGCATCGAGGACCTGCCGGCCCTGGCCTACAACGGCACCCGGTTCGCCAAGGGCACCCACACCCGGTTCGCGCTGGGCACCCGCAGCGTGGACATGGGCATCGCGACCGTCGACGCCGGCCACTCGATCGGCCTCGACGTCACCACGTACGGCCGGGCCGGCACCGTCCCGGTCAAGGGCAGCAAGCGCGCCCCCTCGGGTGCGGCGCTCTGCAAGTCAGGTCAGACCACCCAGTGGACCTGCGGCCGGGTCGGCTCGTACAACGTCAGCGTCACCTACACCGACCAGAACGGCGGCCCGGACACCGTCGTGACCGGCCTGGCGAGCTCCAGCGTCTGCACCCAGGGAGGGGACAGCGGAGGTGCGTACATCTCCGGTGACCAGGCCCAGGGCATGACGTCCGGCGGTCCCAGCAACCAGCGCTGCAACGGTCAGGTCAACTCGCCCGGTTCCTCCTACTTCCAGCCGCTCGACGACGCCCTCGCGTACTACGGGCTGACCCTCAACACCAAGTAGCCGCACCACAGATCAGACCGGCCAAGGCCACCCCCCAGACGCGGGAGGCCGTCCACTCATCCTGGGCGGTCTCCCGTTCCACTGGTTCCCGTCCCGTAGTCCCACGCCACCCCGTGGACGCCGGGCTTGCACCGGGAGGTGAGGACATGGACGTCGTGCGATTCGCTCAGCGGGATGCGCCTCCGTGCGCGGGGCGGGGCGCCGACCTTCTCCCGGACGTAGCGGTGGCAGTCCGACGGCAGGGCACCGGGGTGGAAGAAGACCTGCTGGAGGTATTCGTGGAGATTCGTCCGCGACCAGCGCTCGTAGTGGGTGGCAGGAGTCTCGGACGGGCTCACCTCGACCGCGTAACTCACCACCGTGGTGTCCAGTTTGGCCAGCTCCCGGCCGAAGTGGATCTCCAGCACCAGGGATTTGAGCCCCTTCAGATACGTGGCCTCGGCGAGGCGTCCGCAGCTGACCCTGATGTCGACCGGCTCGGCCGCCTCGTCGTCGAAGCTGAGCACGAAGATCGCCCGGTCGGCCCCCGCCCGGCTGGCCCGCAGCACGTTCGTGGTGGATATCGCGCTCAGGGTGCCGCTCTCTCCCATCCTCACGATGTCGTGGACCATCAGCGAGCTGGTCTCCTGGTTGAAGTGGCGGAAGCGCGCGCCGAGCGCCTTCTCGACCACCGAGTCCTCCCCGAGGATCTGGAGCGCCGCCCCCTCCGCGCCGGGCGGGGTGATCCGGCCGCGCGGGCGGCGCGGTCCGAGCAGCGAGCGCAGGGCTCCGGCGGGCAGTTCCAGGATCTCCTCCAGCACCTCCACCGCGCGCAGGGACCGGGCCCGTTCGGGCTGGCTTCGGCCGCGCTGCCAGCTGCTGAGGGTGGCCTGGCTGATGGTGATGCCGCGCACCCTGAGCCGTTCGCTCACCCGCTCCAGGGACAGCCCGCGGCGGTTCAGCGCCTCCCGCAGCGCCCCGGGGAAGGTGTCGGCGCCGGTCGCCGCCGCGTGCAGGGCCGAGGTGGTGATGGCCTCGCCCGTCCGCGCCGCGGTGGCGTGCGCCTCGGTGTCCTGTGCTTCGGTGGTGTCCGGACCGGTGGAGTCGCTCGCTCCGCCGGCCGTGGCCTCCGGCAGCGTGACGTCGGTGTCCGTATTGCTCGACATGTTCCTCCCGTTCCCGGCACTCTCTCGGCGGGACGGCCTACGGGCCCCCGCATACTGGTTGACCACCGGGCAGCGGACGGATAACAAAACCCTCAGGGGTGACCTGTCCCACATCCCCGTGGCGAACCGAACGAAGGGCGTGAACGGCGTGGACGGCACCGCTCTGGTCATCGCGGCGAGGAACGGCGACCGGGCCGCCGGGGAACGGCTGGCCGCCCAGTACCTCCCGCTGGTCTACAACGTCGTCGGGCGCGCCCTCAACGGCCATCCGGACGTGGACGACGTGGTGCAGGAGACCATGCTCCGGGCGCTGTCCGGGCTGCCCTCGCTGCGCGATCCGGCCCGCTTCCGCTCCTGGCTCGTCGCCATCGCCATGAACCAGGTCCGCACCCGCTGGTCCGGCCTCGGCCACCGCCCGGCCCCGCTGGAGGCGACCGATGAGCCGGCCGACCCCGCCGCCGACTTCGTCGACCTGACGATCCTGCGCCTCGAACTCTCCGGCCAGCGGCGCGAGACGGCCGAGGCCACCCGCTGGCTGGACGGATCCGAGCGCGACGTGCTGTCCCTGTGGTGGCTGGAGACGACCGGCGACCTCACCCGGTCCGAACTCGCCGAGGCGCTCGGGCTTGCCCCGCAGCACGCCGCCGTACGCGTCCAGCGGGTGAAGAACCAGCTCGACGTAGGCCGCGCGGTCGTCCGGGCCCTGGCGGCCGACCCCCGCTGCCCGGCCCTGGAGGACCTGCTGGGCGACTGGGACGGTACGCCGACGCCGCTGTGGCGCAAGCGGATCGCCCGCCATGTACGCGGCTGCGCCGCCTGCTCCGACGGCAGTGCGGGGCTGGTTCCGCCGGAGGGACTGCTCTCCGGGCTCGCCCTGGTGGTGCCGCTCTACGACAGCGGGCAGCAGGCGGCGGTGGCGTTCGCCTCATCGGCGGCCCCGGCCGCCGCGTCCGCCTCGGCCGCTTCCGGCCCCGCCGCGTCCGCGTCCGCACCGCTCGCGTCCGCCCCCTCCGCCTCCGGCGCGTTCTCGGCCGGGAAGGCGGTGGGGCTCATAGCCGGGGCGGCCGCCGTGACCGCCCTCGCCGTGCTGATCTGGCCCTCCGCCCCCGCCCCGCCCGCATCACGCGGCGGGGGTGTCACATACAGCCCCTCGCCCTCGCCCTCGCCCCCGCCGCCCGCCGCCGCCCCCGCCGAGCCGCTGCCGGCGCCCTCCACGGCCTCGCCCTCGCCGACGTCGAGCCGTACCGCCGCCTCCCGGCCGCGCCCTGTCGCCCCGTCGCCCGCCGCCCCGCCCGAGGCCGCCGAGCCGCGCCCCCGCCCGGAAGCGGGCGTGGTCACCCGGGTCAACACCCTGCGCGCCGCGAACGGCTGCCCGGAGCTGGAGACCGACCCCCGGCTGACCGAGGTGGCCCAGCGGCACTCCGAGGACATGGCCGCGCACGACTACTTCGACCACACGGACTCCTCGGGCCGGGGCGCGGGCGACCGGGTCGACGCCACGGGTTACGACTGGTCCGCCGTCGGGGAGACCATCGCGACCGGCATGAGCGATCCGGCGGCGGTCGTCGAGGAGTGGCGCAACAGCCCGGGCCGCGACGGTGACATCTTCAACTGCGATTTCGTCCATGTGGGCGTGGGCATCGCCGACTCCCCGCGCGGCCCCTACTGGACCCAGGTGCTGGCCACCCCGCGCTGAGCGGCCCCGGCCGATTGTCAGTGGCGGGTGCCAGACTCGGTCGGCATGGAGAACAGCGTGCTGCTCAGGGATGTGGAACCAGCGGACCTGGAGGTCTTCCTCGCGAACGAGCACGACCCGGAGGCGGTGCGGAGATCGCGCTTCCCGCCGCGCGAGCGGGAGGCGTTCATGGCGCACTGGACGTCGAAGGTGCTGGGGGACCCCGCCAACCTCGTGCGGACGGTCGTCGTGGACGGCGAAACGGCCGGGAACATCGTGGCCTGGTGGGACGGCGAGCGGCGCTACATCGGCTATTGGTTCGGCCGCCCGTACTGGGGCCGGGGCATCGGCACCCGGGCGTTGACCGCGTTCCTGGAGCGGGAGACGGCCCGCCCGCTGTACGCGGACCCCGCCGCCGGGAACACCGGCTCGATACGGCTGCTGGAGAAGTGCGGGTTCACGGCGACCGGCACGGTGCGGTACGGGGAGGACGAGCACGTGGTCCTGGTGCTGGGCGGGGGCGCCTGAGCGACCGCCGCGCCGGGCGGGCCGACTCCCCGGCGGACCGGTCGGCTTCCTGGCGCCCGGGCAGCCGGGTCAGGCTCCGGGCCGCTGGAGCGGCTTCGCCATGCAGATGCTGCTCTCGTACTCCCGGTAGTGGCCGAACTTCTCGCAGACCGTGTAGCCGCTCGACGCGTACAGCGCGATGGCCTCGGGCTGCTGGTCGCCGGTCTCCAGGACCATCCGGATCCGGCCGGCGGCGCGTGCGTCCTCCTCCAGGGCGGCCAGCATCCGCCGGGCCAGGCCCCTGCCGCGCCCCTCGGGTATCACGAACATCCGCTTGATCTCGGCGTCGCCGTCCCAGTAGCCCTCGGCGTTGCGATCCTGTGTCCGCCAGCCGCCGGTCGCCACCGGGCGGTCCAGCTCGTCGTAGGCGAGCAGGTACAGGCCGCGCGGCGGAAGGAACATCGAGGGGTCGAGCGCTGTGAGATCGCCCCCATCGCCGTAGCGCTCGTCGTATTCGAGCTGCACCTGGTCGTTGAGTTTGACGGCGTCGGGGTGGTCGAAAGACCGGGTCTGAATAATCATGCTATATATCGTACATCTATGCTTAGGGGTGGAGTGAGTACTGTTTCGGGATGCTCACCGTTACCAGCGTAAATGTAAATGGGCTTCGCGCCGCCGCCAAGAAGGGATTCGTCGAGTGGCTGGCGGGGACCGATGCCGATGTGGTCTGCCTCCAGGAAGTGCGGGCCGAGCTCGCCCAGCTGCCCGAAGGCGTGGGCGCTCCCGAGGGGTGGCACACCGTCCACGCGCCCGCCGCCGCGAAGGGGCGCGCCGGCGTCTCGCTCTACTCGCGGCAGGCCCCCGAGCGGGTCCAGATCGGCTTCGGCGGCTTCGGGGCCCCCGGGGCGGAGGAGTTCGACGCGAGCGGCCGGTATGCGGAGATCGACCTCCCCGGTGTCACCGTCGCGAGCCTGTATCTGCCCTCCGGCGAGGTCGGCACCGAGCGCCAGGACGAGAAGGAGCGCTTCATGGCCGCCTTCCTGCCCTACCTCCAGGGACTGAAAGTGCGGGCCGCGGCGGACGGCCGAGAGGTCGTGGTCTGCGGCGACTGGAACATCGCCCACCAGGAGGCGGACCTGAAGAACTGGAAGGCCAACCGCAAGAGCTCCGGCTTCCTCCCCGAGGAGCGCGCGTGGCTGACCCGGGTCCTGGAGGAGGCGGCTTACGTGGATGTCGTGCGGGCGCTGCATCCGGAGGTCGAGGGGCCGTACAGCTGGTGGTCGTACCGGGGGCGGGCCTTCGACAACGACAGCGGCTGGCGCATCGACTACCAGATGGCGACCCCGGGGCTGGCCGGGCGCGCGGTGAAGGCCTGGGTGGAGCGGGCGGCCACGCACGGCGAGCGCTGGAGCGACCACGCGCCGGTGACGGTCGTCTACGAGCGGTAGCGTCGGGGCGCCTGCGGGTGTTACGCCTTCGGGGGCTGCGTGCCGTCCTCGCGGCGCAGCCTCCGGTCAAGGGCCATCGAAAGCTCGGCGTCCACCACCGCGCGGGCCAGGGGCCGGAGTTGGGCCGGTTCGGCCTCCTTGGTATGGGCATGCAGTACGCGTACGAAGATCTCCGCGAGCGCGTCCGCGTGCTCGCGGACGCGGCGGCCCGAGGAGAGCACCGTGGACAGCGGCACCCCTTCCCGTACGAGCTCGGCCGACACCTCCAGGAGGCGGCGGCTGATGTGCACGATCTCGTCCCCGTCCGTGGCGAGATAGCCCAGGTCCAGTGCGGTGGCGAGGTTCTCCGGTGTGACCTCGCCCTCGAAGTAGTCCGCGAGCTGCTCCGGGGTGAGGCGGACCGGGGTCTCCTCGGTCGGCTCGCCCAGGCCCAGCACCTCGGCGACATCGCGGCCGCTCTCGAAGGTGGCCGCCAGATCGGCGATGCCGTTCAGGGTGTGGCCGCGCTCCAGCAGGCCCGTGATGGTCCGCAGCCGGGCCAGGTGGTGGTCGTCGTACCAGGCGATGCGGCCCTCGCGGCGGGGCGGCGGAATCAGCCCGCGCTCCCGGTAGAAGCGCAGGGTCCGCACGGTGATGCCGGCCTCTTCGGCCAGCTCCTCCATGCGGTATTCGCGGTGCTCGCGTCTTTCGGCCACAGGGGCACCCTATGTTGTACCGCCGGTAACTTTCCTCGGTCCGCCCCCTACCCATCAGTACGGGTCCTGCTCTACCCTCCGAACAATGCCAGTGATTGCTGGCAGAGTCGTGTGGCGTACCGCGGGAGGCGGCAGCATGGCCCAGCAGGAACACGTACGTGTGGCGGTGATCGGAACCGGATTCGGGGGCCTGGGGGCCGCCGTACGGCTGCGCCGCGAAGGCATCACCGATTTCGTCGTCCTGGAGCGGGCCGACTCGGTGGGAGGCACCTGGCGCGACAACAGTTATCCCGGCTGCGCCTGCGACGTACCGTCCCACCTCTACTCCTTCTCGTTCGCCCCCAACCCCGACTGGCCGCGCACCTTCTCCGGGCAGGAGCACATCCGTGCCTACCTGGAGCGCGTCGCCGACACCTTCGGGCTCCGCCCGCACATCAGGCTGAACCACGAGGTGAAGCTGATGACCTGGGACAAGGAGAACCTGTACTGGGTGATCGAGTCCGCCGACGGGGCCGTGCTCCACGCGGATGTCGTCGTCTCCGCCACCGGGCCGCTCTCCGACCCCAAGACGCCTGACATACCCGGGCTCGACTCCTTCCCCGGCAAGGTCTTCCACTCCGCGCGCTGGGACCACGACTACGACCTGGCAGGCAAGCGCGTCGCGATGGTCGGTACGGGCGCGTCCGCGATCCAGATCGTCCCGGCGATCCAGCCGAGGACCGCGAAGCTCACGCTCTTCCAGCGCACCCCGCCCTGGGTCATGCCGCGCATGGACCGCACGATCAGCAAGGCCGAGCGGGCGCTGCACCGGGCCGTTCCGGTCACCGGCACGGCGCGCCGCGGACTGCTGTGGGGCATAAGGGAGTTGCAGGTCAGCGCCTTCACCAAGCACCCCGACCAGCTGGGCCTGGTGGAGAAGATAGCCAAGTCCAACATGGCGCGGGCGATCAAGGACCCGGCCCTGCGGGCCAAGCTGACCCCCGACTACCGCATCGGCTGCAAGAGGATCCTGCTCTCCAGCACCTACTATCCGGCCCTCGCCCAGCCCAATGTGGACGTCGTCGCCTCCGGGCTCGGCGAGATACGCGGCTCCACGGTGGTCGCCGCCGACGGGAGCGAGGCGGAGGTCGACGCGATCATCTTCGGCACCGGCTTCCATGTGACCGACATGCCGATCGCGGAGCGGGTCGTCGGCGAGGAGGGCATCACGCTCGCCGAGTCCTGGAAGGACGGGATGAACTCGCTGCGCGGCGCGACCGCCGCCGGGTTCCCCAACTGGATGACGATCATCGGACCCAACACCGGGCTCGGCAACTCCTCCATGATCCTGATGATCGAGTCCCAGCTGAACTACATGGCCGACTACCTGCGGCAGTTGAACGTGCTGGGCGGACGCGCCGCGCTCGGCGCCCGTTCCGCCGCCGTCACCGCGTGGAACGACCGGGTCCAGCAACGGATGAAGCGCACGGTGTGGAACACCGGCGGCTGCACCAGCTGGTACCTGGACGAGGCGGGCCGCAACACCACCGTCTGGCCCGGCACCACGGGTGAGTTCCGGCGGCAGACGCGTTCGGTGGACCTCGCGGAGTACGACGTCGTCCGGGTCGGCGCGGCGCCCGGGGCGGGGCGGGCCGCCGGGAGCGGACGCGTACCGGAGCAGCCGGGACGCACCGACCGCGAGACCGTGACCGCCGCCTCCGATATGGCTTCCGACGTCAGCTCCGATGCCGGCTCCGGCTCCGGTGCCGGTGCCGTCGCCGAGGAGGCCGCACGGTGAGCCGCCTCCTGCACCGCGACACCGTACCGCCGGTCCCCGCGGCCGAGCTGACCGCCCGCTCCGCCGACGGGACCCGGATCCACGTCGAACTGCATGGCCCCGAGGACGCCCCGGCGGTGGTCCTGGCCCACGGCTGGACCTGCAACACCCGTTTCTGGGACGCCCAGATACGCGACCTGGCCGCCGACCACCGGGTCATCGCCTACGACCAGCGCGGCCACGGGCTCACCCCCGAACCCGGCCCGGGCGGCTACAGCACGGACGCGCTGGCCGACGATCTCGAAGCGGTCCTCGCCGCGACGCTCGCCCCGGGCCGCAGGGCGGTGCTCGCCGGGCACTCCATGGGCGGGATGACGGTGATGGCCGCCGCCGCGCGCCCCGGACTCCGCGAGCACGCCGCCGCCGTGCTGCTCTGTTCCACCGGCAGTACGCGGCTGGCCGCCGAGGCCCGCGTCCTGCCGCTGCGCGCGGGTGCGCTGCGGACCCGGCTCACCACCGCCGTACTGGGCGCGAAAGCACCGCTCGGGCCGGTCAACCCGGTCTCCAGGAAGGTCCTCAAGTACGCGACGATGGGGGCTGGTTCGGCTCCGGACCGGGTCGACGCCTGCGCCCGCATCGTGCACGCCTGCCCGCGCCGCGCGCGCGTGGGGTGGGGCCGGGTGCTCGGCGAGCTGGACCTCGCGGCGGGCGTGCGCGAGCTGCGGGTGCCGACCGCGGTGATCGCCGGCACGGACGACCGGCTGACCCCGCCGGTCCACGCCCGGTCCCTCGCGGCAGCGCTGCCGGTCGGGCTCGGGCTGACCGAGCTGGCGGGCATGGGACACATGACGCCGGTGGAGGCCCCGGAGGCCGTCACGGCGAAGATCAGGGAGCTGGTCACCCGGTACGTCGCCACGGGGGCGGCCGCCGAGCGGAAAGCCGCCACGGCGGAGAGGGAGGATGTCGCATGAGCGGCAAGCGGAGTCTTGAGGGCCAGGTCGTCGTCGTCACGGGTGCGGCCCGGGGGGTGGGTGAGCTGCTGGCCCGCAAGCTGTCGGCACGCGGGGCGACGTTGGCGCTCGTCGGCCTGGAGCGGGACGAGCTGAAGAAGGTCTCCGAGCGGCTGCACGGCGAGAGCGACCACTGGTTCGCCGATGTCACCGACCACGAGGCGATGACCCAGGTGGCGCGCGAGGTGAAGGAGCGCTTCGGCAAGGTCGACGTCGTCGTCGCCAACGCGGGCGTAGCCTCGGGCGGCCCGTTCGCCGACTCGGACCCGGACGCCTGGCGGCGGGTCATCGAGGTGAACCTCATCGGCGGCGCGGTCACCGGGCGGGCCTTCCTGCCGGTGCTGATGGAGAGCCGCGGCTACTTCCTCCAGATAGCGTCGCTGGCCGCGATCACCCCGGCCCCGATGATGACCGCGTACTGCGCGTCCAAGTCGGGCGTCGAGGCCTTCGCGCACAGCCTGCGCGCCGAGGTCGGCTACAAGGGCGTCAAGGTCGGCGTCGGCTACCTCTCCTGGACCGACACCGACATGGTGCGGGGGGCGGACCGGGACGACGTGATGCGCGAGCTGCGCCGGCGGCTGCCGCGGCCGATGAACCGTACGTACCCGCTCGGCCCGGCCGTCGACCGGATCGTGGACGGGATCGCGCGGCGCTCCCCGCATGTGTACGCCCAGTGGTGGCTGCGCGGGATGCAGTCGGTCCGCGGTTACCTGCCGTCCGTCATCGCGATCGGCGGGCAGCGCGAGATGCGGCGGTTCGAGCCGCGGCTCCACACCGTGTCGAAGGGGCTGGTGGGGGCCGGGGGAGCGGCGGACCAGGACGCGCGTGCGGAGCGTGCTGACCGTATGTAGCGGTACGAAATGCGAGGGATGTCGGGCCGTGCAACGCTGGGCGAGGCCCCGCAGGGGGCCGTCCCCCACGTACCCCACGCATCCCACAGGAGTGAACAGCATGGGTATTTCCGACCAGTTCAAGGACAAGGCGCAGGAGCTCGCCGACCAGGCCAAGCAGAAGGCGGGTCAGGGCAAGGACGAGGCCAAGGACCGGGCCTCCCAGGGCCGTGACCAGGAGTCGGACTCCTCCTCGGGCATGAAGGACCGTGCCCAGGACGCGAAGGACCAGGCGCGCGAGCGTTTTGACCGTTGACGGTCATTGAGGTGTGACGCGTGCGTGCTGCGGTTCGCGCGTGCGTGCGCGTCGCTCCAGGAGGCGCATCCGGGTGACCGGGTGCGCCTCCTTCTTGGCGTGGGCGCCGCTTCCCGGGTGCGGGCTCGAAAGGTGTCCTCAATCGCCGGACGGGCTTGAACCGATGCCCTCAACCGCCGGGCGGGCTGGAACCGATGCCCTCAATCGCCGGGCGGGCTGAGGGTGGCCGGGCGGGCTGGGGGTGTGGCCGGGGCGGGCTGGAGTTGGTGGCCGAGGTGGTCATTTTTGAGCCCCTCCGGCGATTGAGGAGCGGGGTCCGGGGCGGAGCCCCGAAAGGCGCCCGGGTGCGGGCTGGAAAAGATGTCCTCAATCGCCGGACGGGCTGGTATGCCTCGGCGGCAGCGGTGGTCGCCGCAGGTTCGGGGCCGTTTCGTACGACGGCGGGGTCGCCGCCGGGTGCGCGGCCAGCAGTTCCAGGGCCAGGCGGACCGCGTCGTCGAGGACGGCGTACCGGCCCTCCGCCCAGTCCAGCGGCGTGCGCAGGGCCTCCACGTCCGGTTCCACGCCGTGGTTCTCCACCGACCAGCCGTACGTGTCGAACCAGGCCGCGTTCATCGGCACGGTGATCACCGTGCCGTCGCCCAGGCGGTGGCGGCCGGTCATCCCGACCACGCCGCCCCAGGTGCGCTGGCCCACCACCGGGCCCAGCTTCAGCAGCCGGAACGCGGCGGTGATCATGTCGCCGTCGGAGGAGGTCGCCTCGTCGGCCAGGGCGACGACCGGACCGCGCGGCGCGTTGGAGGCGTAGCTCACCGCCTGGGCGTTGCGGGTCAGGTCCCAGCCGAGGATCCTGCGGGTGAGGTTCTCCACGACCAGCTCGCTGATGTGGCCGCCCGCGTTGCCCCGTACGTCCACGATCAGGGCGGGGCGGGAGACTTCCAGCCGCAGGTCGCGGTTGAACTGCGCCCAGCCGGAGCCGCCCATGTCCGGGATGTGCAGGTAGCCGCATTTGCCGCCACTCAACTCCCGTACGACGTCACGGCGTTTGGCCACCCAGTCCTGGTAGCGCAGCGGGCGTTCGTCGACCAGGGGCATGATCGCCACCCGGCGGGACGGGCCGCTGCCCGCCGGGGAGAAGGTCAGCTCCACCGTCGTGCCGCCCGCCGCCGTCAGCAGGGGGTACGGGCCCGCGACCGGGTCCACCGGGCGGCCGTCGACGTGGGTGAGGACCGCGCCCTCCCTGATCCCCGTACCCGCCAGCGGCGAACGGGCCTTGGAGTCGGAGGAGTCGCCGGGCAGGATGCGCTGGACGGTCCAGGCGCCGTCCCGGCAGACCAGGTTGGCGCCGAGGAGGCCGATCGCGCGCTGGTAGTGCGGCGGGCCCTCGTTGCGGCGGGCGGGGGTGACGTACGCGTGCGAGGTGCCCAGCTCGCCCAGCACCTCGCGCAGCAGGTCCGCGAACTCGTCGGGTGACGCGACCCGTTCGACCAGGGGGCGGTACTGGTCCAGCACCCCGTCCCAGTCGATGCCGCACATGTCCGGCTCCCAGAAGTAGGCGCGGATGAGCCGCCCCGCCTCGCCGTACGCCTGCCGCCACTCCGCCCCCGGGTCGACCTCGTGCAGGATGCGGCGCAGGTCCAGGAAGACCGTGGAGTCGGTGTCGCCCGCCTCGGTGGCCGGTACGGCGCGGAGTTCGCCGTCGTCCATCACGACCAGGCGGGACGCGTCGCCGCTGACCGCGAACCAGTCGAGGTGGTCGACCAGTTCGGTCCTACGGGCCTTCGCGATGTTGAAGTGCTCCAGGGTCGGCCGCCCCGACATGTCGGCCGGGTTGGCGAACGTCTCGCCCAGCGCCCCCGAGATCGGCCAGCGCAGCCAGACCAGCCCGCCGCCACTCACCGGGGCCAGCGCCGAGTACTTGGAGGCGGAGACCGGGAACGGCGTCACCCGGCTCTCCAGACCCTCGAACTCGACCATGACCGTGGACCCCTCCGGCGTACCGCCTTCCGGCACGTCCACCGGGTCCAGGCCGCCCGCCGCCGGACGGCCGTCGGGAGAGAGGGCGAAGGGGGACGGGGTCGCCGAGGAGAGCGGGACCAGGTACGGGCGGCAGCCGAGCGGGAAGGACAGGTCGCCGGTGTGGACGTCGTACACCGGGTCGAAGCCGCGCCAGGAGAGGAAGGCGAGGTAGCGGCCGTCGTCCGTGAAGACCGGGTTCTCGTCCTCGAAGCGGCCGTTGGTGACGTCGACGATCACCGGGGCGCCGGGGCCGGAGATCCGGGCCAGCTTGATCTGCCGCAGCGAGCGGCCGATGCCCGGGTGCGACCAGGTCAGCCAGTCGCCGTCGGGGGAGAAGGCGAGGTCGCGCACGGGCCCGTTGACCGAGCGGATCAGCTCGGTGAGGCCGGGGTGCTCGTCGACCGGCGCGGCACTGTCCGGGGCCGCCGCGCCGGTGGCGGCGTGGAGGTCGGCGCGGGTCGAGCCGCTGGGGGACTTCTTCTGCTTCTGCTCCTTCTCCTTCTCCTTCTCCGCGGTTTCCAGGGGCTCGGGCTCCCCCGTGTCCAGGAGCAGCAGGCGGCCGTCGTTCGACGCGATGGCGAGGCGTTCCCCCTCCGGGTCGGAGATCATCTCCTGGACCCGGCCCAGCAGCCCGGAGGCCAGCCTGCGCGGCGGGCGGTCGCCGCTGGCGCGCGGCAGGTAGGAGATCTCGACGGCGTCGGGGCCGTCCGCGTCGGTGACGTAGGCGACCTGGCCTCCGCTGCCGAGCATCTCCGGCAGCCGCACCCGGACGCCGGGGGTGTCGGCGATGGTGCGGGCGGGGCCGTCGCGGTGGGTGAGCCAGTAGAGGCTGCCGCGTACGGTGACGGCGCTGGCCCGGCCTGTCTCGTCGACGGAGAGCGAGTCGACGTTGCTGGCGGCGGGCACCTGGTGGACACGCCGGCCGGTGCGGGGGCCGCCGAGGCGCACCTCCAGCTTGCGCGGGGTGGCGGCGGGCGACTCCAGGTCCTCGACCAGCCACAGCTCGCCCGCGCACTGGTAGATCACCCGGTGGCCGTCGCTGGAGGCGTTGCGGGCGTAGAAGGCGTCGTGGTCGGTGTGCCGGCGCAGGCCGGTGCCGTCCATCAGGCAGGAGTAGAGGTTGCCGACGCCCTCGTGGTCGGAGAGGAACGCGATGCGGCGGCCGACGAACATCGGGTTGGCGAGGTGGCCGTCGATGTCCGGGAGCAGGCGTTCGCCGTGCAGCCACAGGCGGCCCATGGCCCCGCCCCGGTAGCGCTTCCAGGCGGCCGGTTCGTGCGGGGGCGTGCCGGTGAGCAGCAGGGTGCGGCGCTCGCCGTCGATGTCGGCGACCGCGATGTCGGAGACCGGGCCCCAGGGGAGCCTGCCGCCGGGTCCGCCGTCGGTGGGGACGCTGTAGGCCCAGGAGAAGTACGAGAACGGCTGGTTGTGCGAGGAGACGGCGAGGATCTGGCAGGCCTCGCCGGGATCGGGGCTCCAGCCGCAGACCCGGGCGTCGGTCGAGCCCCAGTGGGTGAGCCGGCGGGCCGGGCCGCCGTCCACCGGGGCGAGGTGGATCTCGGGGTCCAGGGTGCGCCAGGTCGTGTAGGCGATGGAGGAGCCGTCGGGCGAGAAGCGTGGATGGCTGACCCGGGTCCGGTCGACGGTCACCCGCCAGGCCCGTCCGGGGCGGTGCCCGGCGGCGGCGAGGGGGGCGACCCAGAGGTCGTCCTCGGCCGCGAAGCACAGCAAGTCCTGGTGAAGGTGCGGGAAACGGAGATACGCGACGTCGTCACTCACCCCCCAATGTTTTCGGTGCGCGGGGTCCGGGGCAACTTGTGGTGCAGAACACAAGCGAAACGATTTCGTTTCGCTGAGGTGTGCGGGTACGGTTCAGGTGTACGAAACAGTTTCGTTCGATGGTGAGCGGGGCTGCTGAGCGGGTGACCGGGACTGTTGAGCGGGACACCGGACAGGTGAAGCGGAGGAGGTCGGCGCATGGCACGCACCAGGCTGACCCCCGAGCGTGAGGGCGAGCTGTACGAGGCCGTCCTCGACCTGCTCCGCGAGGTCGGTTACGACGCCCTGACCATGGACGCCGTCGCCGCCCGTACCCGGTCGAGCAAGGCCACCCTCTACCGCCAGTGGGGCTCAAAGCCCGAGCTGGTCGCGAAGGCGCTGCGGCACAACAAGCCGGGGAACCTCGCGGACATCGACACCGGTTCGCTGCGCGGGGACTTCCATGCCGCGCTGAGCCGGACCGACGACTGCCAGATGGAGAAGGACGCCGCGCTGATGCGGGGCCTGAGCCATGCCGTCCATGAGTACCCCGAACTGCTCCAGGCCCTGCGCGAGCTGCTGATCGAGCCGGAGATGACCGGCTTCGACCAGATGCTGCAACGGGCGATGGACCGGGGTGAACTGCGACCGGACAACCCGGCGCTGAAGTATATCCCGCACATGCTGGTCGGCGCGCTGGCCGCCCGGCAGCTGATCGAGGACCGTCCTGTCGACCAGGAGTTCCTCATCGACTACGTGGATTCCGTGGTTCTCCCCGCCCTCGGTGTCTGACGTCCCCGTCCCACCCGTACGGCCCTCTCCCCGACGCTCCACCTGACACGCCGCTCTCGTCGTCGGGCTGGTTCCTCACGCCCAATTCCACTCAAACGACCTGACCGGGAGTACGCCCCCGTGGCCACTTTCCTCTACAAGCTCGGACGGCTCACCTTCCGCCGCCGCCGCTTCGTCGCCCTGATCTGGGTGGCGCTGCTGGCGGTCGCCGGAGTCGGTATGGCGACCGCGTCCACCGACACCTCCAACTCCTTCTCCATTCCTGGTACGGAGGCGCAGCGCGCCTTCGACCTGCTGGAAGAGCGCAACCCCGGCACCAGGGCCGACGGCGCCACCGCCCGTGTCGTCTTCAAGGCGCCCGGCGGCGAAAAGGTGACCGACCCCGCCAACAAGAGCGAGATCTCCGGCATCGTCAAGGAGCTGGAGTCCGGCTCGGAGCAGATAGCCTCGGTCGCCGACCCGTTCGAGACGCAGGCCGTCAGCCAGAACGGTTCGACGGCGTACATCTCGGTCGGCTACGAGGTCAGCTCCATGGAGCTGACCGAAGAGACCCGGGAAGCCCTGAAGGGCGCGGCGAAGGACGCGCAGAGCAGCGGAATGAAGGTGGAGATCGGCGGTGACGCCCTCCAGATCATGCCGCACACCGGGACCGCCGAGGTCATCGGCGTGGCCATCGCCGCCGTCGTCCTGGTCATCACCTTCGGCTCGCTGGTCGCCGCCGGACTCTCCCTGCTGACCGCGCTCATCGGCGTCGCGATCGGGGTCGGGACGATCACCGCGCTGGCCGACGTTCTGGATCTGGGCTCCACCACCGCGATCCTCGCCACGATGATCGGCATCGCGGTCGGCATCGACTACGCCCTCTTCATCGTCTCCCGCTACCGCGCCGAACTGGCCGAGGGCCGGGAACACGAGGAAGCCGCCGGACGGGCCGTCGGCACGGCCGGATCCGCGGTCGTCTTCGCGGGACTGACCGTGGTCATCGCCCTCGCCGGCCTCTCCGTCGTCAACATTCCGATGCTGACGAAGATGGGCCTGGCCGCCGCCGGCGCGGTCGCCGTCGCCGTCCTCATCGCGCTCACCCTCGTGCCGGCCGCCCTCGGCTTCGCGGGCAGGCGGGTCATGGGCCGCAAGGTACGCAAGGCCACAGAGGCGGAGAAGAGCCCCGAGGCCAAGCCGAACATGGGCACCCGCTGGGCGCGGTTCGTGCTGCGCAAGCCGGTCTGGGTCATGCTCGTCGGCGTCCTCGGCCTCGGCATCATCGCCGTACCGGCGGCCTCGCTGGAGATGGGCCTGCCCGACGACGGCGCCCAGTCGGAGTCGACCACGCAGCGTCAGGCGTACGACATGCTCTCGGACGGCTTCGGCCCCGGGTTCAACGGTCCGCTGATGGTCGTCGTCGACACGAAGAACAGCTCGGACGGCAAGGCCGCCGCCTCGCGGGTCGCGGAAGAGATCGAGTCGATCGGCGTCAGCGCCGTCATTCCGCCCGCCTTCAACAAGGCCGGCGACACCGCGACGATCACGGTCATCCCCAAGGACCGGCCGTCCTCCCACGCCACGGAGGAGGTCGTCCACGACATCCGTGACGCGGGTCAGGGCGTCAAGTCCGACACCGGGGCCGAGGTCCTGGTCACCGGCGCCACCGCGATGAACATCGACTTCTCGCAGAAGATGAACGACGCGCTGCTGCCCTACCTGGCGCTCGTCGTCGGCCTCGCGTTCCTGCTGCTGATGCTGGTCTTCCGCTCGATCCTCGTCCCGCTGAAGGCGGCCCTGGGCTTCCTGCTCTCGGTGGTCGCGGCCCTCGGCGCGGTCGTCGCGGTCTTCCAGTGGGGCTGGCTCGGCTCGCTCTTCGGCGTCGAGCAGACCGGTCCGATCATGAGCATGATGCCGATCTTCATGGTCGGCGTGGTCTTCGGTCTCGCGATGGACTACGAGGTCTTCCTCGTGACCCGCATGCGCGAGGCGTACGTCCATGGCGAGAGCCCCGGGCAGGCCATCGTGACCGGCTTCAAGCACGGCGCACGGGTGGTCACGGCCGCGGCCGTGATCATGATCGCGGTCTTCTCCGGCTTCATCGGCTCCAGCGAGCAGATGATCAAGATGATCGGCTTCTCGCTGGCGGTCGCCGTTCTCTTCGACGCGTTCGTGGTGCGGATGGCGATCGTGCCCGCCGTCCTGGCCCTGCTCGGCAAGCGGGCCTGGTGGCTGCCGCGCTGGCTGGACCGTGCGCTGCCCAACGTGGACGTGGAGGGCGAGAAGCTGCAGAAGCAGCTGACCGACGATCCCGGCTCCGAGCAGGGGCCCGGGGACGGCGGCGGCGAGGGTGAGCGCGAGCTCGCCCGCGTCTGACCCGTACGTCCCGACGGCGCCCCCCTCCCAGCTCCGGGGCCGCGTCTGAGCGGAGCGTGACCCCGGAAGCGCCGGTTACCTGTGGGGACGGGGACCGGGGCACAGCGAAAGCCCCCGTGCGCACTGCACGGGGGCTTTTCTCTTGCGGCGTTCCTCCGGTCGAGGGCGGGCGAGGCGCGGTCAGCGCGCCGCACGCGGTCAGCGCGCCGCACGCGGTCAGCGCGCCGCCGGGTCGCGGAGGAACAGCGACTTCGACCACAGGTAGCCGAGCACCACCAGGCCGAGGCTCCAGCCGACGGCCAGCCAGCCGTTGTGGCCGATCTCGGTGCCGAGGAGCAGGCCGCGCAGGGTCTCGATGACGGGGGTGAAGGGCTGGTACTCGGCGATCGGCTGGAACCAGCCGGGCATGGTGTCGGCCGGGATGAAGGCGCTGGAGATGAGCGGGAGGAGGATCAGCGGCTGTGCGCTGTTGGCGGCGGCCTCCGCGTTCGGGCTGGCCATGCCCATGCCGACCGCGACCCAGGTGAGCGCCAGGGCGAAGAGCGTGACCAGTCCGAAGGCGGCCAGCCACTCCAGGGCGGTGGCGTCGACGGAGCGGAAGCCGATGGCCACGGCCACGGCTCCGACCAGGACCAGACTGGCGAGGATCTGGAGCACGCTGCCGACGACGTGCCCGGTGATCACGGAGCTGCGGTGGATCGCCAGGGTGCGGAAGCGGGCGATGATGCCCTCGGACATGTCGGTGGAGACGGACACCGCGGCCCCGATCACGGTGGAGCCGATAGTCATCATCAGGATGCCCGGGACGATGTAGGCGATGTAGTCGGAGCGGTCTCCGCCGCCGATGCCCTCGCTCATCACGTCGCCGAAGATGTAGACGAAAAGCAGCAGGAGCATGACAGGCGTGAGGAGCAGGTTGAGGGTGAGGGAGGGGTAGCGCCGGGCGTGCAGGAGGTTGCGGCGCAGCATGGTGTTGGTGTCGCGGACGGCGAGGGCGAGGGTGCTCATCGGAGGTTCTCCTTCGGCTGGTCGGCCTGTGCGGGCACGGTGGTGGAGGCGGTGAGGGCGAAGAACACGTCGTCGAGGTCGGGGGTGTGGACGGTGAGTTCGTCGGCCTCGATGCCGGCCGAGTCGAGCCGGTCGAGGATGGAGCGCAGTTCGCGCTGGGTGCCGTCGCTGGGGATGGAGAGCGACAGGGTCTCGTCGTCGGGGGCGGCCGCGGTCAGTGCGGTGGCGGCGGACCGGTAGGTGTCGGGGTCGGTGAAGCGGAGCTTGACGTGGCCGCCGGGGACGATGCGCTTGAGCTGCTCGGCGGTGCCTTCGGCGGCGAGCTTGCCGTTGTTCAGTACGGCGATGCGGTCGGCGAGTTCGTCGGCCTCTTCGAGGTACTGGGTGGTGAGGAAGACGGTGACGCCGTCGGCGACCAGGCC
>NZ_JBEZYG010000025.1:0-141316 GCF_040638385.1 Streptomyces sp. NPDC026589
GTTGATAGGCCAGATGTGGAAGCCCGGCAACGGGTGGAGCTGACTGGTACTAATAGGCCGAGGGCTTGTCCTCAGTTGCTCGCGTCCACTGTGTTAGTTCTGAAATAACGAACGGCCGTGTTTTCATCCGGTGTTGGTTAATTTCATAGTGTTTCGGTGGTCATTGCGTTAGGGAAACGCCCGGTTACATTCCGAACCCGGAAGCTAAGCCTTTCAGCGCCGATGGTACTGCAGGGGGGACCCTGTGGGAGAGTAGGACGCCGCCGAACAATTTTTCCGGGAAAGCCCCGCACCTTTTGGTGCGGGGCTTTTCTGCGTTCACGACTCGATCGGCACCGGCGCCGAGGAGAATCAGAGGAACGCGAGCTGGAGCAGGCAGTTCCCCGGCTACTCCTCGACCGTAGAGCCGGCAGGGCAAGGCGCTGGGCTCTCCGTCAGAGACGCCCTGCCGCCTTCAGGGCCAAGTACGTATCGGCAAGCGTGGGAGCGAGATTCTCCGGAGTGGCGTCCACGACGACAACGCCGTGGCGGCGGAGCCTGTCGGCCGTGCGGCCGCGGTCGGCCTGGGCCTGCGCGGCGGCTGCCGCGTCGTACACGGAGTCCACGGTTCCCCGCGCGTGGGCCATTCCTTCAATCCGAGGGTCGGAGACCGCGGCCAGCAGAACGGTGTGGCGCTGGGTGAGTTGAGGCAGCACCGGGAGAAGCCCCTCCTCGATGGGGGCGGCCTCCAACGTCGTGAGAAGAACGATCAGCGAACCGCGAGGGGCGTCGGTGAGGGCGGCGTTGCTCAGGCCTCGGGCGTCCGTCTCGATGAGCTCGGGTTCCAGCGTGGCCAGGGTGTTGATGACGGTGGCCAGCACATTGCCCGTTGCCGTCCGGCCCTGGACCCGGGCTCGGACCTGGCGGTCGTAGGCGAGGAGGCTTACGCGGTCGCCCGCCCGGGTGGCGAGCGCGGTGAGAAGGAGTGTGGCGTCCATCGAGGCGTCCAGACGGGGGACGTCACCTACCCGGCCCGCTGACGTGCGGCCGGTGTCGAGGACGATCAGGATGTGCCGGTCACGCTCGGGACGCCATGTCCGGACCGCTACGGCGGACTGGCGTGCGGTGGCCCGCCAGTCGATGGAGCGGGTGTCGTCCCCGGGCACGTAGGCCCGCAGACTGTCGAACTCCGTGCCTTCACCGCGTGTCAGAACGCTGGTGCGGCCGTCGAGTTCCCGGAGCCGGGCGAGCCGGGAAGGCAGATGCTTGCGGCTGGTGAACGGTGGCAGGACTCGTACGGTCCACGGTGCCCGGTGCTGTCCTTGGCGTGCGGCAAGGCCCAGCGGGCCGTACGAGCGGATGGTGATGCGGTCGGCCTGCCGATCGCCGCGCCGGCTCGGGCGCAGAACAGTGACCAGACGTCGGCGTTCCCCGGCGGGAATCGCCAGCGTGTGGCGGGAAGCGCGACGTTCGGAGCCCGAGGTCCAGCTGCTGGGGGGCCAGGCGTCCCGCAGCTGGGCGCGCAGGCGCCGACGCGAGGTGTTGGTCACCGTCAGTTGCACTTCGGCCACGTCACCGAGTCGAACAGATGTGTCGCCGGATCGAGTGAATCGGAGCGTACGCACTGGCGCGGCCAGCGCATAGTCGCACAGTATTGCCAGTGAGAGCGGAGCGTTGACCGCAAGCATCCCGGCCCAGCTGGGAGCGAGGATGCCTACGGGGAGTGATCCCAGGGCGGCCAGCAACGCGGTACGTCCGGTGAGGGCCATGGTCACCGCCTCATCGGGGTACGGGGACGTGGGCGAGCACTGAGGCGATGACGGAGTCGGGGGTGACTCCTTCCATTTCCGCCTCGGGCCGCAGGTGGATGCGATGACGGAGCGTGGGGAGCGCCAGGGCCTTCACATCGTCCGGGGTGACATAGTCCCGGCCGGTCAGCCAGGCCCAGGCCCGGGCGGTCGACAGCAGTGCGGTGGTGCCTCGGGGGGAGACTCCGAGGGAGAGCGAGGGGGAATCGCGCGTGGCACGGCAGATATCCACGACATAGCCGGCGATCTCGGGGGAGACGGTGGTCTTCGCGACGGCTTCGCGTGCTGCTTCCAGATCGGCGGGCCCGGCGACGGGCCGTATCCCCGCGGCTTGGAGGTCGCGCGGGTTGAAGCCGTCGGCGTGACGGGTGAGGACGTCTATCTCATCCTGTCGTGAAGGGAGCGGAACCGTCAGTTTCAGCAGGAAGCGGTCGAGTTGGGCTTCGGGGAGGGGATAGGTGCCTTCGTACTCGACGGGGTTCTGGGTCGCGGCGACGAGGAAGGGGTCAGGCAGTGGCCGTGGCGTCCCGTCCACGGTGACCTGCCTTTCCTCCATCGCTTCGAGGAGGGAGGACTGGGTCTTGGGAGGAGTGCGGTTGATCTCGTCGGCGATCAGCAGGTTGGTGAAGACGGGACCGGGCTGGAACGAGAACTCGGCGGTGCGCGCGTCGTAGACCAGTGAACCCGTGACGTCACTGGGCATGAGGTCGGGGGTGAACTGGACGCGCTTGGTGTCGAGTTCGAGTGATGCGGCAAGTGCACGGACCAGCAGCGTCTTGGCCACGCCGGGTACGCCTTCGAGGAGTACGTGTCCCCGGCAGAGCAGCGCGACGACGAGTCCGGTGACGGCGGGGTCCTGGCCGACGACGGCCTTGGCGATCTCGGAGCGCAGAGCCTCCAAGGACGCGCGGGCGCTGTCGGACGGCTCCGGTTCCGCGGGCCTCACGGGGGCCGCTGTGGGCACCGTGGGCTCGGCCGGCTCGGGGGTCGGGGCGCTCATGAAGTGCGTACCTCTCTTTCGAGGGCGTCGAGTTGATCAGCGAGGAGGACCAGGGCGGCATCGGTGGAGGGAGCCGTACCGAAAAGGAGGGTGCGGAGGTCGTGGTCCGGGGTGGTGATGCGGGCGGACACGGCGGAGAGAAGGACATCAGGGGTGTGCGCATCACGGGCGGGCACTCCGGCGAGGGGGGCGATACGCGTGCGGGTGGCGGCTCGGAGTGCGTCGGCGGCACGGTCGCGGGCGTTGGCCTTGCGGTAGAGGAGCGAGCGGCCTTCGGCCGATTCGGATGCGCGGATGGCCACTGGTAGCCGTTCCTTCACCAGAGGGCCGAGTCGGCGGGCCCGCCAGACGGCGGCAAGGACTGCTGCAAGGACGAGTTGGAGCGTTCCCCACAGCCAGCCGGAGGGGATGAGGTCGAGGAAGCCGCTCTCGTCGGACGCGTCGTCCCTCGTGCCGTCCTCTGATGGGGCCTTGTTTCCGTCGCCGGGGGAGTCGTCGTCGGTTGTCGCGGATGGATCTGCGAGAGAGGGGAGGTACCAGACGAGATGAGGACGGGAGCCGAGGAGTTGCAGGGCGAGCGAGGCGTTGCCCTGCTTGTCGAGACGCTCGTTGTGGAGGAGGTCGGGGGAGCCGAGGATGACGGTGTCGCCTCCCTCTCCGGTCGGGAGGACGATCAGACTGGGAAGGCCTGCGGCCGGGTAGCAGGTGACGGCGCCGGCGTCCTGTGTCGTGTACCGGGTGCCGCCCATGTCCGCTGTGCCGGCCAGCCGGGCGGCGGGGAGCTCGCACGACGGGGCGAGAGCACTGACGGCCTGGTGCGGCGCGGCGTGGACGCCGGGGGCGAGCCGAGACGTGGCTTCCGGTCCCGGGGCGATCAGCAGGGTGCGCCCTGCGGAGGCGGAGGCCGCCGCGTCCAGTCGGAGCTGCTGCGACCGGGTCAGGAGATTGGGGCCGGCGACGAAGAGTGTGGTGTCGGGGCCGGTCGCGGCGGTGACTTCGTCGAGAGTGGTGGCGACGGTGACGGAGACGCCGCGAGCCTTGAGGAGTTCGGCCACGGCGCGGCTTCCCTTGGGGTCCGTCGAGCGGGGGTCGAGCTGTCCGTGGTTCGTTCCGGAACGTACGACGGCGAACGTGATGCCGGCGACGACGAGGATGAGGACGACGGCCAGGATGCCTCGGGCACGGGTCCACACCTGGCCGGGGGTGGGCGCTGTCGAGGTGGGGGAAGCGGTGGTCGCCGTGGTCATCCGGCGGCTCCTCGGGAGGTTCCGGGCAGCAGCGGCTTTGCCTCGTCGAGTTCGAGGTCGAGGGTGCGCAGGGACAGATATGTCGGCTGGTCCGCGGTGCGGCCCCCGTACGTCACGTCGTCGAAGGCCCGGGCGGCGGCGCGCAGCCGGACCCTGTGCTCGGGCAGGGCCCGGCCGGCTTCGGCTGCGGCTTCGTCCGCTGTGCGGCCGGGGCGTGGGTCGAGCAGGGCACGTTCCTCAAGGGACCGGACGACGGCACGCATGCGTTCCTGGACGGCCTCGGTCCAGCGCAGAGCCGTGGCGTGTGCCTCGGCGGTGGCGCGGTGCTGGGCCGCGCTGCGGGGGCCGTCGCTGTCGAAGAGAGCGTCCGGGCTCCGGGAGGAGCGTTGCGGGGTGCCGAGCCGCCACCAGAGGGCGGCGGCAAGGCCGAGGACGAGGACGACCAGGACCACGAGTCCGGCCGGGCCGCCGGGGGCGGCGCCCGCGGCGGCGTCGAACACCCCGGCGACCCAGTCCCAGAACTGGTACAGGGCGCGCTGGAGGAAGTTCGGGTCGTTCTCGTGGTACATGGGCTTGGACAGCTCGCTCTCCGCCGCCTCCCGTGCGGGGAGACGCGGAGTGTCCACGGGTATGTCGCCCGTTGCTGTGTCCCGCCGTGCTGTGGTGATGCCCCCCGCCCCCGACACCGCATCAGCTCCTGGGGGTGTCGGCGCCGTAGCCGGGCAGACCCGCGGCCCGTGCGAGGTCGAGGTCGAGTGCTTCGCGGCGGATGCGCTGGTCCACGTAGAGGAGGGCCATCACACCGGCGACGAAGGGGTAGATCAGTGTCGAGACGATCACTTCGCCGATGCCGGTGACGATCAGGAACGGCCAGCCGAAGGAAGGGGCGGTGCCGCTGAAGAGTTCGCTGACGTCGGTTCCGTCGGCGATCACCGCGATGACGCCGAACGGGATGGAGACGAGGAACGTCAGCAGGAAGGTCAGCAGCCAGGTCAGGGCGAGGATCCCGAAGGTACGCCACCAGGCGCCGCGGACCAGCTTCGCCGACCTGCGCAGCGCGGCGACGATGCTCTGTCGTTCCAGCATCAGGGCGGGGGCGGCGAGTGCGAAGCTGACGTTCAGCCAGAGCATCACGACGCAGGCGGCGGCGAAGCCGAGGAAGGCGAGTGCCGCTCCCGCCCCGGAGCCCAGCAGCAGGCCGGGGCCGATGCCCACGGTCATGATCGCTGCCATGATCAGGGCCACCAGCAAGGTCAGCCCGAGCAGCGGGAGGACCCGGGGGCGAGCCTCTGCCCAGGTGTCGGAGAGCGTGGTGGGACGGCCCAGGACCGAGCGGCTGATGACCACGGTGATGATCGACGCGGTGAAGAGCGTGGCGATCATCATGACGAGGGAGGCCGGGACCAGGGAGATCAGTGTCGACCGGGCGGAGTCGGTGGCCTGGCGGAGGGCCTCGGTGCCGGTGGCGTTCGGGTCGACGGAGGTCGGTTCCGGCAGCAGATAGCGCTGCATGAGGATGACGGCGATCTGGGTGACCACCGAGACCGCGAGGCTGAAACCGAGTGCGGTACGCCAGTGGGCGCGCAGGGCGGAGACGGAGCCGTCGAGGATTTCGCCGAGGCTCAGGGGGCGCAGCGGGATGACGCCGGGCTTCGCGGCCGGCGGCGGTCCTGCCCAGCCCTGGCGCTGCGGGCCACCGCCCCAGCCGGGGGCGGGAGGCCGGGCTCCGGGACGGCTGTCGGGGTTGCTCGGTGGGGACCACTGCCCTGGGGGCGGCTGCTCGGGGGACCACTGTCCCGTCGGGCCGCTTCCGTCCTGAGGTTCGGAGGGGCGGGGAATCGCCGTCTCCTTGCCGTCGGAGGGGGCAGATCCGGGCGACGCCCAGCCCGGAGAGTCGTTCATTCTCGCTCCTTCACCGTCCTGACCGCTCATCGGGGCGGCAGGTTGGCAGCCATCGTGCCACGCGTGGGTCCGGGGTGGACCAGCCGCTCTGTCTCCATGGTGCCTTCAGGTACGGGCGGCTCACCGGGCAGACTGGACGGATGGCTGATCAGGACGCGCAATCGACGGTGGGCTTCGAGCCTCCCGCGCTTTCCGTACTCCGCTGGGACGAGCTCCCGGAGGGTCCCGTGCTGGTGCTTCTCGACCAGACGCGGCTGCCCGCCGAGGAGGTCGAGCTGGTGTGCACCGATGTCCCCGCGCTGGTGCGGGCGATCCAGACTCTGGCGGTGCGAGGGGCCCCGCTGCTCGGGATCGCCGGGGGTTATGGGGTGGCGCTCGCGGCGGCGCGGGGCTACGACGTGGCGGAGGCGGCCGGTCTGCTGGAGCGGGCGCGGCCCACCGCGGTGAACCTCGGCTACGGGGTGCGGCGGGTGGCGGCCGCCTACGGGGAGGCCGTCGGCGAGGGGGCGGGCGACGAGGCGGCCGCCGCGGCGGCGCTGGCCGCGGCGCGGGCCCTGCACCGGGAGGATGCCCAGGCCAGCAGGCGTATGGCGGAGTACGGCGAGGCGTTGCTGGAGGAGCTGGTCCAGGGCGGCGGGTATCAGCTGCTGACCCACTGCAATACCGGGGCGCTGGTCTCCGGGGGCGAGGGGACGGCGCTGGCCGTGGCGTTGCGGGTGCACCGGAAGGGCCGGTTGCGACGGCTGTGGGTGGACGAGACACGGCCGCTGCTCCAGGGGGCCCGGCTGACCGCGTACGAGGCTGCGCGCAACGGTCTGGCGTACAGCCTGCTCACGGACAATGCGGCGGGGTCCCTGTTCGCGGCCGGGGAGGTCGATGCGGTGCTCATAGGGGCGGACCGCATCGCCGCCGACGGTTCGGTGGCGAACAAGGTGGGGAGCTATCCGCTGGCCGTGCTCGCGAAGTATCACCACGTGCCCTTCATCGTGGTGGCGCCGACGACGACCGTGGATCTGGAGACCCCGGACGGCACATCGATCATCGTCGAGCAGCGCCCCGGGCGAGAAGTGACGGAGCTCACATCGTGGCAGGGTGTATCGGCCGACGGTGGAGGAGGGATGGTCGTCGCACCCCTCGGGGCCCCGGCGTACAACCCGGCCTTCGACGTCACACCCCCGGAACTGATCACGGCGATCGTCACCGAGGAGGGCGCTGTTTCGCCGGTCACGGGGGCCGGACTGGCAGAGCTGTGTGCCAGGTCATCGCAGGTAACGATTAGCTAATGGGATGATGTCGATTATGAAGGGACGCGTCCTTGTCGTCGACGACGACACCGCACTGGCCGAGATGCTCGGGATTGTGCTGCGTGGAGAAGGTTTCGAGCCGTCGTTCGTAGCGGACGGCGACAGGGCACTGGCCGCATTTCGTGAGGCCAAGCCGGACCTGGTGCTGCTCGACCTCATGCTGCCCGGAAGGGACGGCATCGAGGTGTGCAGGCTGATCAGGGCCGAGTCCGGTGTGCCGATCGTCATGCTCACTGCCAAGAGCGACACCGTCGATGTGGTGGTGGGCCTGGAATCAGGGGCCGACGACTACATCGTCAAGCCGTTCAAACCTAAGGAGTTGGTTGCCCGGATCAGGGCACGTCTGCGGCGGTCCGAAGAGCCCGCGCCGGAACAGCTGACCATCGGTGACCTGGTCATCGACGTGGCAGGCCACTCCGTGAAGCGGGAGGGGCAGTCCATCGCCCTGACCCCGCTGGAGTTCGACCTGCTGGTCGCGCTCGCCCGCAAGCCGTGGCAGGTCTTCACCCGTGAGGTCCTGCTGGAACAGGTGTGGGGTTACCGCCACGCGGCCGACACCCGCCTGGTGAATGTGCATGTCCAGCGTCTGCGTTCCAAGGTCGAGAAGGACCCGGAACGGCCGGAGATCGTCGTGACGGTCCGAGGCGTCGGCTACAAGGCCGGACCGAGCTGAGGTGCCCCGAGGCAGCGTCGCTCCGGGGCCCGGCGAGCCGGGAGTCCGTACGGAGCGGGCTGCCGGCCCGGGACGGAAGGCGTCACGTATGAGCCGTTTCCTGCAGGGCGGCCGGCTGTTCGAGGACCGGACGCCCGGCGGGCCCGTACCGCGGTTGCTGATGCGGTGGGTACGCCGCCCGTTGCTGCCCGCCGTCCGGTTGTGGCGGCGCAATCTGCAGCTCCGCGTCGTCGCGGGCACCCTGCTGATGTCGATCGGCGTCGTGCTGCTGCTCGGCTTCGTCGTCATCGGCCAGGTGCGCAACGGCCTGCTCGACGCCAAGGGCAAGGCCGCCCAGACCCAGGCCGTCGGCGGCTTCGCCGCGGCCCAGGAAAAGGCCAACGTCCCCCTTGCCCCCGACGGCCAGGGGAGCGAGCCCACCGACGGCATGACCGGCAGCACCTCCTGGCGCACCGAGCTCGTCGACCAACTCGCCAGCGGTGGCAAGAACGCCTTCAACGTGGTGGCGCTCAGCGTCGACTCGGTGGCGGAGGGCGCGAGCAGCCGTGCCGCGCGCGGTTCCGGCAGCGTCGAGGCGTCCAGCGTCCCTGAGCGCCTGCGGCAGAAGGTGAGCGAGGGGCAGGGCGCGTTCCAGACGTACTCCCGGATCCGGTACTCGTACGGCAGTGAGGCGCAGCCCGGCCTCGTCGTCGGCAAGCGGCTCTACGACATCGATCAGCAGCCCTACGAGCTGTACTACCTCTTCCCGCTCACGCAGGAGGAGAAGTCCCTGACACTGGTCAAGACGACCCTGGCGACCGCCGGACTGTTCGTCGTCGTGCTGCTCGGGGCCATCGCCTGGTTCGTGGTGCGGCAGGTCGTCACGCCGGTGCGGATGGCCGCCGGCATCGCCGAGCGACTCTCCGCCGGCAAGCTCCAGGAACGGATGAAGGTCACCGGTGAGGACGACATCGCCCGGCTAGGCGAGGCCTTCAACAAGATGGCCCAGAACCTCCAGCTGAAGATCCAGCAGCTGGAGGAGCTCTCCCGGATGCAGCGGCGCTTCGTCTCCGACGTATCGCACGAGCTGCGGACCCCCCTCACGACCGTCAGGATGGCCGCCGACGTCATCCACGAGGCGCGTGCCGACTTCGACCCCGTCACCGCGCGCTCCGCCGAACTGCTCGGCGACCAGCTCGACCGGTTCGAGTCGCTGCTCGCCGATCTGCTGGAGATCAGCCGGTTCGACGCGGGCGCCGCGGCCCTGGAGGCCGAGCCGATAGACCTGCGGACCGTGGTGCACCGGGTGATCGGTGGCGCCGAACCGCTCGCCGAGCGCAAGGGCACCCGGATCCTGGTCGTCGGCGACGAACAGCCGGTGATAGCCGAGGCCGACGCACGCCGTGTCGAACGCGTCCTGCGCAACCTCGTGGTGAACGCCGTCGAGCACGGTGAGGGCCGGGACGTCGTGGTGCGGATGGGCGTGGCGCAGGGCGCGGTCGCCGTGGCCGTCCGGGACTACGGGGTCGGGCTCAAGCCCGGCGAGGCGACCCGGGTCTTCAACCGGTTCTGGCGTGCGGACCCGGCGCGGGCCCGGACGACCGGCGGGACGGGTCTCGGTCTGTCGATCGCCGTGGAGGACGCCCGGCTGCACGGCGGCTGGCTGCAGGCCTGGGGCGAGCCGGGCGGCGGCTCCCAGTTCAGGCTGACCCTGCCGCGTACGGCGGACGAGCCCCTGCGCGGTTCGCCGATACCGCTGGAGCCCGAGGACTCGCGGCGCAACCGCGGCAACCGGGAACGCGACGAGGCCGGAGCGGGCGCGTCGGACGACCACCGGCTGATGTCCGTGCCGCCCCAGCCCGGGGCCGGCGAGCGTTCGCCGCTGCCCGTGCCCGGTCGCGGCCCCGTCGTCCGCAACGGCGCCCCCTCGTCGGTGCACCCCGCCGCGCTGCCCGGCAACGGGGCACGTGTCGTGGCGCGCCCGGCCCAGGAGCGCCCCGGTGGGCGTTCGGGCAACGGCGTACTCGATTCCGACCAGGAGGACACCACTCGTGGGTACTGACCGCGGTCCGGGCGGCCGAGGACGGGCGGTGCGGAGGGTCGCGCTGCTGGGATGCGGCGTCGTCGTGCTGGCCGGGTGCGGCTCGATGCCGGTGACCGGGGACGTCAAGGCGGTCGACGCCTCACAGCCCGGGGACTCCCAGGTCCAGGTGTACGCGGTGGCACCCCGGGAAGGCGCGGCGCCCAGCGAGATCGTCGACGGCTTCCTGGAGTCGATGACCAGTGACGATCCCGCGTTCGCGACCACCCGGAAGTACCTGAGCGCCGACGCCCGGCGCACCTGGCAGCCGGGCGGGGGCATCACGGTGCTCGCCCAGGCCCCCAACCGCAGTGGCCCGCTGCTCCACGACGAGGCCGACCGGGCCACCCGGGACAAGGCGACGACCTACACGCTGACCGGCGAGAAGGTGGCGGCGGTCGACGCCCAGAGTTCCTACCGTCCCCTCGCGCCCAGCGACTACGCCCAGGCCCTGCACCTGGTGCGGGAGAAGGGGCCCGACGGGAAGCAGGAGTGGCGCATCGACGTCGTGCCGGACGGCCTGGTCCTCGGTCAGTCCGACTTCAAGCGCCTCTACCGCTCCGTGAACAAGTACTTCTTCGCCACCGGGCGTACGAGCGGCCGGTCGACACTCGTCGCTGACCCCGTCTACGTGCGCAACCGTGCGGATCCGGTCACGCGCATGGACACCGCCACGCAGGCCGTCAGGACGCTGCTCGCCGGTCCGACGAACTGGCTGCGGCCCGTGGTCGACTCCCGGTTCCCGACGGGCACCGCCCTGCGCAAGGGCATCATCGCGCTGCCGTCGGACGATCAGAACGTCCTGAAGGTGCCGCTCAACCACAAGGCCGACAAGGCGAGCCCCAGCGCCTGCCGGATGATGGCCGCGCAGGTGCTGTTCACGCTCAAGGACCTGACCCCGGCACGGGTCGAGCGGGTCGAGCTGGAGGGCGGCGAGGGCGCCCAGCTCTGTGGACTGGACGCCGACGACGCGCCGGATTTCTCCGCCGACAACGGCTCCGACGAGGCCGACAGCCAGTACTTCATCAACGACAAGGGTCAGGTTGAGCGGATCCCCGGCGCCACCGACGGCACCGGAACGCCCGAGCCCGTGACCGGCCCGCTCGGCGCGGGCGCCGTGCCGATGAGCGCCGTCGGGGTGGCCCGGGACGAACGACGGGCCGCCGCGGTCTCCTCCCACGGGCAGGACCTCTACGTGTCCTCCCTGGAGGCGGAGAGCAGTGAACTGACCGACCCCCTCGTCAGCAGCAAGGCGAAGAAGGCCGCCGACCGGCTGTCGTCGCCGAGCTGGGACGGCCGCGGCGACCTGTGGGTCGCCGACCGCGATCCGGCCGGTCCCAGGCTGCTGCGGCTGACCGGGGGCGCGGGCGATCCGCAGGAGGTCCGGGTGCCGGGTCTCGACGGCGCCCGCATCGAGGAGCTGCGGATGTCCGCGGACGGGGTGCGGATCGCGCTGCTGCTGAGGAAGGACGGCCGTACGACGCTGAGCATCGGCCGGGTCGAGCGCCGGGGCTCCTCGGTGGCCGGCGAGATCTCGGTCGAGGACCTGCGGCAGGCCGCACCGCAGCTCACGGACGTGACGGCCATCTCCTGGTCCGGGCGCAGTCGGCTGGTGGTCGTGGGCAAGGAGGAGGGCGGTGTCCAGCAGGTGCGTTACGTGCAGGCGGACGGCTCCACATCGGCCTCGGGGTCGTTGCCCGGGGTGAACCAGGTCCAGTCGGTCGCCGCTGCGGACGACGAACTGCTTCCGCTGATGGCGGAGACCGTCGGCGACGGCATAGTGAAGCTCTCGCCCGGGGACAACTGGCAGACGGTTCTCCAACAGGGCACGTCGTTGGTCTACCCCGGCTGATCCGGCAGCGGACCGGGATCCGCCGGGCGTCCGGGGTTTTCCACAGGGGTGGCCCGGTCCCGGCGGCCCCGGCACAGTGGGGCCATGCGGAACGCGTGGCAGGAACTGTCCGGTCTGCTTCTGCCGGTGGCCTGCGCCGGCTGCGGCAGGCCGCGCACCGAGCTGTGCACCGCCTGCGGGGCCGCGTTGCACGGTGCGCCCGCCCGCCCGGTCCGGCCCTCGCCGCGGCCCCCGGGGCTTCCGCCGGTGTACGCGGCCGCGCCGTACGAGAACGCCGTACGCGCGGTTCTGCTGGCCCACAAGGAGCGGGGCGCCCTGGGGTTGGCCGGGGCGCTCGGCCGGGCCCTGGCGGGTTGTGTACGGGCCTGGGCGGGGCGGCCGGGCGGTGCGGGCCCTCTTCTGCTGGTCCCGGTGCCCTCCGCGCGCTCCTCGACCGCGGCGCGTGGCCATGACCCGGTGCGCAGGATCGCTGCCACGGCCGCGCGGGACCTGCGGCGCGAGGGACTGCCGGCCGAGGTGCTTCCGCTGTTGCGGCAGCGGCGTGCGGTCGCCGACCAGGCCGGTCTCGGGGCGCGGCAGCGGCGGGCGAACCTGGCCGGCGCGCTGGAGCTCACGGCAGGGGGAGGGCGGCTCCTCCGGCACGGCCGGGTGATCCTGGTCGACGATCTGTTGACGACGGGATCGACGCTGGCGGAGGCGGCGCGGGCCGTCTGCGAGGCGCGCGGCGCCGGTCCGGAGCCCTCCGTGCACGGAGGGTGCCGGGCGGCGGTCGTCGCAGCCTCTCCCTCCGCCTTCGAAATAAACCGGAACTGACCGAGAACCCGCATCGTTGCAGGTAATGAGAGGGCAGTACCCCCTGAACGGAGGTACGTGCCAGTAGCGGGTGCCGAGACCCTGGTGCGCAGGCTATGTTCGGTTGTGAGGAACGGTGAATGCCGGACCTCGATGAATGCACCATCAGGTTTCGGGCAGGTAACTCACCGGTAGGAGAAGCACGCGAGTCGGTGGGGTTGCGACCCTTCCGACGGGGGAGGAGGAGGCGAAAGTCACCGAGTCCGAGGCCCTGGTGATCTCCGGGGCCTGGTGCAAAAGGGAGATGCTCCGCCGCTGAGCGGAGCGATCCGGGAACGGAGTTCTGCGTGGACATCGTCGTCAAGGGCCGCAAGACCGAGGTGCCCGAGCGGTTCCGCAAGCACGTGGCCGAGAAGCTGAAGCTGGACAAGATCCAGAAGTTCGACGGCAAGGTGATCAGCCTCGACGTCGAGGTGTCCAAGGAGCCGAATCCCCGTCAGGCCGACCGTTCCGACCGGGTGGAGATCACGCTCCGCTCCCGGGGGCCGGTCATCCGGGCGGAGGCGGCGGCAGGCGACCCTTACGCAGCGCTCGACCTGGCCACCGGAAAGCTGGAGGCCCGGCTGCGCAAGCAGCACGACAAGCGCTACAGCCGCCGAGGCAACGGCCGTCTGTCGGCTGCCGAGGTCGGGGACGTGGTCCCCGGCGTCGCTTCGTTCGACGAGGACGGTGAACTGGTCGGCGACCAGCCGTCGGAGCCCGTCCCCACCACGAAGATCGGCTCGCTCGAAGTGCAGGGCGAAGGGCCGCTCGTGATGCGCGAGAAGACCCACACCGCCGCACCGATGTCGCTCGACCAGGCGCTCTACGAGATGGAACTGGTCGGCCACGACTTCTACTTGTTCGTCGACTCCGAGACGAAGGAGCCCAGTGTCGTCTACCGACGGCACGCCTACGACTACGGCGTCATCCACCTGAGGACCGACCCGCTCGCCGCGGACGAAGCAGGCGGCGCGGGCGGTGCGCTTGGCGGCTGAGGCTACAGCGTCGGGGTGCCCCCGGGGCGTTTTCGCGCCACCGGGGGCACCCTCGCACGGGCGCAGGACCACCGTGCCGGTGGCCGGGCATGGAATCATGGCGGCCCGAGCCAATCGGTGTTCTGTGAAGTGCCGTTGGCGAACGACCGACACTTCAGGCCGTGGCCTTCAGGGGGAGGAACGATGGCGGACACCTTCGGGCCCGTGCGCGATGCGAATGACTCCGGCGACGACACCGGTGCGTGCACCGGCAGCGGGGCGGACGGCGCTTCACGCAAGGAGCCCATCAGGGTCCTCGTGGTCGATGACCACGCGCTCTTCCGCAGGGGCCTGGAGATCGTCCTCGCCCAGGAGGAGGACATCCAGGTCGTCGGCGAGGCCGGGGACGGCTCCGAGGCGGTCGACAAGGCCGCCGACCTGCTGCCCGACATCGTTCTGATGGATGTCCGGATGCCCAAGCGCGGCGGCATCGAGGCCTGTACGGCCATCAAGGAGGTGGCCCCCAGCGCGAAGATCATCATGTTGACGATCAGTGATGAGGAGGCCGACCTCTACGAGGCGATCAAGGCGGGCGCGACCGGCTACCTCCTCAAGGAGATCTCCACCGACGAGGTCGCCACGGCCATTCGCGCGGTCGCCGACGGGCAGTCCCAGATCAGCCCCTCCATGGCTTCGAAGCTGCTCACCGAGTTCAAATCGATGATCCAGCGCACCGACGAGCGGCGGCTCGTTCCGGCGCCCCGGCTCACCGAACGCGAGCTGGAAGTGCTGAAACTCGTGGCGACCGGCATGAACAACCGGGATATCGCCAAGGAGTTGTTCATTTCCGAGAACACGGTGAAGAACCACGTCCGCAATATCCTGGAGAAACTGCAGCTGCACTCACGGATGGAAGCCGTGGTCTACGCCATGCGCGAGAAGATCCTGGAGATCCGGTAGCGGACGGCTCCGGCTCCCGTCCCGGGCAGCGGGGGCCGGTCAGCGGTAGGCGCGCTGGAGTGCGTGGCCGATCTCCGTCCTGAGCGGCTCGCGCAGCTCCGGGGCGTCCACCCGGTCCACCCGGATGTCCGTGCAGCCCACCCAGGCCGCCGCCTCCACCAGGGCCTCGGCCATCGGGGCCACCGCTTTCGGGCCGGCCAGCGACGCCTGCCGGGCGATCAGCGTGGTGCCCTCGCGCGCCGGGTCGACCCGCCCCTGGAGCTTCCCGCCCGCCAGCAACGGCATGGCGAAGTAGCCGTGGATCCGCTTCTGCTTGGGCACGTAGGCCTCCAGCCGATGCGTGAAGCCGAAGATCCGTTCCGTGCGCGCGCGCTCCCAGATCAGGGAGTCGAACGGCGACAACAGCGTCGTACGGTGGCGTCCGCGGACCTCCTTGGCCAGCGCCTGCGGGTCCGCCCAGGCCGGCTTCGCCCAGCCCTCCACCACGACCGGGACCAGCCCCGAGTCGGCCACCACGGCGTCGAACTCCTCGCCCCTCAGCCGGTGGTAGTCGGCGATGTCGCCGCGGGTGCCGACGCCCAGGGACTTGCCCGCCAGCGCCACCAGCCGCCGCCGGCACTCGGCGTCGCTCAGGTCGTCGTGGAGCAGCGCGTCCGGAATGGCCCGCTCGGCCAGGTCGTAGACCCGCTTCCAGCCGCGCCGCTCGGTGCACACCACCTCGCCGTACATCAGGGCCCGTTCGACGGCGACCTTGGACGCCGACCAGTCCCACCACTCGCCGCCGTTCTTCGCGCCGCCCAGCTCGGTCGCCGTCAGCGGGCCCTCGTCGCGCAGCTGCTTGATCACGGTGTCGTACGAGCCGTCCGGCAGATCGTGGCCCCAGTGCGGGCGGGAGCGGTAGGCGCGGCGGCGGAACGCGAAGTGCGGCCACTCCTCGACCGGCAGGATGCACGCCGCGTGCGACCAGTACTCGAAGGTCCGGCCGCCCGACCAGTAGGCGTCCTCCACCGTCCGGCGGCTCACCGGACCCAGCCGGGCGTAGGGGATCAGTTCGTGCGAGCGGGCCAGCACCGAGATCGTGTCCAGCTGGACCGCGCCGAGGTGCCGCAGCACTCCCGGCACCCCTGCCCGGCGGTCCGGAGCCCCCAGAAAGCCCTGGGCGCGCAGCGCTATGCGGCGGGCCTGGTCGGCGGAGAGTTCGACTGCGGGAGGAGGCACAGGCGTCATACGTCGAACCCTAGACGGCGCCACTGACAGTCCGGCCCGGATGCCGTCGCGGATCCCGTGGTCACTGTCCGGGACGCGGGGCGCCACCGGGACGCGGGGCATGCCGTTCGGGGACGTACGGGTGGGAGCCCGCGAGCCCCAGGTCGGACGGGAGCAGGGCCGCCGTCCAGGCGTCGCGCCGCACCCCCTTGTTGAGCAGCCCGGACCGCTGGTCGCCCTCCAGCCGGAACCCCGCCCGCAGGACGACGGCCCGGGAGGCCACGTTGCCGATCTCCGCCCGCCACTCCAGCCGGTCCGCCCCGAGGGAGGAGAAGGCCCAGCGGGCGGAGCCGAGCACCGCCTCGGTGACGTATCCGCGGCGGCGGTGCTCCTTGGTGGACCAGTAGCCGACCTCGTACGTCCCCGGCAGGCTGCGGCGGTCGATGCCGAGCGCACCGACGAGCGCCCCGGTCTCCCGCAGGATCAGGGCGAAGCCGTAGGCGGAGTCGTCCTGCCAGCCCGCCGGGCAGAGCTTCGTGGTGAACAGCTCCGCGTCGGTGAGGCGGTACGGGGAAGGGATCACCGTCCAGCGCTGGATGTCCGGGTCCTGGCAGGCGGCGTGCACCGGATAGGTGTCCTGCGGGCCGAAGGGCCGCAGCAGCAGTCGCTCGGTGGTGAGAGTGATCGGCTCCATGGGCCGATTCTCGTGAGCCGGCACCCTCGATGCGAGCACTTTTAGGGCTTCCCGGCACCTTCCACGCGTTTGGACCGTTGTCCTATGAGGGTGCGGTGAGGTCCACGCGACGGCAGCCCTCCCGACGCGGTGGTGTCCTCGCTTACGATGGCCGTTGCGGTGGGGCCCACCTGCCGTGCCCGCGCCAGAGTCCATTACACGACCCAGTGCCAGGCCCGACCGGCAAGGAGACCAGCCTCAGTGTCCGTCTTCAACAAGCTCATGCGTGCAGGCGAAGGCAAGATCCTGCGCAAACTGCACCGCATCGCGGACCAGGTCAGCTCCATCGAAGAGGACTTCGTCAACCTCTCCGACGCCGAGCTGCGGGCGCTCACCGACGAGTACAAGGAACGGTACGCGGACGGCGAGAGCCTGGACGACCTGCTTCCCGAAGCGTTCGCCACGGTCCGTGAGGCCGCGAAGCGCGTCCTCGGACAGCGTCACTACGACGTACAGATGATGGGCGGAGCCGCCCTGCACCTCGGTTATGTGGCCGAGATGAAGACCGGTGAGGGCAAGACCCTCGTCGGCACCCTGCCCACGTATCTGAACGCGCTCTCCGGCAAGGGCGTGCACCTGATCACGGTCAACGACTATCTCGCCGAGCGTGACTCCGAGATGATGGGCCGGGTCCACAAGTTCCTCGGCCTGGAAGTCGGCTGCATCGTCGCCAACATGACGCCGGCCCAGCGCCGCGAGCAGTACGCCTGCGACATCACGTACGGCACGAACAACGAGTTCGGCTTCGACTACCTCCGCGACAACATGGCGTGGTCCAAGGACGAGCTCGTCCAGCGCGGCCACAACTTCGCCGTGGTCGACGAGGTCGACTCGATCCTCGTCGACGAGGCCCGTACGCCGCTGATCATCTCCGGCCCGGCCGACCAGGCCACCAAGTGGTACGGCGACTTCGCCAAGCTGGTCACGCGCCTCACCAAGGGTGAGGCGGGCAACCAGCTCAAGGGCATCGAGGAGACCGGCGACTACGAGGTCGACGAGAAGAAGCGGACCGTGGCCATCCACGAGACCGGCGTCGCCAAGGTCGAGGACTGGCTCGGCATCGACAACCTCTACGAGTCGGTGAACACCCCGCTCGTCGGTTACCTGAACAACGCCATCAAGGCCAAGGAACTGTTCAAGAAGGACAAGGACTACGTCGTCATCGACGGCGAAGTCATGATCGTCGACGAGCACACCGGCCGCATCCTCGCCGGCCGCCGCTACAACGAGGGCATGCACCAGGCGATCGAGGCGAAGGAAGGGGTGGACATCAAGGACGAGAACCAGACCCTCGCCACGATCACCCTGCAGAACTTCTTCCGCCTGTACGACAAGCTCTCCGGCATGACCGGTACGGCGATGACCGAGGCCGCCGAGTTCCACCAGATCTACAAGCTCGGCGTGGTGCCGATCCCGACGAACCGGCCGATGGTCCGCGCCGACCAGTCGGACCTGATCTACCGCACCGAGGTCGCCAAGTTCGCCGCGGTCGTCGACGACATCGCCGAGAAGCACGAGAAGGGCCAGCCGATCCTGGTCGGCACCACCTCGGTCGAGAAGTCGGAGTACCTCTCGCAGCAGCTCTCCAAGCGCGGCGTCCAGCACGAGGTCCTCAACGCCAAGCAGCACGACCGGGAGGCGACGATCGTCGCCCAGGCGGGCCGTAAGGGCGCCGTCACCGTCGCGACGAACATGGCCGGCCGAGGCACCGACATCAAGCTCGGCGGTAACCCGGACGACCTCGCCGAGGCGGAGCTGCGCCAGCGCGGCCTCGACCCGGTGGAGAACGTCGAGGAGTGGGCGGCCGCGCTGCCCGCCGCGCTGGAGCAGGCCGAGCAGGCCGTGAAGGCGGAGTTCGAGGAGGTCAAGGACCTCGGCGGGCTCTACGTGCTCGGCACCGAGCGCCATGAGTCGCGCCGTATCGACAACCAGCTGCGCGGTCGTTCCGGACGTCAGGGCGACCCGGGCGAGTCCCGTTTCTACCTGTCGCTGGGCGACGACCTGATGCGCCTGTTCAAGGCGCAGATGGTCGAGCGCGTCATGTCGATGGCGAACGTTCCGGACGACGTCCCGATCGAGAACAAGATGGTCACCCGCGCCATCGCCTCCGCACAGTCGCAGGTCGAGCAGCAGAACTTCGAGACGCGCAAGAACGTCCTGAAGTACGACGAGGTGCTCAACCGGCAGCGTGAGGTCATCTACGGTGAGCGCCGCCGCGTCCTGGAGGGCGAGAACCTCCAGGATCAGATCCGGCACTTCATGGATGACACGATCGACGACTACATCCGGCAGGAGACCGCCGAGGGCTTCGCCGAGGAGTGGGACCTCGACCGGCTGTGGGGCGCCTTCAAGCAGCTCTACCCGGTGAAGGTCACCGTCGAGGAGCTGGAGGAGGCGGCCGGGGACCTGGCGGGCGTCACCGCCGAGTTCATCGCCGAGTCGGTCAAGAACGACATCCACGAGCAGTACGAGGAGCGCGAGAACACCCTCGGCTCCGACATCATGCGTGAGCTGGAGCGACGCGTCGTCCTCTCGGTGCTCGACCGCAAGTGGCGCGAGCACCTCTACGAGATGGACTACCTCCAGGAGGGCATCGGCCTGCGGGCCATGGCGCAGAAGGACCCGCTGGTCGAGTACCAGCGCGAGGGCTTCGACATGTTCAACGCCATGATGGAGGGCATCAAGGAGGAGTCCGTCGGCTACCTGTTCAACCTGGAGGTCCAGGTCGAGCAGCAGGTCGAGGAGGTTCCGGTGCAGGACGGCGCCGAGCGCACCTCGCTGGAGAAGGAGAGCGCCGCCGCTGCCCCGCAGATCCGCGCCAAGGGCCTGGAGGCCCCGCAGCGGCCGGACCGGCTCCACTTCTCCGCTCCCACGGTGGACGGCGAGGGCGGTGTCGTCGAGGGTGACTTCGCCAACGACGACGCCACCGGTGACACGCGGTCCGGTTCCGCCGACGGCATGACGCGCGCCGAGCGTCGCAAGGCGCAGAAGAGCGGTGGCGGCGGCGGTCGCCGTCGCAAGAAGTAGCACCAGCGGCAGTACCCCGGCAGGGGCCGGACACCACGAGGTGTCCGGCCCCTGCCGCGTCTCCCGGGTCACCGGGGGCCCGGGGCGCCGACGGTGAGGCGTTCGCCGCCCAGCTCCACGGCGGCGCAGCGCCAGCGCTGGTCGGGGCCCTGTTCCAGGCGGAAGGCCATCGCCCGGACCCGGTCGCCCGCGGCGATGCTGGCGAACGCCTCGACCACGCCGGTGGCGGGCTGCGCCCCGCGGCAGTGGCGGAGGACGGGGCGGCTGCCCTGGGTGGCCCCCAGCGGGGTGGTCGGGGCCAGCTCGGCGAGCTGGTCGTAGGCCTCGCCGATGGTGTGGCCGAGCATCCAGTGCACCGGGCGCTGGCCGCTGAGGACCGCGAGCAGGCGCTCGGCGAACCACTGGTGGGGCCGCTGCGGCCGGTGGGGCTGCAGCCTGCGGGACCGCTGCGGAGGTACTGACCGGGGACCACTCTGGTCGCGTCGGCCTGTGGGCCTCGTCCTGTCCGTGCTCATGATCGTCGCCCCCGTTGACCGGGCCCGGCATCTACCGGACGGTAACTTGTGTTGGGGATCTTCTACGGGTGGGGTCGTCAGCGACGCAAGGGGCCTTTGAGCGCCGATCGGGTGCGGGCGGTTTCACCTGTCCGTGGCTCGGCCCTTGCGGGACAAGGGCGGCAGTGGGGGTGACGGGCCGTTGGCGGTGGACGGACGACCCCGGTTGCCGAAACCCGAAAGGGGACGTTCCCACGTATCCTGAGGGCGTTTCCCTCTACGAAAGCGACCTGCCATGCGCGTGTACGTCCCCCTGACCCTCTCCGGTCTCGCAGCGGCGCACGGTGCGGGCGAGGTCGGCCCCGGGCCCCTGACCGCCTACGCGGTGACCCCCGGGCTGCGTGAGTGGTACGTCTCCGACGACATCGAGGAGCTGGAGTACGCGGCGCTCAACCGGGCCGCCGCCGCCTCGCTCCGGATGATCGCGGGGAAGCCGGACGAGGTGCGCCGCCGGGTCGTCGTGGCCGTCGACGTACCGGACGGGGCCGCCGTCGCCGACCCCGACCACGGGCTGAGCGCGGCATCGCTCGGCGAGGTGCGGATCGCCGCCGCGCTGCCGCTGGCCAAGGCGGCGGCGGTGCACGTGGACGCCGACGACGCGGAGAAGGACGTGGCCGCCGCGGCCGCGGTCCTGGGAGCGGCGGACCTCGGCGACGACGACGCGCAGTTCACGGTGGACGGGGCCGAGGACCACGAGCTGCTCTGGTTCGGCGTTCAGGAGATTCCGCAGCTCATCGGCTGAGGGGCGGCGTTGTCGTACCCGGCGGGTATTTTTTCTGTATGACTTCGGGGACGACACGCACTCATCTGGTCTGGGACTGGAACGGCACGCTGCTGGACGACACGCATGCCGTCATCCAGGCGACGAACGCCGCGTTCGCGGAGGTCGAGCTGGCGCCGATCACGCTGGAGCAGTATCGGGAGATGTACACGATCCCCATACCCCGGTTCTACGAGCGGTTCCTGGGCCGGCTGCCCACCGAGGCCGAGTGGGAGCGGATGGACAGCATCTTCCACCGGTACTACGCGGAGCAGCGGGTGGGCTGTGGGCTCACCGCCGGGGTGGAGGAGCTGCTGCACCAGTGGCAGCGGGCCGGGCGCAGCCAGTCGCTGCTCAGCATGTACGGGCACGAGCAGCTGGTGCCGGTGGTGCGGGGGTACGGAATCGAGCCGAGGTTCGTCCGCGTCGAGGGGCGTACGGGGCCGTCCGGCGGGAGCAAGGCGCTCCACATGGAGCGGCACTTCGAGGCGCTGGCCGGGGTGGGCGGGATCGCGCCGGAGAACGCGGTGGTCATCGGGGACGCGCTGGACGACGCGGTGGCGGCGGCGCATGTGGGGGCCCGGGCGGTGCTGTACACCGGGGGGTCGCACAGCCGGAGCAGCCTGGAGGGGGCGGGGGTGCCGGTGGTGGACAGCCTGGGGGAGGCGGTGGCGTTGGCGGAGACGTTTGCCGCGTAGCGGGGGCGGATGCGGGGTGCCGGGTGCGGGTGGGCGTGGTGCGGGTTTTTCGGGGCGCTGCCCCGGGCCCCGGTCCTCAAGCGCCGGACGGGCTGAAACAACGTCCTCAATCGCAGGGCGAGCGGGAAAGGGCGCCGGACGGGCTGGAAAGGGCGCAGGGCGAGCGGGAAAGGGCGCCGGGCGAGCGGGAAAGACGCCGGACGAGCGGGAAGGGCGCCGGACGGGCTGAAACAACGTCCTCAATCGCCGGACGGGCTGGAAAGGGCGCCGGACGAGCTGGAAAAGGCGCCGGACGAGCGGGAAAGGTGTCCTCAAGCGTTGGGCCGTCGGGCTCAGGGTGTGTGCGGGTGGGTTGACCTGAGTACCTTCAGGAACTCTCGCATCCAGGCCGGGTGGTCCGGCCAGGCACGGGAGGAGACCACGGTGCCGTCCACGACCGCCTCCGTGTCCTGGAAGGTCGCGCCCGCGCTCTGCATGTCCGGTTCCAGGGCCGGATAGGCCGTGACGTTGCGGCCGCTGAGGCTGCCGGTGGCGGCGGTGATCAGGGGGCCGTGGCAGATCTGCGCGACCGGGCGGTCCGCGGAGAAGAACGCGCCGACGATCTTCCGCAGTTCGGCGTTGTTGCGGAGGTACTCGGGGGCGCGACCGCCGGGAATCACCAGGGCGATGTACGCCCCGGGGTCGACCTCGGAGAAGGACAGGTCGGCGGGCCAGGTGTAGCCGGGCTTCTCCGTGTACGTGTCGAAGCCGGGCTCGAAATCGTGGACCACGAAACGCAGCGTCTTGCGCTCGGGGGCCGCGATGTCGACCTCGTAACCCTCCTCCAGCAGCCGTTGGTACGGGTAGAGGACTTCGAGCGACTCGGCGGCGTCGCCGGTGACGATGAGGATCTTCTGCGGCATGGCGGGGCTCCTCGGGGCCGGTGGCCCCGGTGGCGTGCCGAGGGCCTGGATCCGTGCGGTACGGACAGACTGCCCGGGTTTCGGGAGTTCGCCAAGACGGCGCGGCGCACTGTCCAGAGTGTCAAAGTTCGGGGGGTTCTTTTGTACACAAGCGGCTCATGACGCGACGGGGTGCGAGGGGGATAGCCTGGTGCCGTGATCAGCGCGATACGCCTCGGGGGCAGCGAAGCCCCCGGCCGCCGCCCGGAGTGCCACAGCACCCGGGCGATCCGCGATCTCCCGACTCCGGACCGGCTGCCGAAAATGGCCAATATGGTCCCGGGTATCTCTCGAAGCGGCATAGCGTCGACCCAGACCGGAAACCCCGCGTCGTGGCGGTACGCCGCTTTTCTCACCTACGTCACGCAACGGCGCGCGACAGGAGCCAGAGGACATGCAGACCAAGCTGGACGAAGCCAAGGCCGAGCTGCTCGCAGGGGCCGCCAAGGTAGCTGAGAACGGTCCGGGCGGTGGTGTCGGTGGCCCGGGAGGTGCCCCCCGGGCGCGGATTTCCGCTGCCGGGGCCGGTGCCGGGGCCGACGAGAGCGATCGTCCCGGTCAGGACACGGTGCTCGCCTACCTCCAGCGCTACTACCTGCATACGGCTCCGGAGGACCTCAGCGGGCGTGACCCGGTCGACGTCTTCGGCGCCGCCGCCTCCCACTACCGGCTGGCCGAGAACCGTCCGCAGGGCACCGCGAACGTCCGGGTGCACACCCCGACGGTCGAGGAGAACGGCTGGACCTGCAGCCACTCCGTCGTCGAGGTCGTCACGGACGACATGCCCTTCCTGGTGGACTCCGTCACCAACGAGCTGTCCCGGCAGGGGCGCGGCATCCACGTCGTGATTCACCCGCAGGTCACGGTCCGCCGCGATGTCACCGGCAAGCTCATCGAGGTACTCTCCGGCGGCCCCGGCCTCCCGAAGGCCTCCCAGGGCCGGAAGAAGTCCAAGGACGCCCAGGCCGAGCTGCCCCACGACGCGCTCGTCGAGTCCTGGATCCACGTCGAGATGGACCGCGAGACCGACCGCGCCGACCTCCAGCAGATCACCGCGAACCTGCTGCGCGTCCTGTCCGACGTGCGGGAGACCGTCGAGGACTGGGGGAAGATGCGCGACGCCGCCCTCCGGATCGCCGACGACCTGCCCGGCGAACCGCTGGACGACCTCGCCGACGAGGAGGTCGAGGAGGCCCGCGAGCTGCTGCGCTGGCTGGCCGCCGACCACTTCACCTTCCTCGGCTACCGCGAGTACGAGCTGAGGGACAGCGACGCGCTGGCCGCCGTGCCCGGCACCGGGCTCGGCATCCTGCGCTCCGACCCGCACCACAGCGAGGACGAGGCCCACCCGGTCAGCCCGTCCTTCGACCGGCTGCCCGCCGACGCCCGCGCCAAGGCCCGCGAGCACAAGCTCCTCGTCCTGACGAAGGCCAACAGCCGGGCCACCGTGCACCGCCCCAGCTACCTCGACTACGTCGGCGTGAAGAAGTTCGACGCCAAGGGCAACGTCGTCGGCGAGCGCCGCTTCCTCGGGCTCTTCTCCTCCGCCGCCTACACGGAGTCCGTGCGCCGGGTGCCCGTCATCCGCCGCAAGGTCGCCGAGGTCGTCGAGGGCGCGGGCTTCTCGTACAACAGCCACGACGGCCGCGACCTGCTCCAGATCCTGGAGACCTACCCCCGCGACGAGCTGTTCCAGACGCCCGTCGACCAGCTCCGCTCCATCGTGACCTCAGTCCTCTACCTCCAGGAGCGCCGCCGGCTGCGGCTCTACCTGCGTCAGGACGAGTACGGGCGCTACTACAGCGCGATCGTCTACCTGCCGCGCGACCGGTACACCACCGGCGTACGCCTGCGGCTGATCGACATCCTCAAGGAGGAGCTCGGCGGCAACAGCGTCGACTTCACCGCCTGGAACACCGAGTCGATCCTCTCCCGGCTGCACTTCGTCATCCGCGTCCCGGCCGGCACCGAGCTGCCGCACCTGACGGACGCCGACGCCGACCGCATCGAGGCCCGCCTCGTCGAGGCCGCCCGCTCCTGGGCCGACGGCTTCCAGGAGGCCCTCAACGCCGAGCTGGGCGAGGAGCGCGGCGCGGAGCTCCAGCGCCAGTACGGCCACTCGTTCCCCGAGGGCTACAAGGCCGACCACTCGCCGCGCGCCGCCGTCGCCGACCTGGTCCACATGGAGACCCTCAAGCAGGGCGAGAAGGACTTCGCCCTCAGCCTGTACGAGCCGGTCGGCGCGGGCCCCGGCGAGCGCCGCTTCAAGATCTACCGGACCGGCGAGCAGGTCTCCCTCTCCGCCGTCCTCCCGGCGCTCCAGCAGCTCGGCGTCGAGGTCGTCGACGAGCGGCCGTACGAGCTGCGCTGCGCGGACCGTACCCACGCCTGGATCTACGACTTCGGTCTGCGGATGCCCCTGGCCAACGGCAACGGCGGCTACCTCGCCGACGACGCCCGCGCCCGCTTCCAGGAAGCCTTCGCCGCCGTCTGGAGGGGCGAGGCGGAGAACGACGGCTTCAACGCGCTGGTCCTCGGCGCCGGGCTGAACTGGCGGCAGGCCATGGTGCTGCGCGCCTACGCGAAGTACCTGCGGCAGGCCGGTTCGACCTTCAGCCAGGACTACATGGAGTCCACCCTCCGCAACAACGTCCACACCACCCGGCTGCTCGTCTCGCTCTTCGAGGCCCGCATGTCGCCCGGCCGCCAGAGCGCCGGCACCGAGCTGACCGACGGGCTCCTGGAGGAGCTGGAGGGGGCCCTGGACCAGGTCGCCTCGCTCGACGAGGACCGGATCCTGCGGTCCTTCCTCACCGTCATCAAGGCCACCCTGCGGACGAACTTCTTCCAGAGCGCGAGTGAGGGAAGCGATCAGGGGGGCCGGCGCACGGAGGGTGGCACGCCGCATTCGTACGTCTCGATGAAGTTCGACCCGCAGGCCATCCCGGACCTGCCCGCGCCCCGGCCGGCGTACGAGATCTGGGTCTACTCGCCGCGTGTGGAGGGCGTCCACCTGCGCTTCGGCAAGGTGGCCCGAGGCGGGCTGCGCTGGTCGGACCGGCGCGAGGACTTCCGTACGGAGATCCTCGGACTGGTCAAGGCGCAGATGGTGAAGAACACCGTCATCGTGCCCGTCGGCGCCAAGGGCGGCTTCGTCGCCAAGCAGCTCCCGGACCCGTCGGTGGACCGCGACGCCTGGTTCGCCGAGGGCATCGCCGCGTACCGCACGTTCATCTCCGCGCTGCTCGACATCACCGACAACATGGTGGCCGGCGAGGTCGTGCCGCCCGCCGACGTCGTCCGGCACGACGAGGACGACACCTACCTCGTCGTCGCCGCGGACAAGGGCACCGCGAGCTTCTCCGACATCGCCAACGAGGTCGCCGTCGCGTACGGCTTCTGGCTCGGCGACGCGTTCGCCTCCGGCGGCTCGGCAGGCTACGACCACAAGGGCATGGGCATCACCGCCCGGGGCGCCTGGGAGTCCGTCAAGCGGCACTTCCGCGAGCTGGGCCACGACACCCAGACCGAGGACTTCACCGTCGTCGGCGTCGGCGACATGTCCGGCGACGTGTTCGGCAACGGGATGCTGCTCTCCGAGCACATCCGCCTCGTCGCCGCCTTCGACCACCGGCACATCTTCATCGACCCGAACCCGGACGCCGCCACCTCGTACGCCGAGCGGCGCCGGCTCTTCGACCTGCCCCGCAGCTCCTGGGCCGACTACGACACGGGCCTGCTCTCGGCGGGCGGCGGGATCCACCCGCGCAGCGCCAAGTCGATCCCGCTCAACTCGCACGTCCGCGAGGCGCTCGGCATCGACCCGTCGGTGAGCAAGATGACGCCCGCCGACCTGATGCAGACCATCCTCAAGGCCCCCGTCGACCTGGTGTGGAACGGCGGCATCGGCACGTACATCAAGGCCGTCTCCGAGTCGAACGCGGACGTCGGCGACAAGGCCAACGACGCGATCCGCGTCAACGGCGAGGACCTGCGGGCCAAGGTTGTCGGCGAGGGCGGCAACCTCGGGGCCACCCAGCTCGGCCGGATCGAGTTCGCCCGCAGCGGCGGCCGGATCAACACCGACGCGATCGACAACAGCGCCGGTGTGGACACCTCCGACCACGAGGTGAACATCAAGATCCTGCTCAACGGTCTGGTCAGGGACGGTGACATGACCGTCAAGCAGCGCAACAAGCTGCTCGCCGACATGACCGACGAGATCGGCGGGCTCGTCCTGCGCAACAACTACGCGCAGAACGTCGCGCTCTCCAACGCCTCCGCGCAGGCGCCCTCGCTGCTCCACGCGCAGCAGCGCTTCATGCGCCGCCTGGAGCGCGACGGCGCACTCGACCGGGCGCTGGAGTTCCTGCCCGCCGACCGGCACATCCGGGAGCTGCTCGGCAACGAGAAGGGGCTGAGCCAGCCGGAGCTGGCCGTGCTGATCGCCTACACCAAGATCACGACGGCGGACGAGCTGATCTCCACCGTCCTGCCGGACGACCCGCACCTGCAGAAGCTGGTGCACGCCTACTTCCCGAGCGAGCTGCGCGAGCGGTTCCCCGAGGCGGTCGACGGTCACGCGCTGCGGCGCGAGATCATCACGACGGTCCTGGTCAACGACACGGTCAACACCGCCGGTTCGACCTTCCTGCACCGGCTGCGGGAGGAGACCGGGGCGTCGATCGAGGAGATCGTGCGGGCCCAGTTCACGGCCCGTGAGATCTTCGGTCTGTCCCGGGTGTGGGACGCGGTCGAGGCGCTCGACAACAAGGTCGCCGCCGACGTCCAGACCCGGATCCGGCTGCACTCGCGGCGCCTGGTCGAGCGCGGTTCGCGCTGGCTGCTGGGCAACCGGCCGCAGCCCGTCGCGATCGCGGAGACGATCGAGAGCTTCCGGGACGGCGTCGCGCGGGTCTGGGACGAGCTGCCCAAGCTGGTCAAGGGCGCGGACCTGGACTGGTACCACTCGATCCTGGACGAGCTGACGGGCGCCGGTGTGCCGGACGGGCTGGCGGTCCGGGTGGCCGGGTTCTCCTCCGCCTTCCCGGCGCTGGACATCGTGGCCATCGCCGACCGTACGGGCCGGGATCCGCTGGAGGTCGCCGAGGTCTACTACGACCTCGCGGACCGGCTGCGGATCACCCAGCTGATGGACCGGATCATCGAGCTGCCGCGGGCCGACCGCTGGCAGTCCATGGCCCGCGCCTCCATCCGCGAGGACCTGTACGCGGCGCACGCGGCGCTCACCTCGGACGTGCTGAGTGTGGGGAACGGGTCGGCCACGCCGGAGGAGCGGTTCCGGGCGTGGGAGTCGAAGAACGCGGCGATTCTTGCCCGGTCGCGGTCGACGCTGGAGGAGATCCAGGGGTCGGACGCGTTCGATCTGGCGAATCTGTCGGTGGCCATGCGGACGATGCGGACGTTGTTGCGTACGCACGCGTAGGGGTTCTTGTACGTCTGTGGGGGCCGGCGCCAGGTGGTGGTGCCGGCCCCCTCGGCGTGGGGGTCCGTCCTCAAGCGCCGGACGGGCTGAACAGATGTCCTCACGCGCCGGACGGGCTGGGAAAGATGCCCTCAAGCGCCGGGCCGGCTGGGGGAGGGACGTCTGGAGGCGGTCCGGCGGGCTGGAAAAGGTGTCCTCAAGCGCCGGGCGGGCTGAGCAGGTGTCCTCAAGCGTCGGGCCGGCTGGGGGAGGCCCGGTGGGCTTGAGTTGGTTACTTGCGTTTGGTGAAGGCCTCGTACGCTGCCACTACTTCGTTCGCCGGGCCGTCCATCCTCAGCGTGCCCGCCTCCAGCCACAGGGCCCGGTCGCAGGTCTCGGTGATCGATTTGTTGCTGTGGCTGACGAGGAAGACCGTGCCCGCCTCGGCGCGCAGTTCCTTGATGCGGTCCTTGCTGCGGCGCTGGAACTTCGCGTCGCCCGTGGACAGCGCCTCGTCGATCAGCAGTACGTCGTGGCTCTTGGCCGCCGCGATGGAGAAGCGGAGCCTCGCGCCCATGCCCGAGGAGTACGTGCGCATCGGCAGCGTGATGAAGTCGCCCTTCTCGTTGATGCCGGAGAAGTCGACGATCCCGTCGTAGCGTTCGCGGATCTGCTCGCGCGTCATGCCCATCGCGAGTCCGCCCAGTACCACGTTGCGCTCGCCGGTCAGGTCGCCCATCAGTGCCGCGTTCACGCCGAGCAGCGACGGCTGGCCCTGGGTGTGGACCCTGCCCCGGGTCGGCGGGAGCAGACCCGCGACCGCCTTGAGCAGCGTCGACTTGCCCGAGCCGTTGGAGCCGATCAGGCCGATCGCCTCGCCCTTGTACGCGGCGAAGCTGACGCCCTTCACGGCGTGCACCTGGCGTGCGCCGGGGGTGCGGCGCCGGGTGGTGAGCCGGCTGAGCGCGGAGGTGGCGCTGCCCTTGCCCGTACGGGCGCCATTGACCGTGTACGTGATGTGGACGTCGTCGACGACGACCGTCGGGACACGGTCGTCCCTGGGGGAATCCTTGAGGTCAGCCACGTCCGTAGGTCTCCTCGGCCTTCCAGAAGTACACAAATCCGGCCACTCCGCACAGCAGCGCCCAGCCCGCCGCTACCGCCCATGCGAACGGCGGCAGCTGCGCCCACGTGTAGCTGTCGATGAGCGCGTACCGCATGAGGTTGATGAAGAGCGCCGCCGGGTTGTACTCCAGCGCCACCACCACCGCGTGCGGCACCCGCTCCCCCTTGAGCAGGTGGTCCAGGCTCCACATCACGCCGGAGGAGTACATCCAGGTCCGCAGCACGAACGGTGTCAGCTGCGCGATGTCCGGGGTCTTCGCCGTCAGCCGGGCCACGGCCATCGACACCCCGGTGTTGAACACCGCCTGGAGCGCGAGCGCCGGGACGGCCAGCAGCCAGGACGGACGAGGGTACTGGCCGAACACCAGCAGGATCACGGTCAGTGCGCCGAGTGAGAACAGCAGTTGCTGCAACTGCTGGAGGGCGAGGGCCACGGGCAGGGAGGCGCGCGGGAAGTGGAGGGCCCGCACCAGGCCGATGTTGCCGCTGATCGCCCGTGTGCCCGCGGTGATCGAGCTGGCGGTGAACGTCCAGATGAAGACCCCGGTGACCAGGAACGGGACGAAGTCCTCCACCCCGTGCTTGGTGTTCATCAGGACGCCGAAGATGAAGTAGTAGACCGTCGCGTTCAGCAGCGGCGTCATGATCTGCCAGATCTGGCCGAGCTTCGCCTGGCTGTACTGCGCGGTCAGTTTGGCCGTCGCGAACGCGGCGATGAAGTGCCGCCGCCCCCACAGCTGCCGGATGTAGGAGGGCAGTGAGGGCCGGGCGCCGCTGACCGTCAGGCCGTGCCGGGCGGCCAGGGCGGCCAGCTCACCGGGGGCGTAGGTGGGGACGACCTGGGCGGGGGCGCTCATCGGGGACGGCGGAGCTGCTGTCTGGCTCACCACGAACGATCGCTTTCGATGGAAGCGGGAGGGGGATACCGCCGGACTGCCGGACTGCCGGACTGCCGGACTGCCGGACTGCCGGAGCGGTGGCGCGAGCGGTGGCGCGATACGGCGACGGAACGATACGGTCCCGTGGGGACGCCCTCGTTGGGACGGGACCGTATCGTCGTAACGCTGAGAGTAGGACGCTTATACGTCGCAACGCAACCGTTTCGTCGCGGCCGACTATCATGCGGGCCATGACCACCGAACGGGGAACCCGCCGCCGCGCCCCCGCAGGCGCCGCCGTCCTGCGTGAGGACGTGACCGACGCCATCCGGGCCGCCGTCTTCGAGGAGCTCGCCGCGGTGGGGTTCGCCCGGATGTCCATCGAGGGCATCGCCCGGCGTGCGGGCGTCGGCAAGACCGCCGTCTACCGTCGCTGGAAGTCCAAGCTGGCGCTCGTGCTCGACCTGGTCGCGGCCGTCGCCGCGCAGGGAATGCCCGCCCCGGCCACCGGTTCGCTGTACGGGGACGTGCGCGCCGTCCTGGAACTGGCCGCGTACGCCCTGCGCCACCCGGTCGCCTCGCAGGTCATCCCGGATCTGCTGGTCGAGGCCGCCCGCAATCCGGAGATCTCCGAGGCGATCAAGGCCGCGCTCCTGGACCAGCAGCAGGGTGTCGCCGCCGTGGTCGTGAGGGAGGCGGTGGGCCGGGGCGAATTGCCCGAGGGCAGCGACCCGGACCGGGCGCTCGATCTGATCGTCGGGCCGTTGTACTGGCGGCTCGTCGTGGTCCGCGGGGAACTGCCGAAGGGCTACCTGGACGATCTGGCCGCCTCGGCGGTCGCCGCCCTCAGGCACGGCTGACCCTCAAGCAGGTCCGAAGATGCTCAGCCCGCCGGTACCCGCGCCAGCACCTCGCCCGTGGCCGGGCTGAACGCCAGCATCGTCGCGTTCTCGGGCAGGCGCTGGAAGCGGGTCAGCAGCAGCCACCGCACCCCGTAACGGGCGGTGATCCCGTCCCGCCGGGCCTGCGGGGTCGACGCGTCGAGGTAGGCGGCCACCGCCCTGCTCCTCTCCCGCCGCTCCGCGCGCGCGAGCCCCGCGTCCGGCAGCGCGTCGGCCAGCACGTACGCCCCGTGCCCGGCCAGCGCGTACATCGCCGGGCGGCTGTCCGTCAGGACCACCTCGCCCGGCGGCACGTACGCGGTCGCCCAGGCGTACGGCTCCCCGGCTGCGCGGGCCCCCTCGGCCACCGGCGGGCCCGTGGTCCGGCCCTCGGCGGGGGTGCGCGGGGCGGTCAGCCCGTTGTAGTACGGCCACAGCGCCGCGACGGCCACCGCGCACACGACGGCGAACGCCCACCGCCACACGGTCGGCCGGATCCGGGTCCGCGTCCGGACCGCGATCAGGGCGACGCACCCGATCGCCGCGCCGATCGCCGTCGGCGGGTGGACCAGCAGGACGAGCCCGAGCAGTACGCCGATCCCGGCCGCCTCCGCCCACCGGGGCGTCCGGCCGGGCTTCGGATCACCGGGGCGGGCGGTCCGGGCGGCCGCGCGGCCGGTCCACGCCCACAGGTGCAGGGTGACCGCGACCGCGAACGTGCTCGGTGCGCTCCAACGGGCGGGATCCGCCCAGTGGATCAGGGCCAGGGGCACCAGCACGAGGACCGGAACCCAGCGGTTCGGGGTCAGCAGCCGGGTGAGCCGGCCGATCCCGGCGAGCAGGAGCAGAAGGTTCACCGACGCGGCCACCGCGACGACGGACGGGCCCGAGAGGCCGGTGGCGCGGGCGGCCAGTCCCTGGAGCAGGGCGTACGGGGAGTAGTGCGCGCTCGCCACGGCGGGCAGGTCGGTCATGGGGAACGCCGGGTGCAGCAGGTTCACCCGCAGCCGTTCGACGACCGCCGCCTGGAGCCCGGCCTCGCAGCAGAGCGGAGCCTGCCAGGCCGCCGCCGACAGCACCGCCCACAGCAGGCCGCCCAGCACGAGGTACGGCGACGGCAGCCACAGGGGCGGCCGGGCCGTTCCGTCGGCCCCGTCGCCTCCGGTCGCGGCGGGCGGGATGTCGGCGGGCGGGATGTCGGAGGGCGGGGCGGAGGCAGCGGAGAAGAGGGGCACACTTCATGGGTTCCGTGCGGCGGGCCCGCTCTCCCCGCCGCCACCCGTCCGAGGGATTCCGGCCCCGGCTTCCCGACGCCCTCGGGCCGTGTCCGCCAGCAGCCGGTCCGCGACCCGGGCCGCCGCGCCGCCGTCGTCCAGATCGCAGTAGTCGCGGCGGAAACTCTCGTAGGCGTCGGCGTGCCGGGCCGCCAGCGATCCGGTGTCGCGCAGCGCCTGGGCCACCTCGTCCGTCGTGACCAGCAGCGGCCCCGGCGCCCGGGTCTCGAAGTCCAGGCAGAATCCGCGCACGGTGTCGCGGTAGTGCTCCAGGTCGTACGTGTGGAAGAGCATCGGCCGGCCCGTCAGTGCGAAGTCGAACATCAGCCCCGCGTAGTCCGTGACCAGGATGTCGGCGATCAGGAGCAGCCCGGCCGCCCCCGGGTGGTGCGAGACGTCGAGCACGCCGGGCCCGACCGGGGCGCCGCCGGTGACCCGGGGGTGGCGGCGCACCAGCACCGTGTGGCGGGGGCCGAGAGCCCGGGCCAGGGCGGCCGGGTCGAGTGCCGGGTCCCAGCGGTACGGGCCGGGGGCCGTGCGGTCGGCGGACGCGGCCGGAGGATGGGCCAGGTGGTCGCGGTAGGTCGGGGCGTACAGCACGACGCGGTGGTCCTCCGGGATCCCGAGCCCGCGCCGGACCTCCTCGGCGGCCTTGTACCGGTCCGGCGGGAACAGCACGTCGTTGGCCGGTGACCCGGCTTCCAGCACCTCCCCCTCGTACCCCAGCGACCGGCGCAGCCACGGGGTCGCGAAGCGGCTCGGGGAGACCAGCACCGACCACTGGGCCGACCGCCGAGGCAGGGTGGCGAGGTGCTGGTGGTCGGCGTAGAGGGTGTCGGCCAGGCAACCGCCGAAGCGGCCGAGCGGCGTGCCGTGCCAGGTCTGGACGACAGTCTGCCCCGGCCGCCGCTCGAACCACTCGGGCAGCTGTTCGTCCGTGACGATCCGGCGGGAGCGGGCCAGCGCCTCGTACCAGGCGACGCTGTGCACCGGGACGGCCCGCGCGCCGGGCGGGATGTGGGTGGTGCGGCCGGGGGTGGTACCGGTGACCCACAGGTGTTCGGTCTCCGTGCCCCGGCGTACGAGTTCGGCGTGGACGGCGCGCGGGGAGTCGCCGCCCGCGTAGAGGACGGTGTCGCGGAGCCGGAGGAGCGTGCGCCCGTCGCGGTAGTGCGCGGCGCGCAGGAGGCGCCTGCCGTACGCGCTCCGCCCGGCGGCCGCTTCCGGATCCGGCCCCGCGACGACGGACAGCCGGTCGCCGTGCCGCCGCTCCGGACGCAGGGCGCTCTCGGCTCCGCCGCGGGGGAGCTGCCGGGCGGCGGAGCCGAGGACGCGTACGGGCCGGCCGTCCAGGCGGACCTCCCAGCGGCCTTCCGGGAGCGGCGGGGCGATCAGCGCGGAGAACCGGCCCCCCAGTGTCTCTGTTGCGGTCGTTTCTGCGTCGGTGCCTGCGGTGCCTGCGGTGCCTGCGGTGCCTGCGGTGCTTCCCGCGACGGGTTCCGCGCCGGTCCCCGCGTCGGTCCCTGCGATGCTTGCCGTGGCGGGCTCCGCGAAGGTCGCCGCGACCGGCACCGTCTCGTGCAGCGTCTCGTGGCGCAGGACGAGCCGGCCGACCGGTGCGGCTGCCGTCCCCGGCACGGGCGGACCGTACGTCCCCGGAGCGGGGCGAACGTAAGTCCCCGAGACGCCCAGGCCCCCCTCCGGTGTGTACTCCACCCGGTCCGCGTACGGAGGCGCCGCCAGGTCCAGCACCAGGTCGCCCGCCGGGTCCGCGTACGCGGGCGGCGGCAGGTCCGGGGCGGCGGGCAGCGGGACGCGGGTGCCGTCGGCGAGCAGTAGCCGGACCCGCCAGCGCTGCCCGCCCGCCGTCTCGACCTCGCGGGGGGCCCGGTGCGGGGCGGGCGGGGCGCCGGCGAGGTCGGCGAGCGGCACCCGCACCGTGAACCCGACCCCGTCCGGCCCGTGCCCGCCGCCCGCCGCACGGGCCTCGTCCGGCTTCCCTCCCTCGCCCGCCGCACGGACCTCGTCCGGTTTCCCGCCCTCGCCCGCCCCACGCACCCCGGCCGGCTTCCTGCCCTCGCCCGCCCCCCGGGCCCCGCCGGGCTCCCTGTCCCCGCCCGCCGCACGGGCCCCGTTGCCGGCGGTCTCCTCGTACTCCACCGGGCAGGAGCGCTCCGCGCCCCCCTCGGTGCCATCGGTCCCCTCGCGTGTCAGCACCAGTGCCGTCGGCCTGCTCCCGCTCGCGCCGAAGTACCGGCCCGTGAGTTCCAGCGGGGCCCCCTCCGTGCCGGCGGTCCGGTGGCCCTCGGCCCGTGCTCGCAGGCGCGACACGGTCAGCCGGAGCCGGCCGCCCCGGTAGTCGAGCACCGCCCGCCGCCCGTCGCCCAGGTCGTGGACGAGCGGCTGGTCCGCGCCCGCGTCCGGGGCGCGCACCGCCACCCGACGTACCGCCCCGGGCGCGGCGAGGACCAGGCCGACCAGCCAGCCGCCGCCGTCCGCCGTCGCGGGCAGCCGGTCCGGGTCGAGGACCATCTCGAAGCCCGCGTGGTCGTAGCCGTGCAGCTCCTGCCCCGAGGTCACCGTCGCCTCGGGCGTGCGCACGGAGCGCACCGGCACCGGCCGCACCTGCCGGCCCCGCTCCGCCCGGACCATCCCCACCGTGAGCCGCTGCCGGGCGGAGGCGGCGGGGAGGTTGCGCAGATACGCGTACCCGCGCAGCCGCAGCCTCCCGTCCGCGCCCCAGCGCGCCTCCAGCAGCCGCGCCACGGCGGGCACGTCCGTGCGCGCGAGCCGGGCGCTCGCGCCGCGCACCCCGGGGTACACCGCCCGCCGCCGCCCCGGGGGCCCCTCGACCGCGAACGTACCCGCCCCGTTGGCCCGTTCGAAGGCGAGGACCGCCAGCAGCTCCTCCAGACGCCGCTCCCGCACCAGCGACCACTTGATGCGCAGCTCCACCGGCAGCCCCTCCAGCGCGCCGGGTCCCGCCCGGTCGACGAAGGCCCCCGCGCCCTCCAGGAACGCCGACCGGTAGGTCTCGCCGCCCATCGGCAGGCCGTCCAGGAAGTACCCGAAGTCGTCCCGCAGGCAGGACGTGTCGTACGCCCGCCGCTGTGCCGCGTCCCGGCCGCCCAGGAACGCGCTGACCTGCTCGCACGCGGCGATCCGGTCCCGCACGCCCGTGACGTCCGTACGCCGCCGGGTGATCGAGCCCTCCCGCACCCGCCAGTAGTAGACGTGCTCGTGCAGGACGTCGACGGACCGGGCGAGATGGTGCGCGGGGATCATCACCGGGGTGTCCTCGTACAGCTTGCCCACGGGGAAGGCGAAGCCGTGCGCTTCCCAGAACGAGCGCCGGAACACCTTGTTCCACGCCACCCGGTCGGCCAGCAGGCGAGGGTCCCGGGTGATGTGGGTGCGGGGCCGGGTGGCCGTCAGCCAGCGGTACTGCCACGCCTGCTGCCGTCCCTGTCCCGTCAGCCGCCACACGTTGCCGGTCACCAGATCGGAACCGGTCGCCTCCAGCGAGGCCGTCATCCGCTCGTACGCGTCGTGCACGACGATGTCGTCGCTGTCGGCGAACGCCAGATAGGGGACGGTGGGGGTGGTGTGCCGGACGCCGGTGTTGCGGGCGGCGCTCAGACCGGCGTTCCGCTGCCGCACCAGCCGGAAGCGGCTGTCCCGGGCGGCGAACTCCGCCGCGATCCGGGCGCTGCCGTCCGTGGAACCGTCGTCGACCATGACCACCTCGATCGCTTCGAGGGTCTGGTCCGCCACCGAGCGCAGGCAGTCCCCGAGGTAGGCCTCGACGTTGTGGACGGGGACGACGACGCTGAGGAGGGGTGGCAGTGGTGGCTTCATGTCCTGGTCAACAGGGGGCGGGTCCCGGGGTCACCGGCGCTGACCCGAACGGGTGAACGCGGCTCCTCGGCCGTCCCGGTCCGCGATTACGCTCGGCTGCCATGCCCACCCGAGCTTCCGTGCCCACCCGAGCTTCCGTGAAGCGGTTCGTGCGTCGCCAGGCCATGCGGGCCGCCTACCGCACCGACCTGCACCGCCCGCTCGACCCGGACCTCGCCGTCTACGGGGCGTACTGGAACCGGGGCGTCGCCTGCAACCCCGCCGCGATCCACGCCAAGGCCCGCGAACTGGCCCCGCACATCCGGGGCGTGTGGGTCGTCTCCTCCCGGCACCGCGACCGGATGCCGGCCGGTGTGCCGTACGTCATCGAGGGCTCGCGCCCCTACTGGCGGGCCATGGCCACCGCCACCTATCTGGTCAACAACTCCAGCTTTCCTGGCGGCTTCACCAAACGGCCCGGTCAGCGCTATCTCCAGACCCACCACGGGACCCCGCTCAAGACCATGGGGCTGGACCAGCGCGCGTACCCCGCCCTCGCCCGGAAGACCGACTTCGCCAAGATCCTCGCCCATGTCGGTCAGTGGGACGTCAGCCTCTCCGCCAACCCGCACAGCACCGAGGTCTGGGACCGCGTCTACCCGGGTGCGTACGAACGGTTCGACGTCGGTTACCCCCGCAACGACACCTACTCCACCGCCACCGTCGAGGACATCGCGAGGATCCGCGCCGAACTGGGCATCGCCGAGAGGCAGACCGCCCTTCTCTACGCCCCGACCCACCGCGACTACCGCGACGGCTTCGTGCCCGATCTCGACCCCGGGCGGCTGGCGAGCGAACTGGGACCGGATTACGTTCTGTTGGTGCGTGCCCACTACTTCTACGGACGGCCCGCCGTGCTCGGCCCGACGGGCGCGGGGCGGGTCGTCGACGTCACCGGGCACCCTCGGGTCGAGGAACTGTGCCTGGCCGCGGACGCGTTGATCGCCGACTACTCCTCCCTGATCTTCGACTACGCCTGCCTGGACCGCCCGATCGTCGTCCACGCCCCCGACTGGGCCGCCTACCGGGCCACGCGCGGGACGTACTTCGACCTGCTCTCCGGGCGGCCGGGCGACACCCCCGGCCGCGTGACCACCACCCCGGCCGAACTGACCGACGTGTTCCGGACGGGGGAGTGGCGGTCACCGGAGGCGGCCGCGCTGCGCACCGCGTTCCGGGAGCGGTTCTGCCCGTACGACGACGGGCGCGCGGCGGAACGCGTCGTGCGGCGGTTCTTCGCCCCGTCCCTGTGACGCGGGGTCCCGCCCCGGCCGGGCCGGCGCGTCCCCGCAACCCGAATGGCTCAAGGCGGCCCGCCCGTGCCGATTCTTCCGCGCCGCGCGGTCGTTGTGCCCAACAGCCCGCTTACCCCGCCATGTTGGGAGACGCCCATGCACCGGTCCGCCTACGAACAGATGGAACTCTGCATCAAGGAGTATCTGCCCGTCGAAGGGCCTGTCGGAGGGCCCGTCGGAGGTGCCGGAGTCGGGTCCGGCGTCGGGTCCGTCGAGGGGGCCCGCGGAGGCGCCGCGTCCCGTACCGGCGTCTACCGCGTCGTCGACCTCGGATCGCGCGTCTCCGGCAAGCAGACTCGCACCCACCGGGCGCTTCTCGCCGACCATCCCATCGACTACTTCGGGGTCGACGTGCAGGACGGCCCCAACGTCGACGCGGTGATGAAGAAGCCGTACCGCATCCCCGCCCGCTCCAACAGCGCCGATGTCGTGCTGTCCGGGCAGGCGTTCGAGCACATCCCGTTCTTCTGGGCGTCGATGCTGGAGATCGCCCGGATCCTGAAGCCGGGCGGACACGCGTTCATCACCGCCCCCTCGCGCGGCCACGTCCACGACGCGCAGGACTGCTGGCGCTACTACCCCGACGGGTTCCGCGCGCTCGCCGCCCACTCCCGGCTCGAACTGCGCGAGGCCTACACGGACTTCCCGCCGCAGAAGGGCATCTGGCACGACTACCGGGCCATCGACAAGAAGGCCGCCTACTGGGGCGACTCCGTCGGCGTCTTCCGCAAGCCGGCCCGCTACCCGCGCCTCACCATGTTCGCCGTACGGGAGCTGGCGGTGTGGTGGGCGAACCGGGTCGGCGGCGTGGACGGCGTCCCGCTGCCCCGGCCGCTGGACGGCCGCGAGGCGTGCGGACGCCCCGGGACCGTGCCCGCGCAGCAGCCCTCACTCGAACAGGATCCGCCCCGATCAATGGCAGGTTGACGAAAGATGACATGCGGCGCAAACCGCGCGTACTGTCCCGGGGCATGGCTTGGCGCAACGCCGTCAACGGCGTCCTTCAGCAGCTCACCGGATACCAGCTCAGGCGCGTCACGGTGCCCGCCGCCCGCACCGCCCCCGCACCGGCTCCGGCCGCCGTACCCGCCCCCGTAACGGTCCCGAAGCCCGAGGCGAAGAAGTCCGCGCTCGCGTTCCCGGCGGACTACGACGACGAGGCGAAGGAGATCATCCGCGCGGTCAAGCCGTACTCGATGACCTCGCCGGAGCGGCTCAACGCCTTCATCCTCGCCACCCGCCACATCGCCCGGCACGAGATCCCCGGTGACATCGTCGAGTGCGGCGTCTGGCGCGGCGGTTCCATGCAGGCCTGTGCCCGGACCCTGCTCTCCGTCGGCGAGACCGAGCGCGACCTGTACCTCTTCGACACGTACGAGGGCATGACCCCGCCCACCGCCGAGGATCTGCGGCGCGACGGGCGGCCCGCCCAGGAACTGCTGGACGCCCAGGGCAAGGACCGGCCGATCTGGGCGGTCGCCTCGCTGGAGGACGTCAAGGCGGGCTTCGACAGCGTCCCGTACCCGAAGGAACGCGTCCACTACGTCCAGGGGCGGGTCGAGGACACCGTTCCCGCGCAGGCCCCCGAGCAGATCTCCATCCTGCGCCTGGACACCGACTGGTACGCCTCCACCAAGCACGAACTGGAGCATCTTTACTCCCGGTTGGTGTCCGGCGGGGTGCTCCTCATCGACGACTACGGCTACTGGCAGGGATCGCGGCAGGCGGTCGACGAATTCCTCGACAAGACCGGTGAGCGGCTTCTGCTGCTGAGGATGGACGAGGGCCGGATCGCCGTGAAGCCCTGACGCGAGCCCTTCACGGCAGCGCCGAGCACCGAGCCCCGTGCCTTCCCGGTACGGGGCTCGAACGTGCTCCCGGCACGCCCCCCGGGTGCGTGACTCCGCCTTCCGGGTCACCCGAACGGGCCCCCTCGGGTGACCCCTCCTTCCGGCGCGGGTTGTACCCCATGGCCCCCGACGGGCCTACGCCTCGAAGCCCCACGCCTCGAAGCCCCCGAAGCCCCAAGCCCCCGAAGCCCAAGCCCCCGAAGCCCCAAGCCCTCAAGCCCTGAAGCCCCAAGCCCCCGACGCTCATTGCCCCTGATGTCGTCCGCCCGGAAGGATCGTGCGCCGCGATGGCACCCCGTCTCACCGTCGTCGTCCCCCTCTACAACGTCGAGGAGTACCTCGGTGCCTGCCTGTCCTCGCTCGCCGAGCAGACCATGCCGGACCTGGAGGTCGTCCTCGTCGACGACGGCTCCACGGACAACGGCCCGGACCTCGCCCAGGAGTTCGTGGACCGCGACCCGCGCTTCCGGCTGATCCGGCAGGAGAACGCCGGGCTCGGCGCGGCCCGCAACGCCGGGATCCGCGAGGCCCGTCCCGGCGCGGAGTTCCTGACGTTCGTCGACAGCGACGACGTCGTGCCGCCCGGCGCGTACGACCGGATGCTCGCCGAACTCGACCGCTCCGGCTCCGACTTCGCCACCGGCAACGTGCTCCGGCTACGTGCCAACGGGGATCTCGAACAGTCCCCGATGTTCCGCAAGCCGATGGAGAAGGCCCGGCGGTCCACTCACGTCACCCGGGACTGGGCCCTGCTGGGCGACCGCATCGCCTGCAACAAGGTCTTCCGGCGCGCCTTCTGGGACGAGCACGCCTTCGCCTTCCCCACCGGGGTGCTGTACGAGGACATCGCCGTCGTCCTGCCCGCCCACTTCCTGGCCCGCTCCGTCGACGTCGTCGAGGAGCCCGTCTACCACTGGCGCGACCGCGACGGCTCGATCACCACCCGGCGGGCCGTGCCCCGGGGCATCCGCGACCGGGTCACCGCCGTCACCACCGTCAGCCGTTTCCTCGCCGCCCGGCCCGACCTGGCCGGGGCCAAGAGCCGCTACGACGCCCACGCGCTCTCCGGAGACCTGTGGCTGTTCATCGAGGCGCTCGGGGGCGGCGACGCGGAGTTCCACGAAGCCTTCCTGGAGCACGCGGGCGCGTTCGCCGCCACCGTCGACTCCGACGTCCTCGCCTCGCTGCCCCTGCACCTGCGGGTCAAGTGGCAGCTCATCCGCGAACGCCGGCTGCCCGAACTCCTCGCCCTCCTCGCCGACGAGAAGAAGGACCGGGACACCTTCCACGTCACCGGGCGGCTCCGCCCCCGCGCCCACCACCCCGCCGTCCGCGACCCCCTGCCGCCCGCCACGACCGCGCTGACCTCCGCCGACCTGCCCGTCCACGCCCACCTCACCGAGGCCGTCTGGCGGGACGGGCTGCTGCGCCTGACCGGTCACGCGTACGTACGGAACGCCCCGGGCGGCCCGGTCCGGCTCGGCTGGCTGCGCTCCGGGAAGCGGCTGATCCCCCTGCGGACCCGCCCGGTCCCGGGCGACGAGGCCACCGCCCGCTCCGGCCGCTCCCTGCACCGCTACGACCGCGCCGGGTTCACGGCCGTCGTCGACCCGCGCAAACTCGCCGGGAAGGTGAGCGGCGGCGGGCGCACGACGTGGAAGCTGGAGGTTGTCGTCGTCGGTGCCGGCCGGCCGCGCCGGGGCCCCATGCGGCTCGTCTCCACCCCGGCCCCGCCCGCCGTGACGTACACCGACGAGCGGACCCGTATCGTCCCCGTCCTCTCCGGCAACAAGCTGGAGCTGCGCACCGAACGCGTCGCGGCCGTCCTGACCGGGCAGTCGCCGGTCGAGGACGCCGTGCGCCTGGAGGTGAAGATCCTCTGCGACGCCGGGCCGGTCGCCCTCCGGCTCACCGAGTGGCGCACCAAGGAGACGCGGGAGTTCGCCCTGCGCGGCTCGCTCGGCTCCCGGGCGGCGGACATCCCGCTCAGCGCCTTCCGGGGACAGGACGATATCTGGGGCGTCCAACTCGTGGGCGAGGGCAAGCCGTTGACGGTGGCCGCCCCGACCGACGGCCAGGACGGACGTTACGCACTGCCCGGCGGCCGTGAGCTGTACGCGGCCCCCAACCCCTCGGGCGACCTCGTGCTCACCGACCGGCCCGTCCAGCCCGTCGTCACCTCCGCCGTCCGGGAGGAGTCGGGCGCCCTCATCCTCGACGGGGCCTTCCCCGAGCCCACGGGCGCCTTCCGGGAACTCGTCCTGCGCCACAGCGGCCACCGGGAGGAGGTGGTCCTCGGCCTGGAGCGGGGGGACGGCGACGGCTTCCGGGCCGTGATCGTACCCGCCGCCGTCGAGGGACCCGGCGGGACGCTGCCGCTCGCCGAGGGGCGCTGGTACCTCTTCCTGCGCGAGCCGGGGGAGCGGGACCCGGAGGCCTACCGGCCGCTCCGCCTGAGCACCCCCCTGCACCCCACCCTGCCGACGCGACAGCACATCAACGGCAGGGACTTCACCCTCCAGCGGCGCCACCACGACCGGCTCGTCCTGGAGTCGGCCTCCGCCCTCCCCGTCGGTGAGCGGGGCCCGTACGCGCAGCGGATCCAGCGCGAGCGGTACGCCGGACTGCGCGCCGCCACGGCCGGCGAACTGCGCCCCGCCGTCCTCTACTCCAGCTTCGACGGCCGCCAGTACTCCGACTCACCCCGTGCCGTCCACCGCGAACTCGCCACCCGTGGTCGGGACATCGAGCACCTGTGGGTGGTACGCGACCAGCAGGCGGCCGTACCCGAAGGCGTCCGCCCCATCGCCCTGCACAGCGCCGACTGGTACGAGGCGCTGGCCCGCAGCCGGTGGATCGTCACCAACACCCACCTGCCCGAGTGGTTCGAGCGGGCCGAGGGCCAGACCGTCGTCCAGACCTGGCACGGCACCCCGCTCAAACGCATCGGCCGCGACCTCGCGGGCACCCCGCACGCGGATGCCGCGTACATGGCGTCCATGGAGCACCGGTCCGCCCAGTGGAGCGTGCTCGTCTCCCCGAACAGCTTCTCCACCCCCGTGATGCGCCGCGCCTTCGGCTACTCGGGCGAGGTCCTGGAGTGCGGCTACCCGCGCAACGACCTGCTGTACGCCCCCGACCGGGACAAGGTCGCCGCCACCGTACGCGAACGGCTCGCGCTCCCCGAGGGGCGGCGCGTGATCCTGTACGCCCCCACCTGGCGCGAGGACCGCCCACGGCAGGGCGGGCGTCACGGGTTCGACCTCCAACTCGACCTGGACCTCGCCCGGGAGAGTCTCGGCGAGGACCATGTCCTGCTGGTCCGCCGCCACTACCTCGTCGGCGGCAGCGTCCCCGACACCGACTTCGTCCGGGACGTCTCCCGCCACCCGGACGTCGCCGAACTGCTGCTGATCAGCGACGTCCTGGTCACCGACTACTCCTCGGTCCTGTTCGACTTCGCGCAGACCGGCCGCCCGATGCTCTTCCACACCCACGACCTGGCCCACTACCGCGACACCCTGCGCGGCTTCTGCTTCGACTTCGAGCAGCGTGCCCCCGGCCCCCTGATCCCCGACTCCGCCGGGATCGTGGCCGCCCTGCACGACCCGGAAGCCGCGACCGCCGGGCACCGGGGGGCGTACGAGCGGTTCCGGGAGGCGTTCTGCGACCTCGACGACGGGACCGCCGCCGCCGGGGTCGTCGACCGGATGCTCAAGGCGGAGCAGGCATGAGCGACTTCAGCTGTGTGATCACCGGCGGCGGGGACAACGAGGGCCCCGGCGGCGCCGCCGCCCTGCGCGCCTCCGTGGAGTCCGTGCTCGGCCAGTCGCTGCGCGGAGCCGAGGCCGTCGTGGTCCTTGCCTCCACCGCCGCCCCGGCCGTCCGGACCGCCGCCCGGGCCCTCGCCGACCGGGCCCCCGGGCGGGTCCGCCTCCTCCACGCCGACCCGGCCGTCCGCACCACCGGAGCCCTGCGCAACGCGGGCCTGGACGCGGCGGGCGGCCGGTACGTCCTGGTCCTAGCCGCCGGCGAACGCCTCCAGCTCCACGCCTGCCGCAACCTCTGGCAGGCCGGCGAGAGAAGCCGCGCCGACCTGATCGCCGGCCGCTGGAGCCAGGTCGCGGACGAGAGCGGCAAGGAACGGGAGCCGTCCTGGCAGGGTGGGCTGTACGCCCGCTCCCGCACCCTCGCCCGCTTCGCCGACGCCCCCGAACTCGTCGTCAGGGACGCCCTGGTGACCGGGTTCTGCCTGCGCCGCGAGGCTGCCAGGCGGCACGGGCTGCGGTACGAGGAGGACCTGACGCACGGCGAGATCCTCTTCGGCCCGCTCGCCGCCGCGGCGGTCGGCCGGATCGCCCTCGTCCGCCGGCTGATCGTGACCGGCCGGGCCGTCCCCGACCGGGCCCGCGACCTCGCCGCCCTGGTCGAGGCGCACCGCCGCGTCGCCAACACCCTCCTCGCGCGCGGCCTGTCCGAGCTGCGCGAGGAACGGGAGAAGGCGTTCGCCCGCGACCACCTGGTGCCGCTCGCCCGGTCCTTCCCCCACCTGCCCGCCGCCCGCCGCGACCGGGTCGCCGCGGCCGCCGCCCGTGCGCTGACCGGCTCCTTCCGGGACGGCCCGCCGGACCTGCCGCCGCTGGAACGGGTCGCCGTGCGCCTGCTGGCCCGGGGCGACGCCGAAGGGGTCCTCACCGCGGCGTACGCGCTGAGCAGGCCCGCCACGGTGTGCGCGCCGCTGACGACGGGCGCGGACGGCCGGGTGGCCTGGGGCGGCGGCCCGGAAGGGCCGGGCGTCGACGTCACCGAACTCGGGCACCGGTACCGCACGTTCGGCGGGGCGCGGCTGATGAACCGGCTCACCCGCGCCACCGCCGACCGGGGCCGCCTGCTGCTGGAGGGCCGCCTCGTGCTGCCCGGCCACGGCGGCCCGGGGCCCGACGCCCCTCTCGCCGCGACCCTGGAGTTCCGGGCCCGGGGCGGGGCGCGCGCCGTCGCTTTCCCGGTCGAGGAGATCCGGCACGACGGCAACGGGATCAGCTGGCGCGCACGGGCCGACGTCGCGCGCCGCCTGCGCCCCGTCGGCGTCCGGGACACGGCGTGGGACGCGCGGCTGACCGTGACCGCGGGGGGCCCCGACGGGCCTCGTTCCGTCAGCGACCTGTTCGCCCCGCAGGACCAGGTGGAAGGGGCCGTCCGGTTCCCCGCCAGGCCCTGGCTCGGGCGGCTCGCCGGGGACACCTGGGAGCCCTACATCACGCTCAAGGACCACTTCGCGCTCCGGCTGACCGCCCGCCGCCGCCCGGCCCGCACCACCCACCGCCTGGTCCGCTACGCCACCCGCTTCCGGCCCGCGCGCAAGGCGAAGCTCCTCGTCCGGTCCCTGCGCAGGCACCTGGACCGCTACCGCTCCCGGGGCTTCAAGGTCCCCGTCTACAACACCTGGCTCACCCGGCTCCCCGTGCGCCGGGGCTCCGTCGTCCTCGAAAGCCACATGGGCACCTGCTACGGCGACAGCCCGCGCGCCCTCTACGAGGAGATCCGCCGCCAGGGCCTGAGGCTCCGTGCCACCTGGTCCTACGACCCCTCCCCGGTCGGCTTCCCGGACGACGCCCGCCTCGTACGCCGCTGGTCCTGGCGCTACCTGTGGGCGCTGGCCCGCGCCGAGTACTGGGTCGACAACCAGGGCTTCCCGCAGCAGCTGCGCAAGCCCCGGCACACCACGTACCTCCAGACCTGGCACGGCTCCGCGTACAAGCGGATGGGCTTCGACGAGACCCGCGTACGGCTCCAGAACGCCCCCCAGCGCGCGCGGCTCCAGCAGGCCGTGGACCGCTTCGACCACTTCCTCGTCCGCTCCGAGCACGACGTGAACACCCTCGCCCGCGCCTACCGGCTGCCCGAGGAACGGCTCCTGCGCACCGGCTACCCGCGCAACGACGTCCTGATCGCGGAGCGTGACCGGGCCGAGACCGAGGGACGGCTGCCGCGCCCGCCGCTGGCCGGGGCGCTCGGGCTGGACGACCACAAGAAGACCGTGCTGTACGCCCCCACGTTCCGGGGCGGGCCGGGTAAGCAGCGCAGGGCCCGACTCCTGCTGGACGTACGGGAGTTCGCGGAGCGGTTCGGGGACACCCACACCCTGCTCGTACGGGCCCACTACCTGGAGTCCGCGCGGCTGCCGCTCTGTCCGCCCGGGGCGGTCGTCGACGTCTCGCGCCACCACGACGTCCAAGAACTCCTGGCTCTCACCGACGTGTTGATCACCGACTACTCCTCCATCATGTTCGACTTCGCCCTCCTCGACCGGCCCGTCGTGCTGTACGCCCCCGACCTGGAGGCGTACGCGGCCGAGCGCGGCAGCTACTTCGACCTGCGGGAGAAGGCCCCCGGGCCGGTGACCGAGACGCAGGAGGAGCTGTTCGCGACCCTCGCGGAGCTGAAGAAGACCGACACCCGGTACGCCGACCGGCGCCGGGACTTCATCCGGCAGTTCGGGACCTACGACCGGGGCGACGCCGCCCGCAGGACCGTCGCCGCCGTCTTCGCCCCCGGATCCTCCCGGGGCGCCCGTCACACCATCGACCTCGACCACGACCGGGGGGCCGGCCGATGAGCCGCGACGTCTTCATCGTCTCCAACAGCACCGACGAACTCGGCGGCGTCACCGGCTGGACGCACCAGACCGCGCGCCTCCTCGCAGGCCAGGGGCACCGGGTCCACGCCATCGGCATCCACGCCTCCGACCTCAAGATGGCGCTGCCCGCCGAGCCCGGCCACCCCGTCACCGCCCTCTACCCCGCCCACCCGCCGACCCCCTGGACGCCCCACGGCATCCGCGACCGCTTCCGCCTCCCCACCCGGCGCAGGGAGGCGGCCCGGGTCGCCGCCAAGAAGCGGGCGGTGGCCCGGCTCTCGGAGATCTTCGCGACCGCCCGCCCCGGCGCGGTCGTCATCGTCACCCAGGTCTGGGCGATGGAATGGGTCAAAGAGGCCGACACCACCGGGGTGCGGGTCATCGGGATGAGCCACGAGTCCTACGGCTACTCCCGCGCGAGCCACCGCTACCGCTGGATCAAGAACCACTACAAGGACCTCGACCACTGGCTCGTCCTCACCGAGGAGGACGCCGACCAGTGGGCCGGGGACGGCATGAACAACGTCGGCTTCCTGCCCAACGCCCTCTCCCGCCTCCCCGCCGTGCCCTCCCCGCGCACCGCGCGGACCGTCGCCAGCGTCGGCCGGCTCAGCGACCAGAAGGGCATCGACCTGCTCCTGGACACCTGGGCCCTGGTCGCCCCCGCCCGCCCCGACTGGCGGCTGCGGATCTACGGGGCCGGCGAGGACGAGGCCGCGCTGAAGGAGCAGTGCACGAGCCTCGGCCTCGACGGCTGTGTGGAGTGGATGGGCCGCACCGACGACGTGGAGCGGGCCCTCGCCGAGGCCTCCGTCTTCGTCCAGTCCTCCCGGGGCGAGGGCTTCCCGCTGGCCCTGCTGGAGGCGATGGCGAGCGGTGTGCCCTGCGCCGCGTTCGACTGCGCGCCCGGGGTGCGGGAGATCGTCCGCGACGGCGAGGACGGTCTTCTGGCCCCCGCCGGAGACGTCGCCGCCCTCGCCGACCGGCTGCTGCGGCTCACCGGCAACCCCCGGCTGCGCGACGCGATGGGGGCGCGGGCCCGGTCCGGCGTCCAGCGGTTCTCCGAGCCGGAGACCCTGCGCCGCTGGGAGGAGCTGTTCGCGTTCCTGGAACGCTGAGCGCGCGCGGGGCGCGTGCGGAGCACGCGTCTGGGTGCGGCGGGGCCGGTCAGCCCCTGACGCCCGCCCCGGCCCCGTCCTGCGCCGGAAGGGCCGTAGGCGTCCGGCGGGCGGCGGACGGCACCGGCAACGGCAGGCCGCCTGTCTCCCCGAGGAAGACCCGCCGCACCACCCGCTCGGCGGCGTACCCGTCGTCGTACGGACAGAACCGGGCCCGGAACGCCGCCCGCAGCTGCGCCGCGCGGGAACCCCGCCAGTGGTCCGTGGCGAAGATGTCGAACAGCTCGTCCTGGCCCCGGGCCACGATGCCGGGCGGGAACGCCGTGATGTCGAAGTACGTGCCCCGGGCCGCCTCGAACGCCTCGATGTCGGGCAGGTGCAGCACCACCGGGCGGTCCAGGTTGACGTAGTCGAACATCAGCGACGCGTAGTCCGTGATCAGTGCGTCCGACGCGAGCGCGAGCGTCTCCACGGACCGGTGCCCATGGACGTCGATGATCCGGGGATGCGGCGCCCGGCGGCCGCCGGGGCCCGCGGGGTGCGGCGCCCGGGCCAGGACCACGAACTGCGGGCCCAGGACCCGGACCAGCCGCTCCAGGTCCAGGGCGGGCCGCTGGACCCGCCGGTAGTCGCGGTGCGTCGGGGCGTACAGCAGCGCCGTGCTGCCCGCCGGGATCCCCAGCGTCTCGCGCAGCCGCGCCACATCGGCCGGACCGGTGCGGTGGTACACGTCGTTGCGCGGCGAGCCGTACTCCAGCGTCGTGTACGCGGACGGATAGGCCCTCTCCCGTACGAGGGTGGAGTGCGGGTTCGCCGAGAGGGAGAAGTCCCAGGTGTCCACCGAGCGCAGCAGCTGCTCGAAGTCGGTGCCCCGGGCGGCGGCGGGCCGGTCCAGCAGATCGGTGCCCACGGTCCGCAGCGGCGTGCCCTCGTGCGTCTGGAGCAGGACCTGGCCCCGGCGCTTGACCAGCCACCGGTCGAAGAGGGAGTCGTTCACCAGGTACGCGGAGCGGGCCAGCGCCGTCCAGTGGGCGAAGGTGCCGGGCGCGAGGTGCCGGGTGCCGGTCGGCACGGTGTGGGCGTCCACGGGCCGGCAGATCCAGGCCGTCCGCACCCCCGGGATCAGCTCGCGGACCTTCGCCTCGATCGCCGCCGGGCTGCCCGTGTACCCGCCTGCCCGGGTGGCGAACACCGCGTCCCGGGAGCGCAGCGGCAGCCGCGACTGGATCCGGTAGTGCGCCCGCAGCGCCGCGCCCCGCACCGCCCGGCGTCCGGCCGCCACCCCCCGGCGCAGCCGGCCGCCCAGGCGCTGGGCCCCCGACAGCGCTTGATAGGTGCGCCGCGCGCCGAGCCGCAACAGGCCGTGCCGCAGCAGCGCGCGACGGGGGGCCGGGGCGCCGGGGGTGCGGTAGCGGCGGCAGGACGCGGCCGCCCGGCGGAAGAACGCGGCGCGGCGGTGGAGCGGCAGCCGGTCCCGGGAGGCGAACAGCGCCGAGAAGTGGTCCAGCATCCGGCGGAACATCACCGGCCGCCACAGGGCGAGTTCGGGGCGTGAGTCGATGAACGCGAACACCCGGTCGTACTGGTCGAAGACGTCGAAGTGCTTCTCGCTGGTGGTGGAGAGGATGTTGCCGCGCCGCCGCTGCCGGTAGGAGACGCAGACCGCGTCCAGCACCGCGATCGACCCGGCCGACATCAGCACCGGGTAGGTCCAGGGAGTGTCCTCGTAGTAGCCGGGCGGGAAGGTGAACCCCTCGGCCTCGATGAACGCGCGCCGGTACGCCTTGTTCCAGACGACCATGAGGAGCTGCAGCAGCTCGGGGCGGTCGGTGAGCCGGAAGCGCTCGGGCCCGCCCTCGTCGAGATGGGCGGCCAGGACGTTGCGCACGCTGCGGCCCGTCCAGTACGTGCGGGCGTAGTCGTACATCAGGACGTCGGGCTCGCCGGTCGCGTCGATCCGGTCGGCGATGGTCTGGAGCGCGTCCGGCACCAGGGTGTCGTCACCGTCGAGGAAGACCAGGTAGTCGCCGCCCGCCCGGTCCATCCCGGCGTTGCGGGCCGGGCCCAGTCCGGTGTTGCGGGGGAGGTGCAGTGCGGTGACACGGGGGTCCCGGCGGGCGTACTCGTCGGCGATCGGCCCACAGGCGTCGGGGGAGCAGTCGTCGACCACGATGACCTCGTAGTCCTTGAAGGACTGGGCCAGCACCGAATCCAGACACGCGTGCAGATACGCCTGGACCCGGAATGCGGGCACGATGACGGAGAACCGGGGCACTACACATCCATGGGTCGATCGTTCGCGGAAACCAGGCAGACCGCAAACGTCGGATGGAATGACAGGGTTACGCCGGACGCGGCAATCGGGGGACGGAGACGGCGAAGCGGCCCGGTTCCGGGGAACCGAGCCGCTTCGGGTTGACGTACAGCCGTGCGTCTTCGACGGTGTACGGCCTTGTGGCGAGGGCTACTTGACGGCGCCCGCCATCACGCCCGACACGAACTGCCGCTGGAAGGCGAAGAACACCGCCAGCGGGATCACCATCGACACGAACGCGCCGGGCGCCAGCACGTCGATGTTGTTGCCGAACTGGCGTACCTGCTGCTGGAGCGCCACGGTGATCGGCGGCGACTCGGAGTCCGCGAAGATCAGCGCGACCAGCATGTCGTTCCACACCCACAGGAACTGGAAGATCCCGAGCGAGGCGATCGCCGGACCGCCCAGCGGCATCACGACCCGGGTGAACAGGCGGATCTCGCCCGCCCCGTCGAGCCGGGCGGCCTCCAGCAGCTCGCGGGGGATCTCCGCGAAGAAGTTCCGCAGCAGGAAGATCGCGAACGGCAGGCCGAACGCCGTGTGGAACAGCACCACCCCGAGCGTCGTCTCGAAGATCCCGATGGTGCCGAACAGCTCGGAGACCGGGATCAGCGCGACCTGCACCGGCACCACCAGCAACCCGACGACCAGCAGGAACCACCAGTCGCGGCCGGGGAACTCCATCCACGCGAAGGCGTATCCGGCCAGCGAGCCGATCACCACCACCAGCACCGTGGAGGGCACGGTGATCATGATGGTGCTGACGAGTGAGCCGGTGATCGTCGAATTGTCCAGCAGCCGCTGGTAGTTGTCGAAGGTCATCTCCGACGGGGCGGTGAAGACCTTCCACCAGCCGGTCGCCGCGATGTCCTGCGGCCCGCGCAGCGAGGACAGCAGCAGACCGATCGTGGGCATCAGCCAGAACAGGGCGACCAGGATCAGGAAGACCCGCATCACCCCGCCGCCGGCGCGGGCGGCGATCCGGGCGCCGAGGGACTGCTTGGACTGCCGCGCCTTGAGAGAAGCGTCGTTCGCGCTCATCGGCGTCCCTCCTTCCGGATCCGGCGAATGTTGCTGTGTTCTCCCGGGGGGCGACCCCCGGGCCCCCGGCCGGGAGGCGGCACGGGGCGGGCGTGGCCCGTCATCGGCGTCCCTCCTTCCGGATCCGGCGGATGTTGAAGAGCATCACCGGGATCACCAGCAGCAGCAGGAGCACCGCGATCGCGCTCCCGATGCCCAGGTCCGCGTCCGTGCCGAACGAGGACCTGTACAGCTGGAGCGCCAGCACGTTCGCGTCGTCCTGCGAGGAGCCCGGCGCGATGATGAACACCAGGTCGAAGACCTTCAGCACGTTGATCATCAGCGTCACCAGGACCACCGCGAGCACCGGCGCCAGCATCGGCACCGTGATCCGGCGGAACACCTGCCACTCGTTGGCGCCGTCCACCCGTGCCGCCTCCAGGAGCTCACGCGGCAGACCGGCCAGGCCCGCCGCGATCAGCACCATCGCGAACCCGGCCCACATCCATACGTAGCTGCCGATGATCCCGGGCGTCACGAGGGACGGTCCGAGCCAGTCGACGCCGTTGTACGGCTCGCGGAAGTTGTCGGCGGGCAGGCGTAGTTGGGCCCCGTCCGCCGAGGCGGGCAGGGTGAACACGCCGTCCGCTCCGGCCGTGGCGGTGGCGACGACCTTCCCGTCCTTCACCGCCTCGACCTTCAGGCCCTTCAGGCCCAGCTCCTTCGGGTCGACGACGTTCGGTTTCCCGCCGCCGCCCCGGGTGAAGTCCAGCCAGGCGGTCCCGGAGATCTGGTCCCCGGAGGCCGCTGGGGCGCCCTCCGCCGGCCGTGCGTCGCCCGGCATCCTCGCCGGAGCCACGCCGATCAGCGGCACCCGCAGCGGCTGGCCCGCCCGGACCGGCTCCTTGGACAGATACGCCCCGCCGTCGCCCTTCTCCAGCGGGTGCACGGGCAGCGGGCGCGCTTTCGGGAAGACGGAGGACTGGTTGAACGTGTCGTGCACGCCCACCGCCACCGCGTTGGCCACACCCCGCTCGGGAGCCTGGTCGTACACCAGCCGGAAGATGATGCCCGCCGCCAGCATCGAGATCGCCATCGGCATGAAGACGATCAGCTTGAACGCGGTGCCCCAGCGGATCCGCTCGGTCAGCACCGCGAAGATCAGCCCGAGCGCGGTGGCGACCGTCGGGGCGAAGACCACCCAGATCGCGTTGTTCTTCACCGCCGTGACGATGGTGGCGTCGGTGAACAGCGCCTTGTAGTTGTCGAACCCGGCGAAGCCCGTACCGGCCTGGTCGAAGAACGACCGGTAGACCGAGTACCCGATCGGATAGAGCACCAGCGCTCCGAGCAGCACCAGCGCGGGCAGCAGGAACGCCGCCGCGATGACCCTGCGGGTGCCGGTCACACTCCGGCGGGACCTCTTCGGATCCGGGGGCGGGGACGGACGGGGATGCGTGTCGTCGTCGGCGGGGGGCGCCGCTCCGGCGCCCCCCGCGGTCGCTGTCGTCACGGCGTCAGCTCTTGTACGCCTTGACCGCTTCGGACTCCAGCTGTTTCTGGGTCCCCGCGATGTCCTTCGGGTTCTTCAGGAAGTCCTGGAGGATCTTCCACTCACCCTTCCCGGGCGTCCCGCCGAACGACTGCGGGGCTTGGTCGGACATGTCGAACCGGACGTCGTCACCGGCGTCGATCAGCGCCTGGGCCATCGTGCGCTGCACGTCGTTCGGGTACGCCTTCAGGTCCAGGCCCTTGTTCGGGGAGATGAACCCGCCCGCCTCGGCCCAGATCTTCGCCGCGTCGGAGGACGCCAGCCAGGTCAGCAGCGCCTGCGCGCCCTTGGTGTCCTTCAGCGCCACCGCCGCGTCGCCGCCGGTCACCACGGGGGAGTCCGCGCCGACCGCCGGGAACGGGAAGACCTTGGCGTCCGTGCCGATCTTCGCCTCGGTCTGCGCGATGTTGATGGAGACGAAGTCGCCCTCGAAGACCATCGCGCCCTTGGGCTGGTCGCCCCCGGTGAACGTCTGGGTCACCGAGGCCGGGAACTCCGTCTGGAGCGCCCCGTCCGCGCCGCCCGCGATCAGCTCCGGCTTCCCCCACAGCCCGGCCAGCGTGGTCAGCGCGTCCTTGACGGACGGGTCGGTCCACGGGATCTCGTGCTTCGCCAGCTGGTCGTACTTCTCCGGCCCCGCCTGGGAGAGGTAGACGTTCTCGAACCAGTCCGTCAGGGTCCAGCCGTCCGCGCCGCCCACCGAGACCGGTGTGACGCCGGAGGCGGAGATGGTCTCCGCGGTCGCCAGGAAGTCCTTCCAGGTCTTCGGCTCGCTCGCCCCCGCGTTGTCGAACGCGGCGGCGTTGTACCAGATCAGGGACTTGTTGGCCGCCTTGAAGTACACGCCGTACTGGGTGCCGTCCACCGCGCCGAGGTCCTGCCAGACCTTCGCGTAGTTCTGGCCGAGCTGGGCCCGCGCCTCGGGGCCGACCGGCTTGGCCCACTTCTTCGCGGCCGCCTGCTGGATCGCGCCGACCTGCGGGATCATCGCCACGTCCGGCGGCTGCTGGCCCGCGATCTTGGTGCCCAGGAAGTTGATGATCGGGTCCTGCGCCGGGACGAAGGTGACGCTCGCGCCCGTACGCTTCTCGAACTCGTCCAGCACCTTGGTGAAGTTCGCCTGCTCCGGTCCGGTCCAGACCGCGGCGACGGAGATGTCCTCCCCGTCCAGCTTCGGCAGTTTCACCGTGGACGCGCTGTCCGTGCCCTTGCCGGAGCCGTCGTCCGTCTTCTTCTTGCCGTCGCCGTCGCCTCCGCAGCCGGTGAGCGCCAGAGCGCCCGCCGCCGCGAACACGACCGCGGCCCTGCGTATCGAGAAGGTTGTGCGCATTCCTGCCCCGTCTCTTCTGTACGCGTCCGGCCATGTCCGCATGCCCGGACCACGTCGTCCGTGCGCACAGTCCTACGCCGGGCGACCGGGCCCCGCAATACCACCTGAGGCCCCAACAGGCTTATCGTGATCGCCTCGTGACGTCATGTCAGGGCATGTCGGAAGCCTGCCGGGGCAGGGGGCGCGTCGAAACGGTGCCCGGGCCGGCGGAGGGGAGGGGGCCGGCTGCTGAGGTGGCCGCGCCGGTGGCCGCGTCAGGCCGGGAACGGCACCAGCGCCGGCAGCCGTTCCGCGTTCACCGAACGGGCCGCGCGCTCCAACGCGCTGGCGAGCAGGGCCAGGTCGGTCGGCCCGTTGCCCAGCTCCCGGACCGGACGCCGGGTCGGCGGATCGCCCATCCGCTCCCATTCCAGTGGGACGACGGTGGGCCGCAGCGTCGCCGTACGCGGGATGCGACCGGTGACCCGACCCCCTTGGAACGGCGTCAGCCGGCCGTCCGGATGCCCCAGCCTGCCCCGGCCGGGGGCCGGTTCGTCCGGGGACGGCGGCAGCACCGGGGCGTCCAGCACGATGCGCAGCCGGGCGCCACGGGCCAGCTCGGTGTCCTCGGTGCGGTCCGGGCGCGCGGAGGTGGCGACCAGGTGCACCCCGAGCCGCCCACCGTCCCGGGCCACGGCCTCCAGCGCCCGCACCACCGAACCGGCGGCCGGCCTGCCGGGACTGCCGAGCGACGGGGCGACCAGCGCGTCGAAGTCGTCGGCGAGGACGACGAGACGGGGCAGCGGCGACGGTCCGGGGTCCCCGGACCGGGCGATGGGGCGCAACCGCAGGGTGCCGCTGGCCGGGGAGTCCAGATCGCCCCGCCGCTCGGCGCCGCTCGGCGGACGCTGGCCCACGACGCGCGGCGGGCCTTCCTGCTGGGCGTGCCGCTCGTGCCAGGCGGCGAAGTCCAGGTCGCCGAGCAGCTCGGCGCGCCGCTTCAGCTCGCCGCCCAGGGCCTGCGCGAACTCCCTCATCCGGACCGGGTCGCACGCCACGAGGTGGGTGAACACATGCGGCAGCTCCGTACAGGGGAGCAGCCCTTCGCAGCGCTCCCCCCGCTCGCCGCCCGAGCCGTCGACGAGCAGGATGCCGAGCCGGTCGGGCCGGGCGGCGGAGGCCAGCGAGGCGGCGACGGCCCGGAGCAGCTCGGTGCGGCCGCTGCCCGGCGGACCCTCGATCAGCAGATGCGGCCCCTCGTCGGCGAGATCGACGCTGAGGGGCCCCCGGGGGCCCGCCCCGAGCACGAGGACCGGCCGGCCCATGTGGGCGGCGGACTGGGGCGCGCCCCAGTCGCCCCGTCCCTCGGAGCCCTGCCCCGGCCCGGAGCGTCGGCCGCCGAGATAGGGCGTGCGCTCCGAGTCCCGTGAATCCAGCGGTGGGTACGGGGTGCGCCCGGAGTCGCGGGTGTCGAGCGGTGGGTACGGGGTGCGCCCGGAGTCGCGGGCGTCGAGCGGTGGGTACGGGGTGCGGTCAGGGTCGGGGGCCCCCGCGGCCGGGTACGGCGTCCGGCCGGAGTCGCGGTCGGGGGAGGAGGTGGCGGTGCGCTGCGGGCCGACGCGCGGGCCCGCGCTGAGGGTCCGCCCCGAGTTGGGGCTGTCCACCTCCTGGCGGGGTGCCCGGGCCGCCGCGGCCCGGGGCGCCGAGGCGCCGGGCTGGGCCTCCGCCGTGGACGCCCAGCGGGCCATCAGCGAGGCCGGCGTCGCCCGGGCCAGGCCCAGCTCGTCCAGCAGCCGGGCGGACGGCGGCAGCGCCGCGGTCGTCGGACGGCCGGCCAGCGCGGCCGAGCCCTCCTCACGCAGGGGGGCGAGCGCCCGCCCGAACCGCTCGGCCCAGGCCGCCGACACCGCGTCCACCGCGGCCACCGTCCCGTGCCCCGCGGCCTGCCCGCCCGCCGTGCGCAACAGGCGCAACGCCGTGGCGACATCCCCGCTGAGCATCGCGACGGCCCCGCACTCCCGGAAGGCGATGGACGCCCGGCACGCGGTCTCGTACGTCGCGGACACCGGGGAGGTGGGGGAGGCGGCCGGGGTCTCGGCCAGGCAGATCAGATGGATCCCGGCCGCCGCGCCCGCCCCGGCCAGCCGTGCCGTGGTCTCGCGCAGCATCGCCGTACCGGGGTCGCCGTCCAGGACGACCACCGTGTGCGGACCCGTGTGGGCGCGGGCGGCCTCGGCCACCGAGGCCCGGTCCAGATGCGGCCAGCCGGGACCGAGGGGGCCCTCGTCGAGGCGGCGCACCAGCTCGGCCGTACGGGCGGCCGCCTGCTCACGGTCGTACGCGAGGAGCAGCCGGCAGTCCTGCCCGTGCGTCGGGCGCAGATGCGGCAGCCACCCCAGCCAGGACCACTCGCGCCGCCGCTCCTCCAGCGGGCGGGAGCGGTCCGTGCTGATGAGGACGATCTCCAGGTCGAAGGGGGAGTGCAGCGCGGCGAGCTGCGCCACCGTGGCGCGGGCCAGACCCGCCAGCCGGGCGCGCGGACCGGCGAGCCCCAGCGAACCGGCCTCCCGCAACCCCACGGTCACCGGCACGGCGGGCACCTCGGCCCGGTCGGTCGTGCCGAGCCGCACCACCAGCGCCTCCGGGTGCTCCGGATGGCGCTCCCAGAGCCGGGGCCCGGGGCCGAGCGCGGTCATCAGCACGGCCGCCGGATCCGGCCAGGTGCCCTCGGGGGCCGTGGGCAGCGCGGAGAAGGGGGAGCCGGGGGAGACCGGGGAGGCGAGGTGTCCGGCCCCCGACGGACCGCCGGACGGGTCGTTGGAGCCACCCGGGAAGCCGGGGAAGCCGGCTCCGCCCGGGAAGTCGTGGGGCCCGGCCGCGGAGTCGTACGCGCCCGCCCCGGGCGCTGATGAGCCGTACGCCGATGAGCCGGGTGCCGATGACCCGGGTGCCGTGGGGCCGCCCGGGGCGCGGGAGGCGCCGTACGTGTCGCGTCGGACGCCCGCCCCGGTCTCCGGGCCCGCCGGCTGCTCGACCCTCGCGCCGCCCTTGAGCCGCCTCGCCCATGCTCCTATGCCGCGCCGGGGAGCCTCGCCACGGGCATGGGTGTCCTGCCCCGGATACGCGCCGCCCGGCCCGGCCTCGGCGTGCTCGGGCCAGGAGCCCTCTTCGAGTGAGGAGCCCGGGGCTCCGGAGCCGCCGTGGGGCCCTTCGGGCGCCGGTGAACCGGCGGGAGCGAGGGACCCGAGGGAGTCGGGGGACCCGAGGGAACCGGGGAAAGGGGAGGCCGGTGCGCCGTAACCGTGGCCGTGGCCCGGGCCGCCGTGGTCGGGGGTGTGCGTGGAGAGCGGCGCGCCGGTGCCGTGGCCCGGGGCGGGAGAGCCCGTCTCGGCGCGGGCCACCCGCAGATGCCCCTCGCCGTCCGGGGCGGTCGGCAGCGTCGCCGGACGGGAGCCCGTCGTGAGGCGGAGGGCGGACTCGCCGAGCCGCAGCAGCGCGCCGGGGGCGAGGCGGACCGGCCGCTCACGCACCTCGACGCCGTCCAGGGAGGTGCCGTTCGTCGAACCGAGGTCGGCGACCGAGACCCGGCCGTCGTCGGAGACCGTCACCGCGCAGTGCAGCCGGGAGACGTCCGGGTCGTCGAGCGGGACGTCCGCGTCGGCGGAGCGGCCGATCCGGATCTGCCCGCCGTGCAGCAGGTGGACGCCGCCCGCGTCAGGGCCCGCCACCACATGGAGTTGGGCCGGAACGGGATCGTCCGTCGCCTCGTCGTCACCGGGGACCTGGAGCGAGAGGACCGCGCCGTCCACCAGAGGCGGTTCGCCCAGCGCGATGCGGTGCCCGTCGAGCCGCTCCCGTCCGGCGAAGAACACGATCGCTCCGCCGCCCTGGGAGCTCTCGGGCCCCGCCACGGCGGAGGCCAGCTGGGAGGCGACGGCGGCCAGCGCCGTCCCGGCGGGTGCGGTGACGAGCACGTCGCAGGTGCGCGCCGGGGTCTGGCCGCTGCGCGGCGCGAGGACGGTCAGCCGGATCTGCATCGCCGTCAGCGGTCCCTTCTGCGCGGGGGTGCCCGGCAGGGGAAACGCCCTGTGATTCCCCCCACCCGGCACGGACACGTCGTCCGTACAGGTCGTCACGCACCGCGAGACTCCGACCTCGCAGATCCGTGCTGGAGGCATCCTCGCACCTGCCACTGACAACACGCCCGGCGGTCACCTTTAAATGATCTTGAATGGTCGGCTGTGGGCGCAAAAGTGCCTGCTTGCGTCCGGATCCCGCCGCTCGGACGGGTTTCCCGGTGGTTGCCCGCCGGGCGCCGGACAGAAATCCGCTCCTGCCACCGAACGTCTGACCGGCCTGTGATCAGCCGTGCGGCAACCTTCCGCCCGGTCCGCGCGTCTTCCCCCGAAACATGAGCCCCCGGTGCCCCGTTCGGCGGCACTACAGTGGGCCGGAACATTCGGGCGGGCCCAAGGAGCGAACAAGACCCCTGGGGGACCGCAAGCACCACGATCAGCAGGGAGCGCATGACGTGCGGCCCGTAGGCAGCAAGTACCTGCTCGAGGAGCCGCTCGGACGCGGCGCCACGGGCACCGTCTGGCGAGCCCGCCAGCGGGAGACCGCGGGCGCCGAGGCAGCCGTCGCGGGTCAGCCCGGCGAGACCGTGGCCATCAAGGTTCTCAAGGAGGAGCTGGCCAACGACGCCGACGTCGTGATGCGGTTCCTGCGGGAGCGCTCCGTCCTGCTGCGGCTCACGCACCCCAACATCGTGCGCACCCGGGACCTCGTCGTCGAGGGCGATCTCCTCGCCCTGGTGATGGACCTGATCGACGGCCCCGACCTGCACCGCTACCTCCGCGAGAACGGCCCGCTCACCCCGGTCGCCGCTTCCCTGCTCACCGCGCAGATCGCGGACGCGCTCGCCGCCAGCCACGCCGACGGCGTCGTCCACCGTGACCTCAAGCCGGCCAACGTGCTGGTCGACGAGCGCGACGGCCAGATGCACCCGATGCTCACCGACTTCGGCATCGCGCGCCTGGCCGACTCCCCGGGCCTGACCCGGACCCACGAGTTCGTCGGCACCCCCGCCTACGTGGCGCCGGAGTCCGCCGAGGGCCGCCCGCAGACCTCCGCCGTCGACATCTACGGCGCGGGCATCCTGCTGTACGAGCTGGTCACCGGCCGCCCGCCGTTCGCCGGGGGAACCGCCCTCGAAGTCCTGCACCGGCACCTCAGCGAGGAGCCCCGCCGCCCCTCCAACGTCCCGGCCCCGCTGTGGACGGTCATAGAGCGCTGCCTGAGCAAGGACCCGGACCGGCGGCCCAGCGCCGAGAACCTGGCCCGCGGTCTGCGTACGGTCGCCTCGGGCATCGGCGTCCACGCGAACTCCGCCCAGATCGCCGCCGCCGAAGGGGTGGGCGCCCTGCTCGCCCCCGACCCGGCGCCCACCGCCGTCCCGGACACCCCGGGCGCGGCCGACCCCACGCAGGTGCTGCCGAGCAACGCGGGCTCCTACGACCCCGCCGCGCCCACCAGCGTCTTCCAGCAGACCGGCGGCCCGGGCGGCCAGGGCCCCGGCGGCGGCAACGCCGACCCGACGTCCGTCATGCCACCCGTGCCGCAGCGCCCCGACGGGCCGCCGCAGCCTGACGGGCCGCACCCCTGGCAGTCGCAGCTCCAGGCGGCCCGCGACCGCAACGAGCAGACCCAGGTCCAGTACCTCGACCCGAGCCAGGACCCGCTGCGCCGCCGCCCCCAGCGCCAGCAGCCGCCGCAGCAGCCCCATCAGCAGCAGCCGCCCCAGCGCCGCCAGCCGCCTCCGCAGCACCAGCAGTACCCGCCGCAACACCAGCAGCAGCCACACCAGCAACAGCATCAGCCGCAGCGCTACCAGCAGCCGCAGCCGCCCCAGCAGCCCCAGCGGCAGCAGTACGCGCCCCCGCAGCCGCAGCAGCCGGCCCCGCGCCCGCCGCGCGAGCCGCGTCCGCCGAGGCAGCGCGGCGCCAACCCGATGCGCATCCCCGGACTCGGCTGCCTCAAGGGCTGCCTGTTCACCGTGGTGCTCCTGATCGTCGCCGGCTGGCTCATCTGGGAGCTGACCCCGCTCCAGGACTGGGTCGCGCAGGGCAAGGGTTACTGGGAGGCGATCGGCGACGCGATCGGCACGGTCAGCGGCTGGTTCTCCGAGCTCGGGGACAGCACGGGCAGCTCGGGCGGGGCCTGACCCGAAACCGCCGGGCGGTGCCCGACGCGTAAGGGTCGGGCGACATCCGACGTGGAACGGTCGAGCGGCACCCGACCGCGTAACGGACGGGCGAGGTCCGGTCCGTATCGGTCGGGCGAGGTCCGGCCCGTATCGGTCGGGCGCGGTCCGACCGTAACCCTGTCCCTTTGTCGACTTCTCCGGGCCTATTTGGCCCGGAGAAGTGAAGGTCGGTGCCATCCAGGGCACGTGACACCCCGAACGCCGCGTAACTTTGTCGACCGGGGGTCCACCGCCAGCCGCTGAGGGAGCAGTCTTGGCACGGAATATCGGCAGCCGGTACACGGCCCACCAGATCCTGGGGCGCGGCAGCGCCGGCACGGTATGGCTCGGCGAAGGGCCCGAGGGCCCGGTCGCCATCAAGCTGCTCCGTGAGGACCTCGCGTCCGACCAGGAGCTCGTGGGCCGCTTCGTGCAGGAGCGCACAGCCCTGCTCGGACTCGTCCACCCCCACGTGGTCGCCGTCCGGGACCTCGTCGTGGACGGCAACGACCTGGCCCTGGTCATGACCCTCGTCCGCGGCACCGACCTGCGCACCCGCCTCGACCGCGAACGCCGCCTCGCCCCCGAGGCCGCCGTCGCGATCATCGCGGACGTCGCCGACGGGCTCGCCGCCGCGCACAAGGCCCACGTGGTCCACCGGGACGTCAAGCCGGAGAACATCCTGCTCGACATGGAGGGCCCGCTCGGCCCCGGCGGCGCGCACCCGGCCCTGCTCACCGACTTCGGCGTCGCCAAGCTGATCGACACCCCGCGCCGCACCAAGGCCACGAAGATCATCGGTACGCCGGACTACCTGGCCCCCGAGATCGTCGAGGGCCTCCCGCCGCGCGCCGCCGTCGACATCTACGCCCTGGCGACCGTGCTCTACGAGCTGCTCGCCGGATTCACGCCCTTCGGCGGCGGCCACCCCGGCGCGGTCCTGCGCCGCCACGTCACCGAGACCGTCGTCCCGCTCCCCGGCATCCCCGAGGAGCTCTGGCAGCTCCTGGTCCAGTGCCTGGCCAAGGCCCCGGCCTCCCGGCTGCGCGCCTCGGAGCTCGCCGTACGGCTGCGCGACCTGCTGCCCCTGCTGGCGGGGATACCCCCGCTGGAGGTGGACGAGCCGGGCCCGGAGGAGAGCGACCAGCAGCCCGCCGCCTACGACGAGCAGCAGTACACCCCGGCCGCCGAGGAGCCCCGCCGCCGCGGCGCGGTCCCGCTGGTGCCCGGCTCCGCTCCCGACTCCAACCGGGACACCCACACGAGCATGCGCGTCCCCGCCCCGGACGAACTGGCGGGCGGCCCCCTCGGGACGGCCCGCGCCCCCCGCGCCCCGGGCAGGCCCCGGCCCGGCTCCGCCCGCAACAAGTCGGCGGCCGTCCGCAAGCGCCGCATCACCCTCGGTGTCGCCGCCCTCGCCGTCTGCGCGGCCGTTGTGGTCGGTGGCCTGCTGTCCGGCGGCGGCGACGGGGATCGGGCGCCCCAGGACAGCGAGAACTCGGCGCCGGCGAGCCCGTAGGAGACGTCGGAAGCCCCCTGACAGAGCCGCCGGGAACCCTCGCCGCGGTCCGGGACCGGCAACCGGTTTCCGGGCGAGGGCAAGCTTCATCCGCCCAGCCGTTACGCTGGACCCGTGGCAGTCGTCGATATTTCCGAAGAGCTGAAGTCCCTCTCCTCGACCATGGGGTCGATCGAGGCCGTCCTGGACCTGGATGCGCTGAGGGCGGACATCGCCGCGCTCGAGGAGCAGGCTGCGGCGCCGTCCCTGTGGGACGACCCGGAGGCGGCCCAGAAAATCACCAGCAAGCTTTCCCACCTCCAGGCCGAGGTCCGCAAGGCCGAGACCCTGCGCGGCCGCATCGACGACCTCGAAGTCCTCTTCGAGCTCGCCGCGGACGAGGGCGACGCCGACGCCCAGGCGGAGGCCGAGACCGAGCTGGAGTCGGTGAAGAAGGCGCTGGACGAGATGGAGGTCCGCACGCTCCTCTCCGGCGAGTACGACGCGCGCGAGGCCCTGGTGACCATCCGCGCCGAGGCCGGCGGCGTCGACGCCGCCGACTTCGCCGAGAGGCTCCAGCGCATGTACATCCGCTGGGCCGAGCGGCACAACTACAAGACCGAGGTCTACGAGACCGCGTACGCGGAAGAGGCCGGCATCAAGTCGACCACCTTCGCCGTCCAGGTCCCGTACGCCTACGGCACGCTCTCCGTCGAGCAGGGCACCCACCGCCTGGTCCGTATCTCGCCCTTCGACAACCAGGGCCGCCGCCAGACGTCCTTCGCGGGCGTCGAGGTGCTCCCGGTCGTCGAGCAGACCGACCACATCGAGATCGACGAGTCCGAGCTGCGCGTGGACGTGTACCGCTCCTCGGGCCCCGGCGGACAGGGCGTCAACACCACGGACTCCGCGGTCCGGCTGACCCACCTGCCCACCGGCATCGTCGTCTCCTGCCAGAACGAGCGCTCGCAGATCCAGAACAAGGCGTCCGCGATGAACGTCCTCCAGGCGAAGCTTCTTGAGCGCCGCCGCCAGGAGGAGCAGGCGAAGATGAACGCGCTCAAGGGCGACGGCGGCAACTCCTGGGGCAACCAGATGCGTTCGTACGTCCTGCACCCGTACCAGATGGTCAAGGACCTGCGTACGGAGTTCGAGATGGGCAACCCCGAAGCGGTCTTCAACGGCGAGATCGACGGCTTCGTCGAAGCGGGCATCCGCTGGCGCAAGCAGAGCGAGAAGTAGCCCCGGCGGTACGGAGATTGGGCCCGGACAGGCGACTGTCCGGGCCTTTCTCCGTTGCGGAGGACCTGTGCCCGACGCGTCACAGTCCGGCTTCCGAATAACCGTCAAGAACCCCCATATGGGTGCCTAGTGCACGGAACGGCCTTGACGTAGTCCTTAACTCTGGCCAGGGTGCTAGAGCAGCATGCGTATGTCTGGGACGGGTGTGAACCGGGGGGCTGGCGGGGTGACCACGACGTGACGTGGCCTTGCCGAGGCGATTCCCCGCAGGGCCGCGACCCGCATATGGCTGCTCCAATGACGAGATCGGCTACTGGGGGTAGCAACACATGACGAAGAAGACGCGTATTCGCGTCGCGCGGATCGCCGCCGGCGCGGTCATCGCCGCGGGTGCCTCGCTGACCGCGGCCGGTGCGGCGCAGGCTATCGGTATTGGCGTCGACACCGGCGTCGCCGATGTCGAGGTCCAGACGGGCCTGCTGGACGACGACCCGATCGGCGGCGTCGACGTCGGCGGCGCCGCAGGTGAGACCACCGGTGAGACGACCACGGGTGAAACCACCACGGGTGAGACGACCACGGGTGAGACCACCACGGGTGAAACCACCACGGGTGAGACGACCACGGGTGAGACCACCACGGGTGAGACGACCACGGGTGAAACCACCACGGGTGAAACCACCACGGGCGAGACCACCACCGGTGAGACGACCACGGGTGAAACCACCACCGGCGAGACCACCACCGGCGAAACCGGCAACAACGGTGGCTCGGGCAACAACGGCGGCTCCGGTAACAACGGTGGCTCGGGCAACAATGGTGGCTCGGGCAACAACGGTGGCTCGGGCAACAACGGCGCCTCCGGTAACAGCGGCGGCGACCAGGGTGGCACCAGCACCTCTGGCGGCGGCTCCTCCGACGGCGGCTCTTCCGACGGTGGTTCCTCCAACGGCGGCTCGACGTCCGGCGGCGGTTCCGCGCCCGGCGGCGGGTCCACCACCGGTGGCGACGACGCCGGCTGCACCGTCGACCTCGATGGCGCCGAGTGCACCGACAACACGGACACCGACAGCGTCGGCAACAAGCCGGTCGAGCAGAGCAAGGGCAAGGAAGAGCTCGCCGAGACCGGTGCGGCCGAGACGACCTTCCTGGTCATCGGCGCCGCGACGATGATCGCGGGCGGCATCGGCTTCCGTATCCTGCCCCGCCTGGTCGGCGGCGGTCGCACGGTCGCCTAGTCCCGTAACGGACCGTGGTGGACCGTACCGGCGCGTAGAGGGCGCAGGTCCGGTCCGGTCGCGGCCCCGAAGCGACACGGCACAGCATGCAGAAGGGCCCGGGAGGGCATACAACGCCTCCCGGGCCCTTCTGTGCGCCCGAACCGCTCGGGCGGCCGTACGCATACGTCTGTCAGCCCCGAAAGGGCTATGAGGGGCGGTCCCGGAGGGTCGTGCGCGGCCGGATCAGGCCGCTTGGTGCGCCAGCAGCGCGAGCGCGGTCAGCAGCACCACCATCAGGGCGATCAGCATGGCCGGGCTCATCCCGGCCAGCGGGCCCTGGCCCTGCTCCTCCAGCATCTGCTGCCGCACGGCACGGCAGACACGGCACCGGCCCTCGCTGACGGGGGACGCGCAGTTCGCGCACACCAGTCGGTCATAGGTCATGCGCATTCCTCCTCCCGCGCGGCGGAGCCGCTTACCTGCTTCTCTCCGCACAACGCTCACGGAAACGCAACCGTTCCCCCCACCACTGTGCCAGCTCGCGGCGAATTCGGCGCGGCCCGCCGGACAAGGTCCGGCACGACCCGTTTCGTTCCAGGCGTCGATCCGCCATAAAACGCCCATTGGTGGACGCCGCCTGCACGCGTGAGCCCGGTTCGCGTATGGTCACGCTCACCTACTCCCGGCCGACCGTGGTGCATCCGTGATCCGATTCGACAACGTCTCCAAGACCTACCCGAAGCAGACCCGACCGGCTCTGCGCGATGTCTCGTTGGACATCGAGAAGGGTGAGTTCGTCTTCCTGGTGGGGTCCTCCGGCTCCGGCAAGTCGACCTTCATGCGACTGATCCTGCGCGAGGAGCGCGCCAGCACGGGCATGGTCCATGTGCTCGGCAAGGATCTCGCGCGGCTGTCCAACTGGAAGGTGCCGCAGATGCGCCGCCAGCTGGGGACGGTCTTCCAGGACTTCCGCCTGCTGCCCAACAAGACGGTCGCGGAGAACGTGGCCTTCGCGCAGGAGGTCATCGGCAAGCCCCGCGGCGAGATCCGCAAGGCCGTGCCCCAGGTCCTCGACCTCGTCGGCCTCGGCGGCAAGGAGGAGCGGATGCCCGGTGAGCTCTCCGGTGGTGAACAGCAGCGCGTGGCCATCGCCCGCGCCTTCGTGAACCGCCCCATGCTGCTGATCGCGGACGAGCCGACCGGCAACCTCGACCCGCAGACCTCGGTGGGCATCATGAAGCTGCTGGACCGGATCAACCGGACCGGCACCACCGTGATCATGGCGACCCACGACCAGAACATCGTCGACCAGATGCGCAAGCGCGTCATCGAGCTCGAGCAGGGCCGTCTCGTACGCGACCAGGCACGCGGCGTCTACGGCTACCAGCACTGACCGAGGGGCTCCGGCCCCTCGTGCATTTCGAGCATCGAGTACTGAAAGGACGCCATGCGCGCCCAGTTCGTCCTGTCGGAGATCGGCGTCGGTCTCCGCCGCAACCTCACGATGACCTTCGCGGTCGTGGTCTCCGTCGCCCTCTCGCTCGCCCTGTTCGGCGGTGCGCTGCTGATGCGCGAGCAGGTCAGCACGATGAAGGACTACTGGTACGACAAGGTCAACGTCTCGATCTTCCTCTGCAACAAGAACGACGCCAAGGACATGCCCAAGTGTGCCAAGGGGGCTGTCACCAAGGAGCAGAAGGACCAGATCGAGGCCGACCTGGAGAAGATGGACGCCGTCGAGACGGTCCACTTCGAGACGGTCGACGAGGCGTACAAGCACTACCAGGAGCAGTTCGGCGACTCCCCGATGGCGGGCAACATCACGCCCGACCAGATGCAGGAGTCCTTCCGCGTCAAGCTGGACGACCCGCAGAAGTACAAGGTCGTCGCGACGGCCTTCGCCGGGCGGGACGGGGTGCAGTCCGTCCAGGACCAGCGGTCCATCCTGGACCAGCTCTTCGAGCTGATGAACGGCATGAACGCCGTCGCGGTCTACGTGATGATCCTGATGCTGGTCATCGCGCTGATCCTGATCGTCAACACCGTGCGCGTCTCCGCGTTCAGCCGGAGACGTGAAACGGGCATCATGCGCCTCGTCGGAGCCTCCGGCTTCTACATCCAGGCCCCCTTCATCATGGAGGCGGCCGTCGCCGGCCTGATCGGCGGCGTGCTGGCCTGCGCCATGCTGCTCGGCGGACGGTACTTCCTGATCGACGGCGGCCTCGCGCTCCAGGAGAAGCTGAACCTGATCAACTTCATCGGCTGGGACGCGGTCCTGACCAAGCTCCCGCTGGTGCTCGCGATCGGTCTGCTGATGCCCGCCGTCGCCGCTCTGTTCGCGCTGCGCAAGTACCTGAAGGTGTGACATGTGCCCCCTGGGGCGCACGGGTGAGTGCCCGTGCGCCCCAGGGGCCTTGTCCTAGACTCGGCGCCATGTCGGGTTGTTCGCACCGCTTCCGGCCCCGCGGCCTCTGCCGCGGGGCGGCCCTGACATTGGTCTTCGGGTGTGCTCTCGCCACCGCCGCCGCGACCGGATCCCTGCCGCAGGACCCCGGTTCCGGGGCCGGGCCGCAGACGCGTGCCGTCTCCTCCACCGTCGCCCCGGTCGACCGCGACGAGATCGAGGACGCGGCCGCCGAGGCCGCGGCGGACGGGAAGTCCGTGAAGGACGCCGCGGAGGAGGTCGTCAGCCGTAGTGGCGACCGCTGGGGCGCGGTCTACGACGAGCGGGAGTACGAGGAGTTCGAGCAGGCGCTGGACGGCTCCTACACCGGCGTCGGGCTCTCCGCCCGGCGCACCGACGGCGGCCACGTCACCGTGTCCCGCGTGCAGGCCGGCGGTCCCGCCGACCGGGCCGGCATCCGCGCCGGCGACCTGCTGCGCACCCTGGACGGCCGCGCGATCGGCAAGCGCCCCGTGGCGGAGGTCGTCGCGTTGCTGCGCGGCGACGGTACGGGGGCGGCCGAGGGCAGCCGGGTGGAGCTCGGCCTGGTGCGGGAGGGCCGGGGCTGGACCGAGACGCTCCGGCGGGCCCGGCTGGCCACCGATGCGGTCACTGTGCGGCGGCTGGGGGCCGAGCCGTCGTCGGCGGTCCTGATCAAGGTCGCCGCGTTCACCAAGGGCGCCGGGGCCGAGGTCCGGGAAGCGGTCCGTGAGGCTCCCGACGGGGCAGGGATCCTGCTCGACCTGCGCGCCAACTCCGGCGGTCTCGTCACCGAGGCCGTCGTCGCCGCCTCCGCCTTCCTGGACGGCGGGCTGGTCGCGACGTACGACGTACGCGGGGAGCAGCAGGCCCTGTACGCCGATCCGGGCGGTGACATGGACCGCCCGCTCGTCGTCCTGGTCGACGGCGGCACGATGAGCGCCGCCGAGCTGTTGACCGGTGCGCTCCAGGACCGGAGCCGTGCGGTCACCGTGGGCTCGCCCACCTTCGGCAAGGGCTCCGTGCAGATGCCCAGCGAACTGCCGGGCGGTTCGGTGGCCGAGCTGACCGTCGGCCACTACCGCACGCCGACCGGCCGGAACGTCGACGGCAGGGGCATCACACCCGACCTCGTGGTGGGGGAGAGGGCCCAGCAGCGGGCCGAGACGGTATTGAGTGGCCTCGGGGGTGGGTCGTAGTGCGAAAATGACCGCACTATGGCGAAGGAAAAAGACACCGGGCGCAAGATGATCGCGCAGAACAAGAAGGCGCGGCACGACTACACGATCCTCGACACCTACGAGTGCGGCCTCGTCCTCATGGGTACGGAGGTCAAGTCCCTGCGCATGGGACGGGCCTCCCTGGTCGACGGCTTCGTCCAGATCGACGACCACGAGGCCTGGCTCCACAACATCCACGTACCCGAGTACGTCCAGGGCACCTGGACCAACCACACGGCCAAGCGGAAGCGGAAGCTGCTGCTGCACCGGGCCGAGATCGACAAGCTGGAGTCGAAGTCGCAGGAGACGGGCCACACGATCGTGCCGCTCGCGCTGTACTTCAAGGACGGCCGGGTCAAGGTCGAGATCGCGCTCGCGAAGGGCAAGAAGGAGTACGACAAGCGGCAGACGCTCCGCGAGAAGCAGGACACGCGGGAGACGAACCGCGCCATCTCGGCGGCCCGCCGACGGCAGCGCAGCGCCTGAGCGGGGCCCGAGCGGGACCTGCCCCGGCGGGGCAGGCGGCCGGGCAGGAATACAGTGGCATCGTCCGGCGTTGGTCACGTACGATGGGCCGTGCACCTCAGCGAAGGTGCGCGTTTTGAAAAATCAACATGGGGATGATCGGTTTCGACAGCGGATGTCGAAGCAGGGGAAGCGAGTCGAGGAAGCGGCAATGATCTCGTAAACCATATGTCGCAAACAATAATCGCCAATTCCAAGCGCGATTCCTCCGCCTTCGCCCTCGCTGCCTAATTAGCAGCTAAGCGAAGACTCTGCGGAGTGTCAGCCCGGGGGTGATCCCGACCCGGATCCTGGCATCAACTAGGGATCTAAACTTCTCGGCCCGGCCACGGGGCCGAGAAGGAAATCAAACAGTGGCTGGGCCTGTCGGAGGCTTGTTCGCGTGACCTCCGGGGCCGAGAAAAGCGCAGCGAACTGCACTCGGAGAAGCCCTGGTTCCGCACCGTTGGACGCGGGTTCGATTCCCGCCATCTCCACCACCCCATGTAAGCCTCCGCCCCGCGAGTTCACTCGCGGGGCGGAGGCTTTTTCATGCGGGCTTTTTCGTGCAGGCCTATTCATGCCCGGCGCCTGGCGTGCCCGGCGCCCCGTGCCCGCTCTTCCCTGCTCATACCGCACGGCCCCCTCGCCGCACCGCCGTCCCCGCTCCCGCGATGACCAGGGCGAGGGCCGCCGCGGACATGGGGGCCGCGTAGCCGGTGACCGTGCCCGCGTGCTCGACCAGCCAGCCGCCGGCCGCCGCTCCGGCCGCGATGCCTCCCAGCAGCGCGGTCACCGCGAGCGTCATGCCCTCGTTCAGCTGCTCCGGGCGCGTGGACCGCTGGACCAGCGTCATGCCGGTGACCATCGTCGGCGCGGTCGCCGCCCCCGCCACCAGCAGGCAGAGCGCCAGGACCGGCAGGGAGGCGGAGCCGGTGGCGGCCAGCAGCGGCAGGGACATCAGCGCCGTCATCCCGGCCAGGCACAGCAGCAGCCTGAGGCGGACGTTCCGGGCGGGCCGCAGCGCGCCGTAGACCAGGCCCGCCGCGCAGGACCCGGCCGCCTGGAGCGCCAGGATCGCGCCCCCGGCGTGGGCGATGGAGACCACCTCCAGCGCCCCGAACACCGCCCCCGTGGCGAGGAAGACCGCCAGCAGCGCGGGCACCCCCGGTGTGCGCAGGGGCGAGGCCACGGTCCTCGTACGGGGGGTGACGGGCGGTTCCGTGGCGCGCTGGGCGGCGAAGACCAGGACGCCGCTCATCAGGAGCACGGCCCCCACCAGGGTGCCCGCCTCGGGGAACAGCGCCCCGCAGAGCGTCGCGGCGAGCACCGGGCCCAGCATGAAGCACAGCTCGTCGGCGGCCTGTTCGAAGGAGTTCGCGGTGTGCAGGGCCGCCGGGTCGCCCCGGTGCAGATGCGCCCAGCGGGCCCGCGACATCCCGCCGGTGTTCGGGGTCGTCGCCGTCGCGGCGTACGCGGCGAACAGCGTCCAGGCCGGGGCCCCGTAGTGCACGCAGAGAACCAGGGCCAGCGATCCCAGCACGGCGAGCGCGGTGGCGGGCACCGCGATCCGCGCCTGTCCGTAGCGGTCCACGAGCCGGGCGGTGAAGGGCGCGACGACCGCCGTCGCGGCCAGCCCGGTCGCGGTGACGGCCCCGGCCAGGGCGTACGACCCCCGGGACCCGGCGATCATGATGATCGCGCTGACGCTGAACATCCCCATCGGCAGCCGGGCGATCAGGTTGCCCGCCGTGAACGCCCGCGCCCCGGGCGTGGCCAGCAGCCGGAGGTACGGGTTCGACGACCGCCGGCGCCCGGCGCCCCCGGTCCGCCCGGGTTCGGAGCGAGGGGCCGCGACCAACTGGCCGCCGACGACGGCGAGCAGGGGAGTGAACGGCGGTGCGACGGCCCGGTCCGGGCGGGCGGCGGGAACGGGCCGGGGAGCGGCGAGCGGGCGGGAGGGCGGGCCGTTTCGGGGCATGATGGCCCGGCGGGACGGGGCCGGCAGGGGAGCGGGCCGAGGGTGGGGAAGAGTCGTCGGGCGGGGAGCGGACTGAGGGCGGGGCACAGCCGCCGGGCGGGGAGCGGACTCCGGCAGGGGAGCGGGCTCCTGGCGGGCGGCGGCGGGCGGTATCGGCATACGGACAGGCTGGCCGTGGACCGCCGCCCGGGTCCAACACCTTCTCCGCGCCGATTCACGCGTCTGTGTTGTGAATGGCGTCCCGCGCGGTAGATTCGCGCTGTGCCTCCCGCCGACATCGATCCCCGTCTCCTGCGCGCCTTCCTCGCCGTCGCCGACGAACTGCACTTCACCCGGGCCGCCGCCCGCCTCTTCGTCGCGCAGCAGGCGCTGAGCCGGGACGTCCGGCGGCTGGAGCGCGAGCTGGGCGCCGAGCTGTTCGTCCGTACGACCCGGCAGGTCGTGCTCACCCCGGACGGGGAACGTCTGCTTCCGTACGCCCGCCGGGTGCTCGACGCGCACGCCGAACTGTCCGGGGCCTTCAGCGGTGCGCCCGCCAGGCCGCTGCTCGTCGACCTGAACAGCGACGGCGCCACCGCCGCCCGGGTGCTGGCGCGCGCCCGCGAACTGCTGCCGGAGTGCGAGCTGATGGCCCGCTTCGAGTCCGGCCTCACCTGGGCCGCAGGCGAGATCCTGGCCGGCCGGCTCGACGCCTCCTTCGGCCGGGCCGCCGGCCTGGCCCCCGCGGTGCGCGCGGGACTCTCCGTCCACCCCGTGCGGTACGAGCCGATGGCCCTGATGCTCCCGGTCTCCCATCCCCTCGCCGCGCGGGAGGCCGTCGCCCTGGCCGAGCTGGCCGGAGAGACCGTCTACGCGGGGGCCGGCAACGAGCGGACGCGGGAGTGGACGGACCTCGCCGCGCTGCTGTTCGCCGAGTGGGGCATCAGCATGGCCCCGCCCGTTCCGCTCGCTGTGGGCGTGGCCGAATTTCAGCGGGTCATGTCGAAGGGCTGGCACCCCGTGCTCGCCGTCGTCGACTTCCCGGCGATGCCCGGAACGGTGCTGCGCCCGCTCGTCGACCCGATTCCGCTTTCGCCGCTGGCGCTGGTCTGGCGCAAGGGTCTGAACCACCCCGGCGTGGATGCGCTGCGGAGCGCTACGGACCAGTTGGCCCTTGCTGAAGGGTGGATGGTCCCGCCCCCCGGCTCCTGGCTTCCCGAGGGCGATCGGTCACTGATGCGCAACCGTTCCTGACCAACTCCGCTCAGGGGCGTTTGGGTGTCAACGTCGTGCGCTACATTCATCGTCCGGGTGCAGGAAGGCCGGGTTCATGGACGGGTGGGGGCCCAGTCCAACAGTAAAGAACCAGTCAATTTCGTGCGCCTGATTCTTGAGTGGGGGATGGGGCCGCACCTGTGGACGATTGGCGCGAAAGCCGGAGAACCTGGCACACGCACGAGCCCGACGACGCGACGATCCAGCTCGACGGGCTGGGCCGTCAGCTCGCCGAACTGCCCGGCGAACCCGCCCCGCCGGACGGTGCCGACGGTCCCGTGTTCGTGGACGAGAGCGGTCGCCGCGGCAAGACCCTCCGACGGCTCGGCTGGGTCCTGGCCTCGGTCTGCGTCGCCTACGCCGTGACGCTGGTCCTCGCCCTCCTCGGCGGCAGCTCCAGCGCCCCCTGGCTGCCCCTGTCCGAGACCGGGCAGAAGGCGGAGGCGGAGCAGGCCGAGGAGGCCCCGGTGCCCGACGACACCGCGGGCGGCCCGTTCGGGGACGCCCCGGAGCCGGGGCCCAGCGCCTCGGGCCCCGCGGCGACCGAGGAGTCCGGCACGCCCGGCGACGCGACCCCGTCGGCCACCTCCGTGCTGGTGCCCGCCGGATCGGCCGGCACCCCCTCCGTGCCGGTCTCCGCCGCCCCGTCCCGTACCACCGGCGCGGGCGGTACGGGCGGTACGGGCGGTGCCACGAAACCGGACCCCACGACCTCGACCGCCAAGCCACCGGTCGACCCCTCACCGCCGTCCCCCGAGCCGAAGCCGTCCGACCCGACGACGACCGCTCCCGCCGAGACTCCCGACCAGCCGGTGCAAGAAGAGAGCGCCCCGTAGATGAACTCCCCCGCCACGCGGGGCAGGAACGGCGGATCGAGGAGAGCGCCACGCGGCCGGAGCCGGTACAGGCTCCCCATGCGCTACCTCCTGCCGACGACGTTCCTCGTCGCCCTGCTCGCGATGCTGATGCTGCGCGGATACGTGCACGGCGAGATCCTCGCCGACCACCGGGTCAGCGACGCCGACTCCCGGACCCGGGTGCCGAAGGACGTCCGCGACGGCGGGCCCGTCATCGACGCCCGCTCCGGTGACGCGAAGACCCTGCGCGTACCCGACCGCCGGGCCGTCCTGACCTTCGACGACGGCCCGGACCCGGTCTGGACGCCGAAGGTGCTCGACAAGCTGAAGGAGTACGACGCCCACGGCGTCTTCTTCGTCACCGGCAACATGGCCGCCCGGTACCCCGGACTGGTCGAGCGGATGGTCGCCGAGGGGCACGAGATCGGGCTGCACACCTTCAACCACCCCGACCTCTCCTACCAGTCCACCGAACGCATCGACTGGGAGCTGTCGCAGAACCAGCTGGCGCTGGCGGGCGCGGCAGGCATCCGCACCTCGCTCTTCCGGCCGCCGTACTCCTCCTTCTCGTACGCCATGGACAACACGTCCTGGCCGGTCACGCAGTACATCGGCAGCCGCGGCTACCTCACCGTCGTCAACGACACCGACAGCGAGGACTGGAAGCGCCCCGGGGTCCGCGCCATCGTCGAGCGGGCCACGCCGAAGGACGGCAAGGGCGCGATCATCCTGATGCACGACTCCGGCGGCGACCGCTCGCAGACCGTGGCCGCGCTCGACACCCTGCTGCCGGACCTCAAGGAGCGGGGATACACCTTCACCCGGCTCACCACCGCTCTCGACGCCCCCAGCGCGCACACCCCGGTCACCGGGTTCGCGCTGTGGAAGGGCAAGGCGTTCGTCGGCGCCGTCGCCGTCTCCGAGCGGATCACCGGCGTCCTGGTCGTCGGGCTCGCCGTCATCGGCGTCCTGGTCCTCGCCCGCTTCGGACTGATGCTGCTGCTCTCCTTCCTGCACGCCCGCAAGGTCCGCCGCGGGAACTTCAGCTGGGGCCCGCCCGTCACCCGCCCGGTCTCCGTCCTGGTCCCCGCGTACAACGAACGCGCGTGCATCGAGGCGACGGTGCGCTCCCTGGCCGCCAGTCAGCACAGAATCGAGATCATCGTCATCGACGACGGCTCGACGGACGGCACCGCCGACCTCGTCGAGGCGATGCGGCTGCCCCGCGTACGGGTCGTGCGCCAGCGGAACGCGGGCAAACCCGCGGCCCTCAACAACGGCATCCGGCACGCCCGTTACGACATCGTCGTGATGATGGACGGCGACACCGTCTTCGAACCGTCCACCGTCCGCGAGCTGGTCCAGCCCTTCGGGGACCCCCGGGTCGGAGCCGTCGCGGGCAACGCCAAGGTCGGCAACCGCGACTCCCTCATCGGCGCCTGGCAGCACATCGAGTACGTGATGGGCTTCAACCTGGACCGCCGGATGTACGACGTGCTGGGCTGCATGCCCACCATCCCCGGGGCCGTCGGCGCGTTCCGCCGCGAGGCCCTGGACCGGGTCGGCGGAATGAGCGAGGACACCCTCGCCGAGGACACCGACGTCACCATGGCCCTGCACCGGGACGGCTGGCGCGTGGTCTACGCGGAGAACGCCCGCGCCTGGACCGAGGCCCCGGAGTCCGTGCAGCAGCTGTGGTCGCAGCGCTACCGGTGGAGTTACGGCACCATGCAGGCCATCTGGAAGCACCGTCGCGCGGTCATCGAACGCGGGCCGTCGGGCCGCTTCGGACGGGTCGGGCTGCCGTTCGTCTCCCTCTTCATGGTGTTCGCCCCGCTCCTCGCGCCCCTGATCGACGTGTTCCTGCTGTACGGGCTGGTCTTCGGCCCCACCGGCAAGACCGTCGCCGCGTGGTTCGGCGTCCTGGTCGTCCAGGCGGTCTGCGCCGCCTACGCGTTCCGGCTGGACAAGGAGCGCATGACGCACCTGATCTCGCTGCCGCTCCAGCAGATCCTCTACCGCCAGCTCATGTACGTCGTCCTGCTCCAGTCCTGGATCACCGCGCTCACCGGCGGCCGGCTGCGCTGGCAGAAGCTGCGGCGCACGGGCGCGGTGGAGGCTCCCGGCGGCTCGTCCGGTCGGCGGCCCGCCGACACCGGGGCCGTCAGCGCCGGCAGCCCGGACCGAAGGCCCTACGTATGACCGCCCCGCCCCTGCCGATGACCGTCACCCCGGACCACGCGGCCCCGCCGCCCGCCCCCGTAGAACCCGCCCGCGACCGGTACTTCGACCTGCTGCGGGCCCTCGCCCTCTTCCGCGTCGTCCTCTACCACCTGACCGGCTGGGCCTGGCTGCCCGTCGTCTTCCCGTCGATGGGCGTCATGTTCGCCCTGGCCGGAACGTTGATGGCGCGCTCGCTGAAGCGGCCCGCCGCCCAGGTGATCCGGGGCCGGGTCCGCCGGCTCCTGCCGCCGCTGTGGCTGCTCGGCGCGATAGGCGTCACCGGCATGGCCGCCCAGGGCTGGGGCCCGGATGCCGAGGGCCACCCCGGCTGGTGGTGGCAGCACCTCCTGTACTGGGTGCTGCCGCTCAGCGATCCGCCGTACGCGTACGACGTGGCGGGCATCGACGGATTCCTCGGCGCGAGCTGGCCCGAGGAGCTGGCCGGGCCGCTCTGGTACATCCGGGCCTACCTGTGGTTCGTCCTGTTCTCCCCGCTGATCCTGCGCGGCCTGCGCAGGCTGCCCTGGCCGACGCTGCTCGCGCCGCTCGCCCTGGCCGTCGTCATGCGCCTGGAGCTGTTCTCCACCACCGAACGCCTCGACTCCGCGATCACCGACTTCTCCACGTTCGGCGCCTGCTGGGTCCTCGGCATGGCCCACCAGGAGGGCGTCCTGAAACGGCTGCCCGCCTACGTCGTGCCGTCGATCGCCCCGCTCTTCGCGGGCGCGGGGCTGTGGTGGGCGAGCCACGAGGGGTTCCGCGGCGGCTTCGACCTGGACTCCATCCCGCTCGCCCAGGCCCTGTGGTCCTTCGGCTGCGTCCTGCTCCTGCTGCACCTCAGCCCCACCTGGACCGCGTGGCCGAAGCGGCTGCGCCCCTTCGCCCGGCCCATCACCCTGCTCAACTCGCGGGCGGTGACCGTCTACCTCTGGCACAACGTCTGCATCCTGACGGCCGCCACGCTCTACGACCGGCTCTGGTCCGTGGACGCTCTCAGCGAGAACGTGCCCTGGCTGCTGGAGAGCTGGGTGCCCGTGCTGCTGATCGCCTGGGCCCTCATCGCGCTCTGCGTCCTCGCCTTCGGCTGGGCCGAGGACGTCGCCGCCAGGCGCCGGCCGAGGCTCTGGCCGGACGGCAGGCGGTAGCGGACACCGCATCTCACCGAGCCGGGAGGGGCCCGGTGAGAGCAAGGTTGCCCACCGGTCACCTCACGGCACCACGCCGAAACGCGGGCTCCCTAGCGTCGGGACAACACCCCGAAGCGACGGGGACACCACCCCGACCCCCTGTGGAGGCGCGTGATGGCAGGCCGTTGGATCGAGACCTGGGAGCCGGAGGACGAGACGTTCTGGCGGGAGAAGGGCGAACGCGTCGCCCGCCGCAACCTGTGGTTCTCCGTGCTCTCCGAGCACATCGGATTCTCCATCTGGACCCTCTGGTCGGTGATGGTCCTGTTCATGGGACCGGAGTACGGCATCGACCCGGCCGGGAAGTTCTTCCTCATCTCGACCGCCACCCTCGTCGGCGCCCTGGTGCGGGTGCCGTACACCTTCGCCGTCGCCCGGTTCGGCGGCCGCAACTGGACGGTCTTCAGCGCGGTGAGCCTGCTCGTCCCGACCCTGGCCGCGTTCTGGGTGATGGAGCCCGGCACCTCGTACGCCACCTTCGTCGCGGTCGCGGCGCTCACCGGGATCGGCGGCGGCAACTTCGCCTCGTCGATGACCAACATCAACGCCTTCTTCCCGCTGCGCGAGAAGGGCTGGGCGCTCGGCCTGAACGCGGGCGGCGGCAACATCGGCGTCCCCGTCGTCCAGCTCGTCGGCCTGCTCGTCATCGGCACGCTGGGGGCCTCGCACCCCCGGATCGTCCTCGGCGTGTACCTCCCGCTGATCGTCCTGGCCGGCGTCTGCGCCGCCCTGTACATGGACAACCTACGGCCCGTGAAGAACGACACCGGGGCCGCGCTGGAAGCCGTCCGCGACCCGCACACCTGGATCATGGCGGTCCTCTACATCGGCACCTTCGGCTCGTTCATCGGCTACAGCTTCGCCTTCGGCCTGGTGCTCCAGACCCAGTTCGGCCGGACCCCGCTCCAGGCCGCCTCGCTCACCTTCATCGGCCCGCTGCTGGGCTCCCTGATCCGGCCCGTCGGAGGCCGGCTCGCCGACCGGTACGGCGGCGCGCGCATCACCCTGGCCACCTTCGCCGCGATGGCCGCCGCCACCGGCGTCGTCATCCACGCCTCGGGGAACGCCTCGCTGCCCGTCTTCCTCACCGGCTTCACCGCCCTGTTCGTCCTGACGGGCCTCGGCAACGGATCGACGTACAAGATGATCCCCGGCATCTTCCACGCCAAGGCCCTCGCCCGGGGGCTCGACGCGGAGGCCGCCGCCGCCCACGGACGACGGCTCTCCGGCGCGGCCATGGGCCTCATCGGGGCCGTCGGCGCGCTCGGCGGTCTGGCCATCAACCTCGCCTTCCGCCAGTCCTTCCAGGCCTCCGGCGCCGGAACCGCGGCCTTCTGGTCCTTCCTCGCCTTCTACGGGGTGTGCACCACGCTCACCTGGGCGGTATACCTTCGCCGTCCCGCGCCCGTGCCCACACGGGGCCGGCTCGGCTACGCGGAGGTGTAGGGGGTCACCGAACCGCACCCCGGCGTCGTACGACGTAACGGCCGGGAAATACGGGGGAACCGAGCCTGTCACGCATCGTTGACAGTCTCGGGCCTTCGCACCTCGCGTACCAGCGGAACCACGGGAGCCGGGAACACGCCATGCAGGACGACGACACAACGCACGGCCCCCTCGCGGGCTTCACCGTCGGGGTGACCGCCGCCCGCCGCGCCGAGGAGCTCGCCACCCTCCTCAAACGCCGCGGGGCCGCCGTCCTGCACGCCCCCGCCCTGCGGATCGTGCAGCTCGCCGACGACAGTGAACTCCTCGCCGCCACCAAGCAGCTGATCGGCCACGCCCCCGACGTGGCGGTCGCCACCACCGCGATCGGTTTCCGCGGCTGGATCGAGGCGGCCGACGGCTGGGGCGTCGGCGACGCCCTGCTGAAGACGTTGAGCGGGGTCGAACTCCTCGCCCGGGGCCCCAAGGTCAAGGGCGCCATCCGGGCCGCCGGGCTGACCGAGGCATGGTCGCCAGGGTCCGAATCGATGGCCGAGGTCCTCGACCGGCTCCTGGCCGAAGGCGTCGCCGGCCGCCGGATCGCCCTCCAGCTGCACGGTGAACCGCTGCCCGGCTTCGTCGAGTCCCTCAACGCCGCGGGCGCCGACGTCGTCGTCGTCCCCGTCTACCGCTGGATGCCCCCGCAGGACATCGCCCCGCTCGACCGGATGCTCGACGTCACGGCCGCCCGGGGCCTGGACGCGATCACCTTCACCAGCGCCCCCGCCGCCGCCTCGTTCCTGGGCCGCGCCGAGACCCGCGGGCTGCTCCCGGAGATCCTCGGCGCCCTCCGCGACGACGTGCTGGTCGCCTGCGTCGGACCGGTCACCGCCCTCCCGCTCCAGGCCCGGGGCATCGACACCCTCCAGCCGGAACGCTTCCGGCTCGGCCCCCTCGTCCAGCTGATGTGCGCCCGGCTCCCGCTCGCCGCCCGCACCCTGCCCGTCGCCGGCCACCGGGTCGAGATCCGGGGCCACGCCGTCCTCGTCGACGACGAGCTGCGCGCGGTGCCGCCCGCGGGCATGGCCCTCCTGCACGCGCTGGCCCGCCGCCCCGGCTGGGTGGTGGCCCGCGCCGACCTGCTGCGGGTCCTGCCCGGCAGCGGCACCGACGAGCACGCGGTGGAGACCGCGATGGCCCGGCTGCGTACGGCGCTGGGCGCGCCCCGGCTGATCCAGACGGTCGTCAAGCGCGGCTACCGGCTGGCGCTGGACCCGTCGGCGGACACGAAGTACGACCGCTGAGGGGCCCGCTGCCGAGGGCCCGGAGCGACGTCGTACGGCCGGCCGGTGAAGGGCCCGCTGCCGAGGGCGCCACGGCACCTCGCCGCGTTGCCGAAACGCCCTGCCCTGGCCCGGAACGCCGCCGTACGTCCGCTGAGGGGCCCGCTGCCGACGGCCCGGAACGCCGCCGTACCGCCGCTGAGGGGCCGCTGCCGAGGGCCCGGAACGCCGCCGTACGGCCACCGAGGGCCCCGGAGCGTCACCGCCGACGGGGCAGCGCTTAGCGTGACCGGATGACCGATCACCTCCACCGGATCGCCCCGGACGTGGCCTTCCGCCCCGTCGCGATCACCGACGCGCCCGCCTTCGCCGCGGCCCTCACCCGCAACCGCGCGTACATGCGCCCCTGGGAACCCGTACGCCCCGAGACCTTCTACACCGCCGAGGGCCAGACCGCCCGGCTCAGGGCCCTGCTGGCCGACCGGGACGCCGGGCGGTGCATGCCCTGGGCGCTCGCGGACGACGACGGCCGGGTGGTCGGCGCCTTCACGCTCTCCGGCGTCGAGCGGGGCCCCTACCGCAACGCCCGCCTCGGCTACTGGGTCGACGCGGACCACGCCGGACGCGGGCTCGCCACCGCCGCCGTCGGCGCGGTCTGCGACGCCGCCCGCGACCGGCTGGGCCTGCACCGCGTCGAGGCGGCGACCGTCACGGACAACGCCGCTTCCCAACGGGTGCTCGCCAAGGCCGGGTTCGAGCGGATCGGCACCGCGCCGGGCTATCTGCACATCAACGGCCGCTGGCGCGACCACCACCTGTTCCAGCGGCTTCTGCACGACGACCCGCCGGTCGGATGAGCGCCGCCGAGGGGGCCACGCGCGCATGCACATGGCCGTCCAGCGGATAGTCGGGCGGCAGCGCCGGGATCACCCGCGCCAGCGCGTAACCGCACTTCTCCGCCACCCGGCACGAGGCCTCGTTGTCCACCTGGTGAAGCAACTCCAGCCTGGTCAGGCCCTGTACGGCGAACTCCGTGAACGCCCAGTCGGTCAGCGCCGTCAGGGCCCGTGACGCCACGCCCCGGCCGCGCGCCGAGGCCGTCGTCCAGTAGCCCACCTCCGCGCGGTCGTTGCCCGGGTCCGGCCGCTTCAGCACGATGTTGCCGAGCGGTTCGCCGTCCCGCCCGCCCTCGGTCACGGCGAAGGCGAAGCGGGTGCCCGTCGCCCACCCCGTGCGCTGTGCCTCCAGCCAGCCGGCCGCCGCGTCCGCCCCGGAGACCTGGGTGGCCAGCCACCGCCGCATCGCCGGATCCTCGTACGCCTCCAGCAGCGCCGGCAGGTCCTCCTCGTGCCACCGGCGCAGCCGCAGCCCGCCGGGGCCGAGCACGGCGCTGCCGTCCCGGTGGTCCATGGGTGTCTCCCCCTCGCGATCCATGGCCGCCACGGTACGGGGGCGGGTCCCGCACCGAGGTGGTGGCGGGGGTTCCGGCCGGGCCCGGACCGGGGCACTCTGGGGGGTGGCCGTTCGACCGGTGACCCAAGGCGGTGACAGGAGCATGGCAACGGGCAGGGGTGCGCGGATGTGGCGGTTCGGCACGGGCCGGATCTGTCTCGACCTGGTGGCCACGGAGCCCGCGGGCGGGGCGCCCGGGGGCTGCGAACAGCTCGACGGGCCCGCGCGTCTGGCCCGGTGGCTGACCGACGCCCGGCTCGTCCCGCCGGGCACCGTACTGGCGGCGCTGGACGACACCTGGGTGGCCCGTTTCCACGAACTGCGCTCTGCCGTCAGCCGCCTGATGGCGGCCCAGCTCGGCGGCCCCGAGGCCGACGGGGCGCTGGAGCGGGTCAACTCCCTGGCCTCCGGTGCGCCTCCGGGGCCCCGGGCGGTGCGCGGTGCGGACGGCGGCCTGGTACGGGCTCTGAGTACGGCGCCCGACTGCGCGGGGCTCCTCGCCGTCGTCGCCCGGGACGCCGTGGACCTGCTCACCGACCCGGCCGCGCGGGCGGCCCTGCGCCGCTGCCAGGGCGAGGAGTGCCACCGGCTCTACCTGGACACCTCGCGCGGCGGACGGCGCCGCTGGTGCTCCGGCGAGGTCTGCGGCAACCGCGAACGGGTCGCCCGCCACCGGCGCAGGGCCATGGAGGCGGCCGACGGGCGCGGTCCGGGGAGGGAAATTCCGCCCGGCGTCGAGTGAACCGGGCCCCGCCCGACGCGACGCGCGATCGGCTCCGCCCGAAGCGACGCGCGATCGGCCCTGGTCGGCAGGTGCGCTCGGGGCATCCTTCGCTATAGGGTTGACGGCTGCCCAGTGCACGTCAGAAGGGGGCCTCGGTGGCCGCGCAGGATGCCGCTGTCGAATCGCTGCGGGACCGGGAAATCGGTGTCGAGCAGGAGCATCTCGACCGTGTTTATCACCGCCTCGAAGAGAAGATCCACGAGGCGGAATTTCTTATGAACGACGCCGTCAAGCGCGGCCAGGTCGGTACCCCCGGCGCGCTCGCGGAGCGGGACGCCCAGGTGTTCCGGGCGGGGATCCACCTCAACCGGCTGAACAGCGAGTTCGAGGACTTCCTCTTCGGGAGGATCGACCTGCTGCTCGGCAAGGACGGGGAGCGCGGCCCGGACGGCGCGTTCACCTCCGTCGAGCCGGCCGACGACACCGTACGGGAGGACGCCACAGCCGATATCGCGGAGACGCTCCACATCGGCCGGATCGGGGTCCTGGACTCCGACTACGCGCCGCTGGTGATCGACTGGCGCGCCCCGGCCGCCGCGCCGTTCTACCGCTCCACCCCGAAGGAGCCGGGCCGCGTCGTGCGCCGCCGGGTCATCCGCTCCAAGGGCCGCAAGGTCCTCGGGGTCGAGGACGACCTGATGCGCCCGGAGCTGACGGCGTTCCTGGACGGCGAGAAGCTGCCGGTGATCGGGGACGGCGCGCTGATGGCGGCGCTCGGCCAGGCGCGCAGCCACACCATGCGGGACATCGTCTCCTCCATCCAGGCCGAACAGGACCTGGTCATCCGGGCCCCCGCCGCCTCCGTCACCGAGGTCACCGGCGGCCCCGGCACCGGCAAGACCGCGGTCGCCCTGCACCGGGCGGCGTATCTGCTCTACCAGGACCGGCGGCGGTACGCGGGCGGCATCCTGATCGTCTCGCCCACCCCGCTCCTCGTCGCGTACACCGAAGGGGTGCTGCCCTCGCTCGGCGAGGAGGGCCAGGTCGCGATCCGCGCGGTCGGCTCGCTCTCCGACGACGCGGCGGGCCTCCAGGGCGCGACCACGTACGACGAGCCGGCGGTGGCCCGGATCAAGGGCTCCTCCCGGATGCTCCACGTGCTGCGCAAGGCCGCCCGGGGCGCGCTGGAACAGGGCCGGCCCGCGGCGCCGCGCGAAGAGGCGGGCCAGCTCTCCTTCGGCGAGGAGCCCGAACAGGGCGCTGCGGCGACGACCCCGAACCGGCTGCGCGTCGTCGCCTTCGGGGCCCGGGTCGAGCTGGAGGCCGACGAGCTCCAGCGCATCCGGCACAACGTGCTGGGCGGCACCGCCCCGGTCAACCTGCTGCGCCCGCGCGCCCGGAAGCTGCTGCTGGACGCCCTGTGGAGCAAGTCCTCCGGACGGGGCAGGTACACCGACCCGCAGCTGGTGGCGGAGCTGCGCTCGTCGTTCGACGAGGACGTCTCCACCGAGACCCCGTTCCTGGAGTTCCTCGACGCCTGGTGGCCCGAACTGACGCCGCGCCGGGTGCTGGCCGCGATGGCCGACGAGCGACGCCTCGGCCGCTGGTCCCGGCGCATCCTCAACCAGGGCGAGGTGCGCCGCCTGGCCCGGTCGCTGAAGCGCCTCGACGCGGACGGCGGCGGGCTGCTCTCCGTCCACGACGTGGCGCTCCTGGACGAGCTCCAGGCGCTGCTCGGCACCCCGAACCGGCCCCGCCGCAAGCGCGAGGCGGACCCTCTGGACCAGCTCACCGGTCTGGAGGAGCTGATGCCGCAGCGCGAGGAGACCCAGTGGGAGCGGGCCGAGCGGCTCGCGGCGGAGCGCACCGAGTACGCGCACGTCATCGTCGACGAGGCGCAGGACCTCACGCCGATGCAGTGGCGCATGGTCGGCCGCCGGGGCCGCCACGCCACCTGGACGATCGTCGGCGACCCGGCCCAGTCCTCCTGGTCCGACCCGGACGAGGCGGGCGCCGCCCGGGACGAGGCGCTCGGCTCCCGGCCGCGCCGCCGCTTCACCCTCACCGTCAACTACCGCAACCCGGCGGAGATCGCGGAGCTGGCCGCGAAGGTACTGGCGCTGGCGATGCCCGGCACGGAGTCCCCGGCGGCGGTCCGCTCGACCGGGGTGGTGCCCCGCTTCGAGCCGGTACGCGAAGGGGACCTGGCCGGCACGGTCCGCGAGGAGGCCGCGCGGCTGCTCGCGGAGGTGGACGGCACGGTCGGCGTGGTCGTCGCGATGAACCGGCGCGCCCAGGCCCGCGAATGGCTCGCGGAGCTGGGGGAGCGGGTGGTGGCGCTGGGCAGCCTGGAGGCCAAGGGGCTGGAGTACGACGCCACGGTGGTCGTCTCGCCCGCGGAGATCGCGGACGAGTCCCCGGCCGGTCTGCGGGTGCTGTACGTGGCGCTGACCCGGGCGACCCAGCAGCTCACGGTGGTCTCGGGGGAGCGGGACATGCCGGACGAGGACGGGGTACCGGACCTGTTGAGGGACTGACGCCGAAGGGGCTCGGCGAGTCAACCCCGCGCGCGGGAATCACTTCTCGGGGGGTCTTTGTTACCTTGGTAGTGGCACCGGCTCGATCCAAGCCCCCGGGCCCAACCTTCGTCGCTTCGAGCGACCACTTGCCGCGAGGCGAGCATGGCGGGTCGGTGCCACCCAACCGAAGAAGACAGACCCGCGTCACCTGCTGGTGGCGCGGGTCTGTTCTTGTCTTCCCGTGCTCTGCTCCCGTTTTCCGGGCTCTTTCCCTGTTTCCCGGGGCCCGTTTCCCGGGCTCCGTTCCCTGTTCCACGGGCCGTCCGGCCGGTTGGGGTCCCGTTGGGGGTTCCGCCGAACGGGTAGTTTCTCGTATGGTGGAAACTACTTTCCGAAAGACGGCAGTCATTACCGGCTACCAGCCAGTAGGTGCGACGATCGGGGAGCGTGTCCGGAACGCGGGTTCCGGATGTGCGGCAATGAAGCTAAGGAAAGCGAAGGACTCGGCCATGGCAACGGCGCCCAGCGTCTCGTACTCGATGACGGTCAGGCTGGAGGTGCCCGCGAGCGGCACCGCGGTCTCCCAGCTCACCACGGCCGTGGAGTCCTCCGGGGGCTCGGTCACCGGCCTCGACGTGACCGCCTCAGGTCACGAGATGCTGCGGATCGACGTCACCATCGCCGCCAGCTCGACCTCGCACGCGGACGAGATCGTCGAAGGTCTGCGCGACATCGTGGGTGTCACGCTGGGCAAGGTCTCCGACCGTACGTTCCTCATGCACCTCGGCGGCAAGATCGAGATGGCGTCCAAGCACCCCATCCGCAACCGTGACGACCTGTCGATGATCTACACTCCCGGCGTCGCCCGGGTCTGCATGGCCATCGCCGAGAACCCCGAGGACGCGCGCCGCCTCACCATCAAGCGCAACTCCGTCGCAGTTGTGACGGACGGCTCCGCGGTGCTCGGCCTCGGCAACATCGGGCCGATGGCCGCGCTGCCCGTCATGGAGGGCAAGGCGGCCCTCTTCAAGCGCTTCGCCGGCATCGACGCCTGGCCGATCTGCCTGGACACCCAGGACACCGACGAGATCGTCGCCATCGTCAAGGCCATCGCCCCCGGCTTCGCGGGCATCAACCTGGAGGACATCTCCGCGCCGCGCTGCTTCGAGATCGAGGCCCGGCTGCGCGAGGCCCTCGACATCCCCGTCTTCCACGACGACCAGCACGGCACCGCGATCGTCGTGCTGGCCGCCCTGACCAACGCCCTGCGCGTGGTGGGCAAGAACATCGGGGACGTACGGGTCGTCATGTCCGGCGCGGGAGCGGCCGGCACGGCCATCCTGAAGCTGCTCATCGCCGCCGGCGTCAAGCACGCCGTCGTCGCCGACATCCACGGCGTGGTGCACGCCGGACGCGAGGACCTGGTCGCGGCCGACCCCGACTCCCCGCTGCGCTGGATCGCCGACAACACCAACCCGGAGGGTGTCACCGGCACGCTCAAGGAGGCCGTGGCCGGTGCCGACGTCTTCATCGGCGTCTCCGCCCCGAACGTGCTGAACGGCGACGACGTCGCCGCCATGGCGGACGGCGCGATCGTGTTCGCGCTCGCGAACCCGGACCCCGAGGTCGACCCCGCGGTCGCCCGTCAGACGGCGGCGGTCGTCGCCACCGGCCGCTCGGACTTCCCCAACCAGATCAACAACGTGCTGGTCTTCCCGGGTGTCTTCCGCGGCCTGCTGGACGCTCAGTCCCGCACCGTCAACACGGAGATGATGCTCGCCGCGGCCGGCGCGCTGGCCGACGTGGTCGCCGAGGACGAGATCAACGCGAACTACATCATCCCCTCGGTCTTCAACGACAAGGTGGCGGGAGCGGTCGCCGGAGCCGTCCGGGCCGCCGCGAAGGCCGCCGCGGGCGCCGGAGCAGCCCCCTCCGCCTCCGTCTGACCCCACCGTTTCGGAGGCCTCTCACGGGGCACTCGCAGGACACCCCGGGCCGCACCCGCCCGTGCCGTACGGCGCGTCGCGGGTCGCGGCGCCCCAAACGCCCCTTTAGGGTGGGCGGGCAGTGGGCCCCGCGGGGCCCGGCATCCGCTGCGGTCCGCTCGGCCAAGTCGACGGAGCGTCACCACGAGCGAACCGTGGCGCTTTTCATTGACCCCGAAGGGTTCCGGATTGGCTTTCCCGCCGCTGGTGGGGGCAGGATGCGTAATCGGGCGAGAGGGTCTGACATCAGACCCGGGTCCGGGGACTGTCAGAGGGCCCTGGCAGCATCGGCTTCGATCTCACGCCTCACAGGCAAGAAGAACACGGGAGTAACAACATGAACCGCAGTGAGCTGGTGGCCGCCCTGGCCGACCGCGCCGAGGTGACTCGCAAGGACGCCGACGCCGTGCTGGCCGCGCTCGCCGAGACCGTCGGTGAGATCGTCGCCAAGGGCGACGAGAAGGTCACCATCCCCGGCTTCCTGACCTTCGAGCGCACCCACCGTGCCGCTCGCACCGCTCGCAACCCGCAGACCGGCGACCCGATCAACATCCCCGCCGGCTACAGCGTGAAGGTCTCCGCGGGCTCGAAGCTCAAGGAAGCCGCCAAGGGCAAGTAACCCTCAACGGCGCAACAGAGGGCGGCCACTCCCGACCAGGAGTGGCCGCCCTCGCGCATGCCGGAGGCACATGCGCCCCGCAGGAGCCCCCGCACCGTGCCGGGGGCATGCGAGGGCTCCCACGGGCGTGCGGAGGACTCAGGGGTGCATCCGCGCCCCCTTGAGGACCTTGTCCACGGCGTTGCGCGGCCCGTACACGGCGAGGCCCACCAGATCCAGGGCGTCCCGGCCCACCGCCCGTACGGCCGCCCGGTTGTCCCGGTCGTTGCCCGTGCCGAAGAGGTCCGCGGTGAACACGGCCGTCGCCAGCGACCGGGACAGCGCCCTGGCGTGCGCGGCGGTCACCGTCTCCTTCGCCCCCTCGAAGACCAGCACGGGCTGCCGGAGCATCGGCAGATACGCGGTGGAGTCGGCGTCCTCGTAGGGTTCGCCGATCACCTCGGGCGCCGCCGTCCCCAGGCCGCTGACCAGAAAGGCGGTCACGTTCAGGCGCTGCCAGGACTCCAGGTCGTCACGGAGCAGCACCGCGACCTTCGTGTCGAAACGGACGGGGACGCTCCCGGCCACCGTGGTCCCGCGCTCGGTCACGCGCTGGGTTTCGGTCCCGCCCTGCGTTTCGGTCTCGTGCGTGTTTCTCATGGTTCGAGACTGGCCGGTGGACCCGGGCGCGGTCTTGTACGTTCTTGGCGTGGCGCCACGGCAGGAGATCAGAGACGTCGCGGCCTGGCGCCCGGCAGTCGCCGGCGTCGTGGAGGTCTTCCACGCCCGCTTCACCGAGCACGCCTACCCCATGCACGTCCACGACGCCTGGACGCTCCTGATCGTCGACGACGGCGCCGTCCGCTACGACCTGGACCGCCACGAGCGCTCCACCCCGGACGGCACGGTGAGCCTGCTGCCGCCCGGCGTCCCGCACAACGGCTCTCCCGCGACCACCGACGGCTTCCGTAAACGGGTGATCTACCTGGACATGACGCACCTCGACGCGGGCCTCGTCGGGCCCGCCGTGGACGCCCCCGACCTCGCCGACCCGCTGCTGCGCACCCGCGTCGGCCGGCTGCACACCGCCCTGGCGGACCCGGGTGACGCGTTCGAGGCGGAGAGTCGCCTGGCGTTCATCGGCGAGCGGCTGCGGGGGCACCTGCGCCCCGGGGGCCTCCCGACGGGCCCGCCGCCCGGCCGGGGCGTCGCACGGGAGCTGCGCGAGCTCCTCGACGAGCGGCTGCGCGAGGGCGTCACCCTGGCCGGGGCCGCCCGGCTGCTGCACGCGCACCCCACCCACCTCGTACGGGCGTTCAGCGCGGCGTACGCCATCGCGCCGCACCAGTACGTGACGTCCCGCCGCGTCGACCGGGCCCGCCGTCTGCTGCTCGACGGGATGCCGCCCGGCGAGGCGGCCGCCGCCGTCGGCTTCCACGACCAGTCCCACCTCACGCGGCACTTCAAGCGGATCGCGGGCACCACCCCGGGGCGCTACGCCCGCCATGCCCGCTCACGCGGCCTTCAGGGGCCCTTCTGACGCCCGACAGCCCGCAGCCCCGGCTCCGAGTCCGGAACCGGGGCTGCGGGCCGCTCACGCGGGAACCGCGCGGTGCGCAGTGCTGTGTGCGGCAGCACTGTGCGGCCGTCACGGCGCACGGGGACGGTCAGACGAGCGAACCGCCCGGCAGTTCGACCTTCGCGCCGAGCTTCTCCAGCTTCTCCATGAAGTTCTCGTAACCGCGGTTGATCAGGTCGATGCCGTGCACCCGGGAGGTGCCCTGCGCCGCCAGTGCCGCGATCAGGTACGAGAAGCCGCCCCGGAGGTCCGGGATGACCAGGTCGGCGCCCTGGAGCTTGGTCGGTCCGGAGACGACCGCCGAGTGCAGGAAGTTGCGCTGGCCGAAGCGGCAGTCCGAGCCGCCGAGGCACTCGCGGTACAGCTGGATGTGCGCGCCCATCTGGTTGAGCGCGGAGGTGAAGCCGAGCCGCGACTCGTACACCGTCTCGTGGACGATCGACAGGCCCGCGGCCTGCGTCAGCGCGACCACCAGGGGCTGCTGCCAGTCCGTCTGGAAGCCGGGGTGCACGTCCGTCTCCAGCGCGATGGCGTTCAGCGCGCCGCCCGGGTGCCAGAAGCGGATGCCCTCGTCGTCGATCTCGAAGGCCCCGCCGACCCGGCGGAAGGTGTTCAGGAAGGTCATCATCGAGCGCTGCTGCGCGCCGCGCACATAGATGTTGCCCTCGGTCGCCAGCGCCGCCGACGCCCAGGAAGCCGCCTCCAGGCGGTCCGGGATCGCCCGGTGGGTGTAACCGTCGAGCTTGTCGACACCGGTGATCCGGATGGTCCGGTCGGTGTCCACGGAGATGATCGCGCCCATCTTCTGCAGTACGCAGATGAGGTCCTCGATCTCCGGCTCGACGGCCGCGTTGGACAGCTCGGTGACGCCCTCGGCGAGGACGGCGGTGAGCAGCACCTGCTCGGTGGAGCCCACCGAGGGGTACGGCAGCCGGATCTTGGTGCCGCGCAGCCGCTGCGGGGCCTCCAGGTACTGGCCGTCCGCCCGCTTCTCGATGGTCGCGCCGAACTGGCGCAGCACCTCGAAGTGGAAGTCGATCGGCCGGCCGCCGATGTCGCAGCCGCCCAGGCCCGGGATGAAGGCGTGGCCGAGGCGGTGCAGCAGCGGGCCGCAGAACAGGATCGGGATACGCGAAGAACCCGCGTGGGCATCGATGTCGGCGACGTTCGCCGACTCGACGTGCGAGGGGTCGAGGATCAGTTCGCCCGGCTCGTCGCCGGGCCGGACGGTGACGCCGTGGAGCTGGAGGAGCCCCCGGACCACCCGTACGTCACGGATGTCGGGAACGTTGCGGAGGCGGCTGGGCCCGCTGCCGAGCAGCGCGGCGACCATGGCCTTCGGCACCAGGTTCTTGGCGCCTCGGACGCGGATCTCGCCCTCCAGCGGGGTTCCGCCGTGGACAAGCAGGACATCGTCTGTGCCGGTCATGTATCTCGCGTTCCGGAGTGGTCGGGCAGGGGGCCAAAGAAAAGGGTAATGGCCTCCTACCCCCCTTCCGTAAGACGAAGGGGGGTGTACGAACGTCATGAAACGGCCACAACACCCTCCGCGCACCCGATCTTGCGGAGGGTTACCGTCCGGATGGCCCACCGCGCCGCCGCCCGACGGTGCGCTCCCCGTGCCTCCGTGCGCCCTGAGCTGCGCTCGCTCTCCTGAGGGCGGCATCACGGTCACTCACCCCCCGTGGAGGGTGAAGATGCGGGATCATTCCTGCCATGACGGAGGTGTCCTCGCTCACAGGGCGGCTGCTCGTGGCCGCACCCGCCCTCACGGACCCGAATTTCGACCGGGCGGTGGTGCTGCTCCTCGACCACGACGAGGAGGGCTCCCTCGGCGTGGTCCTCAACCGCCCGACCCCGGTCGGCGTCGGCGACATCCTCGCGTCCTGGGCGAGTCTGACCGGCGAGCCGGACGTCGTCTTCCAGGGCGGCCCGGTCTCGCTCGACTCCGCGCTCGGCGTGGCGGTGATCCCCGGCGACGAGGGCCCGCTCGGCTGGCGGCGGGTGCACGGGGCGATCGGTCTGGTCGATCTGGAGACCCCGCCGGAGCTGCTCGGCCCCGCCCTCGGATCGCTGCGGATCTTCGCCGGATACGCGGGCTGGGGCCCCGGTCAGCTGGAGGGCGAGCTGAACGAGGGCGCGTGGTACGTGGTCGAGTCGGAGCCCGGCGACGTCTCCTCCCCGCGCCCCGAACGGCTCTGGCGCGCGGTGCTCCGCCGTCAGCGCAGCGAGCTCGCGATGATCGCCACGTATCCGGACGACCCTTCGCTCAACTGAGCGACGAACCGTCGCTCGGCCAGGGGGCGCCCCGTCGTTCACCTGAGGGACGAACCTCCGCTCGACCGGGGGTGACCCTTCCCTCAACCGGGGGCCGCCTCTTTCAGTACCCTTGGCGGTTATGAGCACTCTTGAGCCCGATCGCGGGGCAGGTACGGGGACCCTCGTCGAGCCGACGCCGCAGGTGTCGAGGGGCGACGGCGACCACGAGCGCTACGCCCATTACGTCCAGAAGGACAAGATCATGGCGAGTGCCCTGGAGGGCACTCCCGTGGTCGCGCTGTGCGGGAAGGTCTGGGTGCCGGGGCGCGACCCCAAGAAGTACCCGGTCTGTCCCATGTGCAAGGAGATCTACGAGTCCATGGGCGCCGGCGGCGACAAGGACAAGGGCAAGGGCGGCGGCAAGGACAAGAAGTAGGTCCGGACCTCACTTGCCGGAAGGCCCCCGGGGCGTGCGACACCGCACGCCCCGGGGGCCTTCCGCTTGCCCGGTCACCCTCGGTGACCGGGCGCTCGCGTTGCACGGGCTGCATCCGCTGGTCACAGAGTGGTCGAGACCACTTGTCGTCGCCGGAACGCGGATCTACTCTCCTGCCAGTTGTGCAGAACGAAACGCACGTTGCACATGATGCAACGCATGACCGGTAGGGGTTCCGGATGAAGCTTTCTGCCCGAATTGCCGCCCCGGCTGCGGCGCTTGTGCTGGCCGGCCTCACCGCCACCGCCTGCGCGCCGCAGACCTCCGACACCAGTGCGAAGGGTGACGAGAAGAGCGGCACGCTCCGTGTCTGGCTCTTCCAGGAGGTCGGCAACAAGCCCAAGGAGAAGGTCGTCGACACGGCCGTCGCCGCGTTCGAGAAGGCCCACAAGGGTGCGAAGGTCGAGGTCGAGTACATACCGGTCGACACCCGCGCGCAGCGGATCAAGGCCGCGTTCAACGACCCCAAGAGCGCCCCGGACCTCATCGAGTACGGCAACTCCGACACCGCCGGATACGTCAAGGACGGCGGACTCGCGGACATCACCGAGGAGTTCGGCGCCTGGGACGAGGCCAAGGACACCGACCCCATCGCCAAGCAGTCGGTCACCGTCGGCGACAAGATCTACGGCGCTCCCTTCTTCGTCGGCGTCCGGGCCCTCTACTACCGCACCGACGTCTTCGAGGACCTCGGCATCGAGGCCCCCAAGTCGCAGGCCGAGCTGATCTCCACGGCCAAGAAGATCCGCAAGGCCAAGCCCGACCTCTACGGCCTCGCGGTCGGCGGCGCGTACACCTACGGCGCGATGCCCTTCATCTGGGCCAACGGCGGCGAGCTCGCGGGCGAGACCGGCGGGACGTACAAGTCGGGCATCAACAGCGAGAAGTCCCGCAAGGGCATCGAGGCCTACACCTCCCTCTTCGGCGACGACAACTGCCCGGCCGCCAAGTGCGCCTCCATGGGCGGCAACGCCACCGTGACCGCCTTCGCCTCCGGCAAGGCCGCCATGGCCATCGGCGGCGACTTCAGCCACGCGGCCGTCGAGGCGGGCGCGGTCAAGGGCAAGTACGCCGTCGTCCCGCTGCCCGGCGTCGCCAAGAACTCCATCGCCCCCGCCTTCGCCGGCGGCAACAACCTCGGCATCCTCAAGAGCAGTTCGCACCGCACCCTCGCCGTCGACCTGATGAAGTCGCTCAGCGGCAAGAAGGCCCAGGCCGAGATGTTCGACGCGATGGGCTTCCTGCCCACCTACACCGACGTCCTGGACAACGCCGCGAAGAAGGAGCCCTTCGTCGCCCCGTTCGTCGAGACCCTGGGCGCGGGCGCCAAGTTCGTCCCCGCCTCGCCCGCCTGGGGCCAGATCGACGCCTCGCTGGTCCTGCCGACGATGTTCCAGGAGATCGTCTCCGGCCGTAAGGACGTGGCCGAGGCCTCGGACGGCGCGGCGAAGAAGATGGACACGGCCTTCACCGACGCGGGCTGACGATGACCACGCACACCACCTCGCTCAAGGTGCCGCCCGCGGCCGGTAAGGGCGGCGGCACCCCGGCCGGCCGCCCGCCCCGGCGCGGCCGGTCCGTCTCGCCCGCGAACCGCGCCGGCTGGACCCCGTGGCTCTACCTCCTGCCGGCGCTCGTCCTGCTCGCCGGGCTGCTGGTCTACCCGATCTACCAACTCGGCCTGATCTCGTTCCTGGAGTACACCCAGGCCCAGGTCAGCGGCGGCGAGCCCACCACCTTCCAGGGCTTCGGCAACTACGCCACCCTCTTCAACGACAGCCAGTTCTGGCAGGTCCTCCTCGCCACCGTGGTCTTCGCCGCGGCCTGCGTGGTGTCCACCCTGATCGTCGGCTGCGCGCTGGCCGTCCTGCTCACCCGCGTCCGCGCCGTGCCCCGGCTCGCGCTGATGATGGCCGCGCTCGGCGCCTGGGCCACCCCCGCGATCACCGGCTCCACCGTCTGGGTCTTCCTCTTCGACCCCGACTTCGGGCCGGTCAACAAGATGCTGGGACTCGGCGACTTCTCCTGGATGTACGGGCGCTACAGCGCCTTCGCCGTGGTGCTCTTCGCGGTCCTGTGGTGCTCGTTCCCGTTCGTGATGGTCACCGTGTACGCGGGCATCCGGGCCATCCCGACCGAAGTGCTGGAGGCCGCCTCGCTGGACGGCGCGTCCCAGTGGCGGATCTGGCGCACCATCATGGCGCCGATGCTCAAGCCCATCCTGATCGTCGTCACCATCCAGTCGATCATCTGGGACTTCAAGGTCTTCACCCAGATCTACGTCATGACCAGCGGCGGCGGCATCGCCGGCCAGAACCTGGTGCTCAACGTGTACGCGTACCAGAAGGCGTTCGCGTCCTCGCAGTACAGCCTCGGATCCGCGATCGGCGTCGTGATGCTGGTGATCCTGCTGGCCGTCACGCTGGTCTATCTGCGCCTGGTGAGGCGCCAGGGGGAGGAACTGTGAGCGCGACGACCGGCAGTCCCGTACGCGGTCCCGCGAAGGGCACGCGCGGCGACGGCATCGCCAAGCTGCTGCGCGTCAAGCGGCCCGGCAGGCTGGCCGCCGAGGCCGCCGCCCTGCTGATCGCGGTGGCGGTCGCCTTCCCCCTCTACTGGATGGTGCTCTCCGCCTTCAAACCGGCCGGGGAGATCCAGTCCACCGAAGCCCGCCCCTGGACGCTGTCCCCCTCGCTCGACTCGTTCCGCCGGGTCTTCGAACAGCAGGACTTCGGCCGCTACTTCCTCAACAGCCTGCTGGTGGCGGGCACGGTCGTCATCCTCTCCGCGCTGATCGCCTTCCTCGCCGCCACCGCCGTGACCCGCTTCCGCTTCAAGTTCCGCACCACGCTGCTGATCATGTTCCTGGTCGCGCAGATGGTGCCGGTGGAGGCGCTGACCATCCCGCTGTTCTTCCTGATGCGGGACTTCGGCCAGCTGAACACGCTCGGCTCGCTGATCCTGCCGCACCTCGCCTTCTCGCTGCCGTTCGCCATCTGGATGCTGCGCGGCTTCGTCAAGGCCGTCCCCGAAGCCCTGGAGGAGGCCGCCTACATCGACGGGGCCAGCCGCACCCGCTTCCTGTGGCAGATCCTCTTCCCGCTGGTCTTCCCGGGCCTCGTGGCGACCAGCGTCTTCTCCTTCATCACCACCTGGAACGACTTCCTGTTCGCGAAGTCGTTCATCATCAGCGACACCTCCCAGTCGACGCTGCCCATGGCGTTGCTGGTCTTCTTCAAACCGGACGAGAACGACTGGGGAGGGATCATGGCAGCCTCGACGGTGATGACCATTCCCGTACTGGTCTTCTTCGTACTCGTACAGCGACGCCTCGTCTCCGGACTGGGCGGAGCGGTAAAGGACTGATGGCATGACACCCGAGGACTCCCTCTCCACGGGCGCCGTGGACGCCGCGGCTCTCGGTCTGATCCCGGCCCCGCGCACTCTGACGGCGGCCCCCTCCGGGCGGCCGTACCCGCTGGGCCACGAGACCCCGCTGAGCGCCGCGCCGGGCACGGAGGGCGTTGCCCGCTGGCTGCGCACCACGCTCGGCGCGGCCACCGGACTGCCCCTGGCCGAGGGCACGGGCGAGCACGGCATCGTGCTCGCCCTCGACGAGGAACTGGCCCCCGAGGCCTACCGTCTCGCCGTCGGAACCGAGGCCGTACGCCTCACGGGCGGCAGCGCCGCGGGCGTCTTCCGGGGGGCGCAGACCCTCCGTCAGCTCCTCGGCCCGGACGCCTTCCGGCGCGCGCCCCTCGCCGCGAGCCGCGCCTGGGAGGTCCCGGCGGTCGTCGTCGAGGACGAACCCCGCTTCGGCTGGCGCGGCATGATGCTCGACGTCTGCCGGCACTTCCTGCCCAAGGACGACGTCCTGCGTTACCTGGACCTGCTGGCCGCCCACAAGCTGAACGTCTTCCACTTCCACCTCACCGACGACCAGGGCTGGCGCATCGAGATCAAGCGCTACCCCCGGCTGACCGAGGTCGGCTCCTGGCGCTCACGCACCAAATACGGCCACCGGGCCTCCGACCTGTGGGACGAGACCCCCTACGGCGGCTTCTACACCCAGGACGACATCCGCGAGATCGTCGCCTACGCCGCCGAGCGGCACATCCGGGTCGTCCCCGAGATCGACATCCCGGGCCACTCGCAGGCGGCCATCAGCGCCTACCCCGAGCTGGGCAACACCGACGTCGTCGACACCACCGCCCTGACCGTCTGGGACACCTGGGGCGTCAATCCGAACGTACTCGCCCCCACCGACGACACCCTGCGCTTCTTCGAAGGCGTCCTGGAGGAGGTGCTCGAACTCTTCCCCGCCGAGACCTCCCCGTTCGTCCACATGGGCGGCGACGAGTGCCCCAAGGGGCAGTGGAAGGAGTCCCCGCTCGCCCAGGCCCGGATCGCCGAACTCGGTGTGAAGGACGAGGACGGGCTCCAGTCCTGGTTCATCCGGCACTTCGACGCCTGGCTCACCGAGCGGGGCCGCCGCCTCATCGGCTGGGACGAGATCCTCGAAGGGGGCCTCGCCGAGGGGGCCGTGGTCTCCTCCTGGCGCGGCTACGGCGGCGGCATCGCGGCCGCCGAGGCCGGGCACGACGTCGTGATGTGCCCCGAGCAGCAGGTGTATCTGGACCACCGTCAGGACGGCGGCCCCGACGAGCCGATGCCCATCGGGTACGTCCGCAGCCTGGAGGACGTCTACCGCTTCGAGCCCGTCCCGCCGGGCCTCAGCGAGGAGGCGGCCCGTCACATCCTGGGCACCCAGGCCAACGTCTGGACCGAGGTCATGCAGAACCGGGCCCGCGTCGACTACCAGGTCTTCCCGCGCCTCGCCGCCTTCGCCGAGGTCGCCTGGTCCGTCCTGCCCGCCCCGGCCGACCGGGACTTCGCGGCGTTCGACGCCCGGATGACGGCCCACTACGCCCGGCTCGACGCCCTCGGCGTGGACTACCGCCCGCCGGGCGGCCCGTACCCCCGGCAGCAGCGCCCCGGCGTCCTCGGCTTCCCGCGCGAGGGAGCTCCGCCCGTGGTGTGACCCCGCACCGCACCGCCCGGCCGCGGCCGTCCTCCGGGACCGCCGCGGCCGGCGTGCGTCCGGGCCCAACAGCCCTGACGGCACGCGCCCGAGACCCCGCCCCACGCGCCGGAGCGAGGCCGCGAACCGCAATAAGTCGTACAAGCCTCGCTGAAGAGTGCCAATTCACCCTCCCTGCCGAAGAAGGACGAAACCCGGCCATCTCGCAGGTCAGGGACGGATCCACCCTTCGCGGACCCTCGCGACGGTCCGGCCGGAAGATGTGCCAGAGTTGCCACGTCCGGGCTGTGAACACGTACCGTACGGCGGAACAGGCGGGACAGCCGGGAGACCGGGAAGGGGCAGCTGGGTTGACCACGCACGCACCGCAGGCGATGCAGACGGTGACGCTGCCGGCCTCGTTGGACGAGGCCGTGGCGGCACTCGGCGCCATGCCCGCAGCCGTTCCGGTCGCGGGGGGCACGGACCTGATGGCGGCCGTCAACAAGGGGCTCCTGCGCCCCTCGGGACTGGTCGGCCTCGGCCGGATCAGCGAGCTGCGCGGCTGGCACTACCAGGACGGCCACGCGCTCCTCGGCGCCGGCCTCACCCACGCCCGCATGGGGCGACCCGACTTCGCCGCCCTGATCCCCGCCCTCGCCGCCTCCGCCCGCGCCGCGGGACCACCGCAGATCCGTAACGCCGGCACGCTCGGCGGCAACATCGTCACCTCCGCGCCCACCGGCGACGCCCTGCCGGTGCTGGCCGCGCTGGAGGCCGAGCTGGTCATCGCGGGCCCCGACGGAGCCCGCCGCGAGATCCCCGTCTCCCACCTGCTGGCGGGCCGTGAACTGCTGGAACCCGCGGAGCTGATCGGCTTCGTCCGCGTACCGCTGCTGCACGCCCCGCAGGTGTTCCTGAAGGCCACCGGCCGCACCGGCCCGGGCCGCGCCACCGCCTCGGTCGCCATCGTCCTGGACCCGGCCCGCCGGGGCGTGCGCTGCGCGGTCGGCGCCATCGCCCCGATGCCGCTGCGCCCGCTGGAGGCGGAGCGCTGGATCGCCTCGCTGATCGACTGGGACGGCGAGCGGGGCCTGGCCCCCGACGCGCTGGCCGCCTTCGGCGAGTACGTCGCCGCGGCCTGCATCCCCGACCACGCACCACCCGCCGACGGAACAGAGGCCCCGCCGCTGTCCCCGGCCGTACTGCACCTGCGGCGCACCGTCGCCGCGCTCGCCCGACGCGCGCTGGGGAGGGCACTGTCGTGAGCAATGAGGAATTCCCCGACCAGCACGGGCGGCAGGGCCACCCCGAGGGCCCGGACCCCCGTTACGGCGGCTGGGAGCCGACGCCGCAGGGCGACGGGTTCGACGCCGACGCCACCGCGTTCGTCCACCTCCCGCCGGAGGACCTGGCGAACATTCCCCTGGCCGCTCCCGGCCAGGGGTACGTCCCGCCGATGATCCTGCCGCTGACCCCGGCCGCAGGTCTGGACCCGGCGGCGACGGGCAGCTGGGTGCTCCAGACGCAGACGCAGCAGGCACAGGCCGAGCAGCGCGCCCAGGAGGCCGCCGCCCACGACTCCGTCGCCCAGGAGCCCGGCGCGGTCCACTGGCCGGACCCGAACCAGCAGGGCGGGCAGGGCGGCTACCAGGGCCCGTACCAGGACACGTCGCACGCCACGGCCCAGTGGAACTTCACCGAGGCGTTCGGCGGGCCGCCGGCCCCGCAGACGGCGGCGGCCCCGGAGGGCGGACACCCCGGCCACGACGACCGGGCGGCGGACCATGCCGACCGGGCGGACCACGGTGACCACGCCGGTCAGGTGGACCACACCGGCCAGACGCGCCAGCCCGGCCACCCTGGCCAGTCCGGCCAGACCGGGCACACCGGCCAGTGGACGATTCCGGTGGCGGACGGGGACCTCCCGGACGAATCGGGCGAGTTCCTGGCCTCGGCGCAGGCGCCGCAGTGGTACGCGGACAGCGCCCGCCCGGCGACGCTCCCCGGCGGCGCCCCCGCCCCCTGGGCCACCCCGGAGCCGGAGCCGGAGCCGGTGACCGACCCCGTCCCCGTGGCGGAGCAGGCCCCGGAAGCGGAACCGGCGACGGACGGGCCGGCGCGGGACGAACCGGCGCAGCAAACAGCCCGGGCGGCGGACGCGGAGCCCGCCGCCGACACCACCCCCGACGCCGAGGCCCCCGCCGCCGAGGAGCCCGGGACGGCACCCGCTCCCGAGGCCGAAGCGGACACGGCCCCGGACACGGCACAGGACCCAGTCCCGGACGGAGCCCCGGAAGCGGCGCAGGACGCGACTTTGGACGACGCGGCCCCGGAAGCGGCCCCGGAAGCCGACGTCATCCCCGCCCCGGCCCCCGGCCCCGCCCTCCTCGACGCACCGAGCGAGCACCCGTCCGCGTCCTACCAGCTCCATGTGAACGGCGTGGACCGCCCGGTCAGCGACGCCTGGATCGGCGAGTCCCTGCTCTACGTGCTCCGCGAGCGCCTCGGTCTGGCCGGGGCCAAGGACGGCTGCTCGCAGGGCGAGTGCGGCGCCTGCAACGTCCAGGTCGACGGGCGGCTGGTCGCCTCCTGCCTGGTCCCCGCGGCCACGGCGGCGGGCAGCGAGGTGCGTACGGTCGAGGGCCTCGCCGTGGACGGCGAGCCGTCCGACGTCCAGCGCGCCCTGTCCGCCTGCGGAGCCGTCCAGTGCGGCTTCTGCATCCCCGGCATGGCGATGACCGTCCACGACCTCCTGGAGGGCAACCACGCCCCCAGCGAGCTGGAGACCCGCCAGGCACTCTGCGGCAACCTCTGCCGCTGTTCCGGCTACCGGGGCGTGCTCGACGCCGTCGCGGACGTCGTCGCGGCCCGCGAGGCGACCGCCGAGGCGGCCACGGCGGCCCAGGACGAGGCCCGCATCCCGCACCAGGCCGAGCCGGGCGCCGGCGGCGTGCAGCGGGGACCCCACCCGCACGAGGGAGAGGCGCTGTGAGGCACGTCCGCGGCCCCGCCGCACAGCAGCGGCACACGCAACACCAGTACCAGGTGATCGACAAGGAGGCGGCGTGAGCAGCGACGCGGCCACCGCGGCCAACGCGACCAGCACCAGCCTGCCCAGGATCGACGCGCTGAGCGGCGGGCCCGGCGGCGGACCGGACCAGGAGCTGCCCCGGATGGGCCTGGGGGCGTCGCTCCCCGCCGCCGACGCCCGCGCGAAGACCGAGGGCACCTTCCCGTACGCGGCGGACCTCTGGGCCGAGGGCCTGCTGTGGGCGGCCGTGCTGCGCTCCCCGCACCCGCACGCGCGGATCCTGTCCATCGACACCTCGGGCGCCGAGGAGATGCCCGGGGTGCGCGCGGTCGTCACGCACGAGGACGTGCCGGGGGAGAGCAACTACGGCCGCCACGTCGTGGACCGCCCGGTGTTCGCGTCCGACCTGGTCCGTCACCACGGCGAGCCGATCGCCGCCGTCGCCGCCGACCACCCGGACACCGCACGGCTGGCCGCCGCCGCCATCGCCGTACGGTACGAGGTGCTGGAGCCGGTCACGGACCCGGAGAAGGCGTTCGCGGCGGAGCCCCTGCACCCCGACGGCAACCTGATCCGCCACATCCCGCTGCGCTACGGCGACGCGGAGGCGACGGGCGAGGTCGTGGTGGAGGGCCTGTACCGCATCGGCCGCCAGGACCCGGCCCCCATCGGCGCGGAGGCCGGCCTCGCCGTGCCCCGCCCGGACGGCGGCGTGGAGATCTACACCGCCTCCACCGACCCGCACACCGACCGCGACCTGATCGCCGCCTGCTTCGGCCTGGAACCGGACCGGGTCAAGGTCGTCGTGACCGGGGTGCCGGGCGCGACCGGCGACCGTGAGGACCCGGGCTTCCAGATCCCCCTCGGACTGCTCGCGCTGCGCACCGGCTGCCCGGTGAAGCTCGCCGCGAGCCGCGAGGAGTCCTTCCTCGGCCACACCCACCGCCACCCCACGCTCCTGCGCTACCGCCATCACGCGGACGCGGAGGGCCGGCTGGTCAAGGTGGAGGCCCAGATCCTCCTGGACGCCGGCGCGTACGCCGACGCCTCATCGGAGTCCCTGGCGGCCGCCGTGGCCTTCGCCTGCGGGCCGTACGTCGTCCCGCACGCCTTCATCGAGGGCTGGGCGGTCCGGACGAACAACCCGCCGTCGGGCCATGTGCGCGGCGAGGGCGCGATGCAGGTCTGCGCGGCGTACGAGGGCCAGATGGACAAGCTGGCCGGGAAGCTGGGCATCGACCCGGCCGAACTGCGCCTGCGCAACACGCTCTCCACGGGCGACATCCTGCCCACGGGCCAGACGGTGACCTGCCCGGCCCCCGTGGCCGAACTGCTCCAGGCGGTCCGCGAGTTCCCCCTTCCCTCCCTCCCCAAGGACGCCCCGGAGGACGACTGGCTGCTGCCGGGCGGCCCCGAGGGCGCGGGGGAGCCCGGGGCGGTGCGCCGGGGCGTGGGCTACGGCCTGGGCATGGTCCACATGCTGGGTGCCGAGGGCAAGGACGAGGTCTCGACGGCCACGGTCCGGGTCCACGACGGCGTGGCCACGGTGATCTGCGCGGCGGTGGAGACGGGCCAGGGCTTCACCACGCTGGCCCGCCAGATCGTCCAGGAGACCCTGGGCATCGAAGAGGTCCACGTGGCCGCCGTCGACACCGACCAGCCCCCGGCGGGCCCGGCGACGCACGGCCGCCACACCTGGGTGTCGGGCGGGGCGGTGGAGCGCGCGGCGAAGATGGTCCGCACCCAGCTGCTCCAGCCGCTGGCCCACAAGTTCGGCATGTCCACGGAGCTGCTCCAGATCGCCGACGGCAAGATCACCTCGTACGACGGGGTGCTGTCCACGACGGTCACCGAGGAGCTGGACGGCAAGGAACTCTGGGCCACCGCCCAGTGCCGCCCCCACCCCACGGAACCGCTGGACGAGTCCGGCCAGGGCGACGCGTTCGTCGGCCTCGCGTTCTGCGCGGTACGGGCGGTGGTCGACGTCGACATCGAGCTCGGCTCCGTCCGCGTGGTCGAGATGGCGGTCGCCCAGGACGTCGGCCGCGTCCTGAACCCGGCCCAGCTGGCGATCCGCATCGAGGCGGGCATCACCCAGGGCATCGGCGCGGCCCTCACGGAGAACCTCCGGACCGCCCGCGGCCTCATCCGCCACCCCGACCTGACCGGCTACGCGCTCCCGACCTCGCTGGACGCCCCGGACATCCGCATCGTGAAACTGGTCGAGGAACGCGACGTGGTGGCCCCCTTCGGCGCGAAGCCGGCCTCGGCCGTCCCGGTCGTCACGGCCCCCGCGGCGGTCGCCTCGGCAGTCCGCTCGGCGACGGGCCGCCCGGTGAACCGACTGCCGATCAGGCCGCAGGCGGCGGTGGCGACGCCTCCCAAGGGCTGACGCGTACCCCTGGCGACGGCCCCGCTCAGCAGGCGCCGTCGCCACGGTGGCGGTGAGGGCGTACCGGGGCCCGACGAGAGCGACGAACACGACCCCGACCCGGTCGTGGCCCGGGAGGAATAAGCCCCTCCCCGGTAATTCCTGGCTAGTTCGGGTCTCACTCCGGCACCCCCTGTGGCCGCTACATTCGCCTCTGTTCGGTCCGGGCCGTCACGACCAGGGGGAAACAGACAGCTATGCGTCCCACAGAAACCAGGAGTCTCACCGGCAGATCATTCATGGCGGTGACCGTCCACGCGGTCGCCGCCTTGGGCCTCGCCGCCTCACCCGCTGCCGCGGTACCGACCGCCACGGTGGCACCCCAGCTCGGCGGCGCCTGCACCGCGGCCGAGCTCGGCACCCGCCACCCGTACATCAAGAACACCGAAGTGTCCCCGACGATCACCCACTTCAAGGGCTGGTACGTCACCGAGGGCAGCACCGGCAACCACACCGTCGTCACCAGCACCGAGACGGTCATCACGGTCTCCGTCGGCCTCACCGGCGGCGTCGAGGGCAGTTTCGCCGTCGCGACCCTCGAAGCGGCCAAAGCGAGCCTCGGTCTGGAGGTGAAGGTCGACTACGCCTCCACCAGCAGCGAGTCGAACACGGTTGTGTGGAGCTTCAACCAGCCCGGCTACTACGGCGTCTACAAGGGCACGAAAAAGGTCACCGGTACCTACGGAAGCCTCAACTGCAACCGCTCCCAGCAGAGCGACGGAAGCTGGGCGCTGAAGTGGGCCGAGGGGCCCGGCGGTGGCAGCTTCACCACCTACACCACCCTTGAGGAAGGCGCGGTGCGCTGCCAGGACACGGTGCCCGCGGGCAGCATCATGGCCAAGGCCCAGGGGCTCCTCGACTGCGGCTCGCCCGCCGCGAAGGCCGAGCGCCCGGCGGGTGCGGTGGCGCCGACGGCGAAGCAGCAGCAGAAGCCGGAGCAGCAGGACCAGGACCGCCTCACGCGGCCCCCGGCCCGCACCAGCGGCACGTCCGCCGAACAGCCCGGGGCCACCGGGCGCGGCGCACGGGCCGCACTCGACTGCCAGACCCAGGTCTACAAGATCGCCGTGCCCGGAAAGCCCCTGTCCTGGGGTGCGCCGGTCCTGGCGAGCGACGGTGTCCGCCTGCGGCCCTCGACGATCTTCAGCGCCCACCTGGACCACTGGCGCCTGTGCAACGTGACGGAGAGCAACGGGGTCATCGAGGCGACCCTGTGGAACTGGGGCAACGGCGGGTGCGCGACCATCGCCGCGCCGGACGCGGCCACCGACCGGGCGGTCCTGAGGACGGTCACCTGCGCGGAGGACGACCTCCAGCGGTTCTACGTCTACCGCGACGTTCCCGGCAGCTCGAAGATCGGTGTGCAGAACAAGTACACCGGATCCATGATAGGCCACGACCGGTACGCGGACGGGGAGTTCGTCCGCCAGTACTCCAGCGGCAGGCAGGACGGTACGGGTACGTACTCTCTGGACGCTGTCTGACGGCCCACGGGCTGTGAGCGGCCCCGCACGCGAACCCCCGGCCTCCCGGTTCCGTGCGGGGCCCTTCGCGTCCCCTGCCGGAGCGAGAGGCTCTCCGAGCGACGGGGGCACCCGGACGCTTCCGGGCCGGCCCGGATAGCCGGAGAATGCCGCGAAGGGCCGAACCCGGCCAAAGGTTCGTACCGTTGTCCGAACAAGGGAGAGCCCGCACGTGATCACTGAGCCGGAACTGGTGGGCGAGCCCGGGTCGGATGCGCCCCCGGACGTGGTGAGCGGGTTCGATCCGAGGCAGGGGCTCCCGGCCGGTGGCCGGCGCCGGGCGCGGCGGCTGCTGTGGGCCGCCGCCGGAGCGGTGGTGGCGTCGGCGGTGTGGGCGACGGCGGTCTTCGCGTACGGGATCGGCGACGACCGGAAGCCGGACCCGCACGGCTACCGCGTGGAGTCCGACTCCTGCGCGGCGGTGGAGCTGAAGGCGCTCGCCGAGGCGCTGGGGGAGCCGGCGGCCCAGCCGTCGACCGAACTGGACGGCATCGAGCACCCCGCCCTCCACCGCATCCGCTGTACCGTCGACTTCACGGTGGCGGCGGTTCGGGCGCCGGACGGCGATGAGGCCTCGGGCTGGTCCACCGGCTATCAGGCGTCCCTCACGGCCGAGTTGCACAAGGCGACCGACCCGCGCCCCGAGTTCGAGGCGAGCAGCACGCTGACGGAGATCGACGGCACGGGCGTGGACCGGGTGGAGCGCGTACCGGACCTCGGCGACCTGGCATATCTGCTGATCATGGAGGACGCATCCCTGCGCGTGCGGGTGGTGGAAGGCGGTTTCGTCGCGACGCTCGCCCTGTCCTCCTGGATGTCTCCTCCGGACATCGACAACGGAACGGACGGTCTGCCCGACGTGCTGGACCAGCCTGAGATGCTCGCCCACCGGGCCGATCTGATCAGCGATACGCGCGAGGTGATGAAAGCCCTGAAGACCGGCTGACCGGCCGACCGGCGCAAGCCGAACCGGCCGCCCCCTGTCGTGGGGACGGCCGGTTCGCGATGGAGACCGTGACCGGATTCGAACCGGTGTAACTCGAGTTGCAGTCGAGCCCCTGAGCCTCTCGGGCACACGGTCGGGTGTGGTGCGTGGTGCTGCGGTGCGTGGTCCTGCGGTGCGGTGCGGTGCTGTGTTCCTTGCTGTCCATGACGCTACGGTTCTCCGCCCGCCGCCTCAAGGGATCCGGCGGGCCCGCAACGCGACTGCCATACGCCGTTCACACCCGGTCCGGCGCCGAGGCCCGGGGCCTACGACCAAGGGCCGAGTGCGGTGCCGCCCATGGACAGGGTTCAAACTGCTCCATGCCCCTTACGCTGGGCCCATGACCGCCCTCGAACCGCGTGACGGAACCGATGCCGCACGCCTCGCGCCGCCCGCGACCGACGATCACTCCTCGGACCCGCTGTCCGACATCCCCCTCGCAGCCGTCGAAGGGGTCCTCGGGCGCACCTACCGGGCGCTCAGCATCGGCATCGTCTCCGTGGTGTTCCTCATCGCGTTCGAGGCCACGGCGGTCGGCACGGCCATGCCGGTCGCCGCGCGCGAGCTGGACGGGATCCCGCTCTACGCCTTCGCCTTCTCCGCGTACTTCACCACCAGCCTGTTCGCCATGGTCCTCTCCGGGCAGTGGGCCGACCGGCGCGGGCCGCTCCAGCCGCTCGCCACCGGGATCACCGCCTTCGGCGTCGGCCTGCTGCTCTCCGGGGCGGCCACCAGCATGTGGGTCTTCATCGCGGGCCGGGCGGTCCAGGGGCTCGGCGGCGGGCTGGTGATCGTCGCCCTGTACGTGGTCATCGGGCGGGCCTACCCCGAGCGCATCCGGCCCGCGATCCTGGCGGCCTTCGCCGCGAGCTGGGTGATCCCCTCCGTCGTCGGGCCGCTCGCCTCCGGGACGGTGACCGAGCACCTCGGCTGGCGCTGGGTCTTCGTCGGCATCCCGGCCCTCATAGTGATCCCGCTCGTCCTGGCCCTCCCGGCGATCCGGCGGACGGCCTCCGGGCCCGCCGACCCGGCCGCCGCCACCGAGCCGTACGACCGCCACCGGATCCGGCTCGCCCTGGGGATCTCGGCCGGGGCGGGGCTGCTCCAGTACGCGGGGCAGGAGCTGAACTGGCTCGCCCTCCTGCCGGCCGCCGTCGGCACCGCCCTGCTGGTGCCCGCCGTCCGCGGACTGCTGCCCACCGGGACCGTACGGGCGGGGCGCGGGCTGCCTTCGGTGGTCCTGCTGCGCGGGGTCGCCGCCGGGTCGTTCATCGCCGCCGAGTCCTTCGTACCGCTGATGCTGGTCACCCAGCGCGGGCTCTCCCCGACGATGGCCGGGCTCTCCCTGGCCGTGGGCGGGGCGACCTGGGCCCTCGGCTCGTTCGTACAGTCCCGGCCCCGCATGGAGCCCCACCGGGAGCGGCTGATGGTCAGCGGCATGGTGCTGGTCGCCGCCTCGATCGCCGTCACGCCCTCCGTCCTGATCGAGGGGGTCCCGGTCTGGACCGTCGCCGTCGCCTGGGCCTTCGGCTGCTTCGGGATGGGCATGGTGATCGCCTCCACCAGCGTCCTGCTGCTGAAGCTGTCGGCCCCGGAGGAGGCGGGCTCCAACTCCGCCGCCCTCCAGATATCCGACGGGCTCTCCAACGTGCTGCTCCTGGCCGGAGGCGGCGCGGCCTTCGCCGCGCTCGGCGGCGGGGCGGTGGGCGCGGCCGCGCACGGGGCGGTGGAGGCCGGAGCCGCCGGCTCGCACCCGGGCGCGTTCGCCGCCGTGTTCCTGCCGATGGCGGGGGTGGCGCTGGTGGGGGCCTGGGTGGCGACCCGGGTCGTCGTGCGGGAGAAGTAGCGGTACCACTTTGGCCCCACGAGTGGTACCTTTTTGGTATGGCGATGAACCTGCGTATACGTGAGGACCAGCAAGAGGCGCTGAAGCTCCGTGCCGAGCAGGAGGGGCGGAGTATGCACGCCATCGTGCTTCAGGCCATCGACCGCTATCTGGAGGTCGAGGTCGACCGGGAGTCGGTCCGCCGACTCGGCGCGAAGTACGCCGTGCACCACGCCGATCTGCTGCGGAGGCTGGGGGAGTAGTGAAGTACCTGACGGTCCAGGAAGTCCTGGACCTGGCGGAGCTCGCCTGCGGGGGGCAGCAGGTCGCGGTGCGCGACCTCGGATTGCTCAGCTCGGCCGTTCACCGTCCCCAGTCCCAGATGTTCGGTGTCGAGGCGTACACGGACCTGTTCCAGAAGGCCGCCGGGCTGTTGCAGTCCTTGGCCGTGAACCACCCGCTCGTCGACGGCAACAAGCGTATGGCGTGGATGTCCACGGTCGTGTTTCTCGACGTCAACGGGACCGACATGGTCGAGGTCGACCAAGACGAGGCGTACAAGCTGGTCATCGAAGTGGCCATGGGCAGCGTCGAGGATGTGGACCGGATCGCGGAGCGGCTGAGGGCGCTGCACGACGCGATGTGAGCACGGTCTCGCCGGCCCCCGGCACGGCTCGTTCGTGCCGGGTTTCAACCGGGCCCCCGGTAGGGTGGCCCGGTTGTCGTATCGCGGGCCGGGCCGATCAAGGGCCGGGTCCGGTGCGGACAGCGCCCCACGTACCCGAGAGCCCCGAACCGGAGACCGTGACTACTACCACCGCCTCCCACCACCTCTCACCCGCCTTTCCCGGCCGCGCCCCCTGGGGCACCGCCGGCAAGCTGCGAGCCTGGCAGCAGGGTGCCATGGAGAGGTACATCCAGGAGCAGCCGCGCGACTTCCTCGCCGTCGCGACGCCCGGCGCCGGCAAGACCACGTTCGCGCTGACCCTCGCGTCGTGGCTGCTGCACCACCATGTCGTGCAGCAGATCACCGTCGTCGCCCCGACCGAGCACCTCAAGAAGCAGTGGGCGGAGGCGGCCGCCCGGATAGGGATCAAGCTCGACCCCGAGTACAGTGCCGGCCCGCTGAGCAAGGAGTACCACGGGGTCGCCGTGACGTACGCCGGGGTCGGCGTCCGTCCGATGCTGCACCGCAACCGCTGCGAGCAGCGCAAGACCCTCGTGATCCTTGACGAGATCCACCACGCCGGTGACTCGAAGTCCTGGGGCGAGGCCTGCCAGGAGGCGTTCGACCCGGCGACCCGGCGGCTCGCGCTGACCGGCACGCCCTTCCGTTCCGACACCAACCCGATCCCGTTCGTGGCGTACGAGGAGGGCAACGACGGCATCCGCCGCTCTTCCGCCGACTACACCTACGGCTACGGCAACGCGCTCGCCGACGGCGTCGTCCGCCCGGTCATCTTCCTCAGCTACAGCGGCAACATGCGCTGGCGCACCAAGGCCGGCGACGAGATCGCCGCGCGGCTCGGCGAGCCGATGACCAAGGACGCCATCGGGCAGGCCTGGCGCACCGCGCTGGCGCCCACCGGCGAGTGGATCCCCAACGTGCTCACCGCCGCCGACAAGCGGCTCACCGAGGTCCGCAAGGGCATTCCCGACGCGGGTGGCCTCGTCATCGCGACGGACCAGGAGTCGGCGCGCGCGTACGCCAAGATCCTCAAGAAGGTCACCGGCGAGACGCCGACCGTGGTCCTCTCCGACGAGAAGGCCGCCTCGAAGAAGATCGACAAGTTCAGCGCGGACGAGTCGCGCTGGATGGTCGCCGTGCGCATGGTGTCCGAGGGTGTCGACGTGCCGCGCCTCGCCGTCGGCGTCTACGCGACGACGATCTCCACGCCTCTCTTCTTCGCCCAGGCCGTCGGCCGCTTCGTGCGCTCCCGCAGGCGTGGCGAGACGGCCTCCGTCTTCGTCCCGACCATCCCGATGCTCCTCGACTTCGCCAACGAGATGGAGGTCGAGCGCGACCACGTGCTCGACAAGCCGAAGAAGGGCAGCGACGAGGAGAACCCGTTCTCGGAGGAGGACAAGCTCCTCGCCGACGCGGAGAGGCTGGAGGACGAGGAGACCGAGGAGCAGCTGCCCTTCGAGGCGCTGGAGTCCGACGCCGTCTTCGACCGGGTGCTGTACGACGGCGCCGAGTTCGGTATGCAGGCGCACCCCGGCTCCGAGGAGGAACAGGACTACCTCGGCATCCCCGGGCTCCTCGAACCCGACCAGGTCCAGCTCCTCCTCCAGAAGCGGCAGACCCGGCAGATCGCGCACAGCCGCCAGAAGCCGGCCGAGGAGGCCGACCTCCTGGAGAAGCCGGCCGACGCCCGGCCCGTGGTCACCCACAAGCAGCTGCTGAGCCTGCGCAAGCAGCTCAACACCACGGTCTCCGCTTATACGCACCAGAGCGGCAAGCCCCACGGTGTGATCCACAACGAACTGCGCCGCGTCTGCGGCGGCCCGCCGAGCGCGGAGGCCACGGCACACCAGATCCAGCAGCGGATCGCGAAGGTCCAGGAGTGGGCGACGCGGATGACGTGACCGGGAGAACGGGCCCGAGGAAGGAAGGAGGGCGGGACGCGTATCCGTACGCGTCCCGCCCTCCTTCGCGTCCTCGTCGAGGCCGTCAGCCGTTCACGGGTTCGGGGACCTGGTCGGGCAGCGCGGCCTCGTCGGCGCAGCCGAGCTCCTCGGCCAGGCCGCGGGCGACGTCGTTGAGGACGGTCATGCGGTCCTCGGGTTCGGAGCCGGGGGCCGACGGGCCCCCGGGCGAGTACATCCTCGCCCTGACGTAGGGCGAAGCACCCTCGGGCCCCTTGGTCGAGCAGGCGAAATACAGGTTCGCCCCGCCGTCGCCGTTGACCTCGGCGTAGGAGCCGAGAGGGAAGACGAGCCGGTCTCCGTCGGCTTTCCGCGTTTCCTCTTCCGGGACGGGGTGGTTCTCCGTGGGCTCGAACTCGATCTTGAGCAACGGGATCCCGCTGTCATCGCCGGCCTTGTAGACCCTGCAGATGTTGCGTTCCTTCACATCTCCGTAGAGCCTTTTCGCGGCCAGTTCCAGAGAGAACTCGTTGGCGTCTCCCTGCTGGTTGGTGCCGGTGAGTTCGGTGAAACGCTCGGCCGACGCCAGGCGCTCGAGGGACTTCGACGAAGACGAGGTCAGTGTGCTGTCGCACACCTGTGATGCCGAGAACGTCGTTTCCTTGCCGCTCTCGTCGTCGGTGCAGGCGGTGGCCACGAGAAGTATCAGGCCCCCGTAGAGCATCCAGTGCGGTCTGTTGCGCATGGCACGCTGCCTAAGGGAGATTCGGAGTGGGCGGGCGTCAGTCCTTGTAGGCAGGGCGCCCTCGGTAGTCGTTCTGCTGGGACCCGGTGCCGAAATAGCTGTTCTCGATGTGCTGCGGCCAGTCCCGGAGATTCGTGTCCTCCTTGACGTCGGGGTCCGCCCCGATATAGGTCGCGTAGGCATCGGCCTGCTGTTCGATGCCCCGCGAGTAGAACTCCTGGCTCGTGAGCTGCGCTTGTTCCGTCGGGTCCTTCTGGGCCCCGTCGATCCCCTTGTCGATCTCGTGCCCGATGAAGGTGTTGACCGCGTTGCCGATCGTGTCCGCGGCCAGCGGTGCGACCACGAGCGCCGCCGCCGTCGAACCGGGCACGGGGATGGCGGCGATACCGCCCCCCACCACGACTCCGGCACCCAGCTTGACCCAGTCACCGGAGCGGCCCAGCGACTTGTTCTGCTCCTCGGCCTCGCCCTTGTACGTCACTTCCGCCTGCTGTACGCGGGAGTGGTCGAGGATGCCGCGCACCTCGCCACCGGTCGTCAAGGCGTCATGCGCCTTGTTCATGTTCGCCTCGCTGGTGGGCGGGTGGGCATCGAGCATGCTCAGGGTGTACAGGTGCTGTGCCGCTGAGACGACTCCGTGCGACGTTTCGTTCTGGCCGATCACACTGAGGAAGTTGATGGCTCCCTGTTCGCCGAAGTCGGCACGCCCCTGATACTTCGGCGCGAAGAGCTCCTCGTCCTTCGCCCGGTCCCCGACGCCCGACACGCTGTAGTCGATGTCGTCGATGTACGCCGCCCCCATCTTGCCGAGACTGTCGGCCAGTTGGGATTGCTCATGGAGCATCTTCGGCCCGTCCTCGCTCCCGTACAGGAACGCGACCTGTTCCATGACCCCCGCCGTCTCCGCGGTGCGCAGATCGCGGTTGCCGGGGATCAACGGATCCTTGGCGGTCATCGGGTCGCCGTCGTAGACGTATCCGGTGGTGGCGGCCTCCAGCGCGTGGCCGAGGGAGTCGTGGCCCGCGATGACCTTGTTGTCACCGCCCATGATGAGGGCGTCGGACAGCCAGATGCGTTCCTTCGTCAGGTACTTGAGGTTCTCGTTCACCTCCGATTCCTTGTCGACCCCCGCTCCGGCGCCTTCCGGCTGGGCGAAGAACTGCGTCGCGGCACCGGGGTTGTGGCCGAGGGCCTCCAGGAAGCCGGTCATCGGGTCGCGGCCCCGGTCGTCCTTGCTGTAGAAGTTCAGGTCGCCGTTGTTCCAGTTGTTGATCCATGGACTCATGTGCTCGACGTTGCGTTCCTTGTCGAACGCCACGAGCTTCTCGCCGTAGTCGTTGAGGAACTGGTCGTCGTAGTCGCCGAACCGCATGAGATTGCTCATGACGGCGAATCCACGGGGATTGTTCGCGTGGTCGGTGCCGAGTTCCTCCGGGCCCAGCTTGACCATCTTCTGCTCCCAGGACCGCATGGCCGCGCTGTCGGAGAGTGTGGCGGTGCCCAGCGCGACACCCAGATTCTTCTGGAGAAGCTTGGCCTGTTCCAGCCGCTTCGGGTCGGCCCCATAGCCCTGGTACGGGTCGGCGACTCCGGCGTAGAACTTCAGCAGGCCGTCGGGCGTCGTGGAGGTGGTGAGCTTCTCCGCGAACAAGGGGTCCTTGCCGTACTTGGCGAGTGTGGCGTTGACCGTGTTCAGTTCCGTCATCGTGAGGTCGGTCGGGTCCTTCTTGAGGATCTTGGCGAGTGCCGCTGCCTCGGCGACGGCCTTCGCCGCGGAGTCCCGGTCCGTGTAGTCGGCGCCGGAGAACCCGTGCTCGGCCTGGTTCACGATGAGCCGCAGCGCCTCGGACGCGGTGGTGTCGCTGCGCGTGGCCTTCTGCAGGATTGCCTGGACCCGGTCCCGCAGGCCGTCCACGTCGTTCTGGCTGTGCTCGGGGAGCGTGGTGCCCTGGGCGGCGCGGTCCGGGTGGATGTTCATCGTGACGGTGAACGACCCGTCGCCCGTGTCCCTCACCGTCAGGTTCTTCTTCCCGCTCTGCGAGATCACCTCGTTGAGCTCGTCGCGGAAGGCGACCAGCTCGTCCCGGGTGTCTCCGAGGATGCGGGCGACCGTGCGGGCCTGGGTGTGGGCGTCGGCGAACTCACCCGCGGTCTTGTCCACGAAGGACCGGGTGACGGTGGCGTTCTCCCCGGCCCACCGGGCCTTTGCCGCCTTGCCGCCCAGGTGGTCCTTGGCATCGCTCTTGAGGGTCGCCAACTTCTTGACCATCTGCTCCCAGTCGGTGATCGCCTCACCGAGCTGCGAGAAGTTGCCGAAGCGGAGGGCGTCGAGGTCCATCAGGCGCCCTTCCTCTCGTTGAAGCCCGCGTCGAGCGTGGCGATGCTGCTGACGGTTCCCGCGATGTGGACCTCGTCGCCCGCGTGGGCGCCCTTGGTGAAGTCGAGGTGGTTGGAGATGTGCGCGGTGGCGTCCAACAACGACCTGGACTGGTCGATCCAGCGCGATGCCACGTGGTCCAGCGCGCCGCCGAGTGCGAACCCCTGGGTCTTCAGCCCTCCGGCCGCCTTCTGAGAAGCGGCGCGGGCGTGCTCGCTCACCCGGCCGAAGTTCTGATGCAGCTCGAAAGCCGCGTCTCCGATCGCGGCCAGGTCTGTCTGGTTGACCGCGAGGTCCCCTTGCCGACTGCCGCCCCCGCCACTCGGTTCCGGCGGTAACTGGTTCAGCCGCATCCGTTGGTCGGCCGCGTCGGCCTTCAGCTGCTCCCACTCGTCCCACGCCATGGATCTGAACGCCTCCCGCGAGCCCGGCCGCCCGTTGCCGGCGGCTGTGTGTCAGGAAAGCTACCCATCAGGCGCGTCGCGCGGCCGCCCGTTCCGTTGTTCGTCACACATTCCGAACAGACGGTGCTTCCGGCATGCGGTGACCAAGGGAGAGGCACAAGGAATCGTGTACCAATACTTTACGCAGTGTTAACGCCTGTTCACCCCTGAGTGTGCCCTGTTGTGCACCAGTCGTGACACGTGAACGCGCGTAGATGTTCGCTTTCCGGACGCCGCCCCGCTGACCGGCCTTTATGTGTGAGCCGTTCCGGGGCTCCGTGTCCGGAGACCGGATTCTGGACGAGGACTTCCGCTGAGCGGACTGGATCGCTACTGTCCCCGCCATATGAACGCCCCGTGGCAACGCCGCCGCGGAGCGCAGCCGGTGCCTTGCCAGGCCGGCGGCCTCTCCGTGCGTCGCCGCTGGGACCGGCGTCGCAACCCCGCCGGAGCAGGACCGTCGTCGCTCACCCCGAAGAGGAGAGGGCGTCGTGACAGCGGAGACCTCCCAGACGCTCGACCGAGGACTGCGCGTCCTCAAACTGCTCGCCGACACCGATCACGGCCTGACCGTCACGGAGTTGTCCAACAAGATCGGTGTCAACCGGACCGTCGTCTACCGATTGCTCGCCACCCTGGAGCAGCACGCCCTGGTCCGCCGTGACCTGGGCGGCCGCGCCCGGGTCGGCCTGGGTGTGCTGCGGCTCGGCCGCCAGGTGCATCCGCTCGTCCGGGAAGCCGCGCTGCCCGCGCTGCGCTCCCTGGCCGAGGACATAGGGGCCACCGCCCATCTCACGCTCGTCGACGGCAGCGACGCCCTCGCGGTCGCCGTCGTCGAGCCCACCTGGACCGACTACCACGTCGCCTACCGGGCCGGCTTCCGGCATCCGCTGGACCGCGGTGCGGCGGGCCGAGCCATCCTGTCCGCCCGGCAGACGACGGAGGCCGGGCACCCCGGGTACACCCTCACCCATGGCGAACTCGAGGCCGGGGCCAGCGGGGCGGCCGCGCCCCTGGTCGGGGTCTCGGGCGTGGAGGGCAGCGTCGGTGTCGTCATGCTCGCCGACGCCGTACCGGAACGGGTCGGGCCCCGCGTGCTCGACGCCGCCCGGGAGGTGGCCGACGCGCTGCGGTAGCCCGTACCGGCCGAGGAGTGCTCGGGTCCGCCCCCGCGGAGACGGCGGGGGCGGCGTACGCCTGGCGCGTTCCGGCCGGAGGGCGGCGGTTAGATTGGGTGCGTGCTCACTCGTCTCACGCGCCCCCGCGTCCTCGCCCTCTGCGCGCTGCCCGTCCTCGCCCTCTTCGGTACGGCGGCCCTCGCACCGCTGCCGTTCACCCTGGCCCGGCCCGGACTGACCGCGGACGTGCTCGGCGAGGACGACGGGCGGCCCGTGATCACCATCACCGGCGCGGAGACCCGGCCCACCGACGGGCAACTGAGGATGACGACGATCCTCGCCACCGGGCCGAAGACGGACGTCGGTATCGGCGAGGTGATCGACGGCTGGTTCCGGACCGACCGGGCGGTCATGCCGCGCGACTCCGTCTACCCCACCGGCGGCTCCGAGAAGGAGATCGAGAAGCACAACCTCGACGACATGAGGCAGTCGCAGAACGTCGCCGTCGACGCCGCCCTGAACTACCTGGACCGCGAGCCCGGTTCGATGCGCGTCGAGGTGGACCTCGGCGACGTCGGCGGCCCGAGCGCCGGCCTCTTCCTCTCCCTCGGCATCATCGACAAGCTCGACGGCAACGGCTCCGGCGGCGACCTCACCGGCGGCCGCACCATCGCCGGTACGGGGACGATCGACGCGGACGGCGAGGTCGGCGCGGTCGGCGGCGTGTCGATGAAGGCCCAGGGCGCCCACCGTGACGGGGCGAGCGTCTTCCTCGTGCCGAAGGCCGAGTGCGCTCAGGCGGAGGCCGAGGCGCCCGACGGGCTGCGGATCGTGCCCGTCTCCACGCTGAAGGACGCGGTCGGCTCGCTCAGGGCCCTGGAGTCGGGCGGGAAGGTGCCGAGCTGCTGACTTGCGCCGACGGCACCGACTGTTCGACGGGTGGCGCCGGCTGTACGGGCTCCGTCACCGGCCCGTCGTCCAGCGTCCGCCAGGACGGGAACACCAGCGGGCTCAGCGTGGCCAGGAAGTAGACCCCGCCCATCAGCAGCAGCGCCCCCGTCGCGCCCGTGCCCTCCACCAGCAGCCCGGCCGCCAGCCCGCCCAGCGGCATCGCGAACTCGCTGCCCGCCGTCAGCGCCCCCGACACCCGGCTGCGCAGCCGGTCCGGTACCCGCTCGTAGACCACCGTCGTCAGGATCGGGTTCAGCACGCCGCCCGCGATCCCGCCGAGCAGCATCGTCACCGCGAGCGGCAGCGTCGTCCCGGTCACCGCGGCGACCAGGAACCTCGGCGCGCCGCACAGGATGACGCACACCGTGAACACCGTCCGCCGTGAGAACCGGTGCCCCACCGCCCCGTACAGCAGGGCCCCCGCGAGACCGCCCGCCCCGAACATCGCGGTGAGCAGCCCGATGGCGGTCGCGCCGCCCAGCTCGGCCTCGGCGTGCACGGGGAGCAGCACGGCGTACCAGCCCTGGTCGGTGCCGTTCATGAACATCACCATGACCACGATCGCCAGCAGCAGCCGGTTGCCCAGCAAGTGGGCGTATCCCTCGCGGAGTTCGGAGCCGTAGGCGCGCAGCGATACCAGGGCCTCGGCCTTGCGCGGCTCGGCCGCGCGCACTCCCCGTACCCCTGCGGCGATCAGCAGGGCGGACAGCCCGAACGTCGCCGCGTCCAGCAGCAGGACCGTCTCCGCGCCGACGAAGGCGATGAGGACCCCGGCCAGTGCCGCGCCGACCATCCGGGCCCCGCGCGAGACCGCGTCGAAGAGGCTGGCGGCCCGGGGGAGCGTGGTGCCGGCGTGCTCGGCCAGGTCCGGGATCAGTACGTAGCGCGCGGTGTTGCCCGGGGTGTGGGCGAACCCGTTGACCGCCATCAGCGCGCACAGCATCCAGAAGTCGAGGGCGCCGGCGAAGTGCAGCAGCGGGATCGTCGCGATGGCCGACGCGCACACCGCGTCGGAGGCGATGGCGACCCGGCGGCGGCCGATCCGGTCGATGACCGGTCCGCCGATCAGGGCGGCGACGACGATCGGCAGGGTGGCGCAGAAGGCGACGAGCCCGGCCCGGCCCGCGCTGCCGGTGGTCTCCAGGACGAACCAGGGGACGCCGATCAATGTCAGTGAAGTGCCGGCGGTGGAAATGGAGTTGGCCGCGAGCGTGGCGGCGAGCGGGGTGCGGTTCCTGCGATGCCCCATGGTGCTGTCTCCCCCGAGTCGATGGTTACGCCGGATGGAAGGCGGCGGCGCGAGGCGCGGTCGCTTCCCGGCTCTGGGTCGTCAGGCGCAGACCCACCTCGACCAGGGTCCAGCCGATCCGGGTGCGCAGGCTGGTGCGGGGGAGGCGGAACACCGTTGCCGCGTGGTGGAGTTCGGCGGCTCGGGCGGTGTGCAGGAGGTGGTGGATGTCGGCGTGCATAAGGCGGTTCCCTTCGGGGGGTGGGCTGTTGGCGGCGTGGCGCTCATTCGGAGGGGCGCGGGAAGGTGTGCAGGTGGGTCCGGACGACGGCCGAGCCCTCGGTGTCGTCGGGGACGACGCCCCGGTAGCCCTCCACGAGCTCCTGGACCTTCCGGGACAGCTCCAGTGCCAGCTCCGGGGTGAGGCGGATCGCGAAGTCGCTCATGTCCCAGCTGCGCTGCCACTCCTCCGGCCAGTCGTCCATCGTTCCCAGCCAGGTGTTCAGCTCCTGGGCGTGGTTCGTGGCCGTCTCGTGGAGGAGGAAGCCGATGGCCCCGCGCACCTCCGGGTCGGCGTGCTTCCGGAACTCGGCGCTCTCGACGGTCGAGCCGTCGTGGGCCGCCCGCCACCAGCGTTCGCGGCCCTTGCCCAGCTCCGGGGCGTCCTCGACCATGCCGGACTCGGCCAACTGGCGCAGGTGATAGCTGGTCGCGCCGCTCGACTCGCCCAGCCGCTCGCCGAGCTTGGAGGCGGTGGCGGGGCCGGACTCGCGCAGCGCTTTCAGCAGCCGCATCCGGAGGGGGTGCGCGATGGCCCGCAAGGTGCGGGCGTCGACGTTGTGGATCTTCCGGTCGGTGCCGTCGTACCGGTAGGGGCGGACGTCCTCGTTCTCTGCCATGGTTCGAAAGTAGAGATGCAAAGAGAGCTTTGCAAGCTTTTTTTGCAAGGAATCATTTGCAACGACTCTTTGTAACTCACCCCTCCTTGATGAACCCCTCCGCCACCAGCCAGTCCTTCGCCACCTCGTGCGGGTCCTCGCCCTCCACGTCCACCTTGGCGTTCAGCGTCTGCGCGACCTCGGTCGTCAGCTTCTTCGCCAGCGGGTCCAGCAGCTCCGCGATCACCGGGTACTTCTCGAAGGTCGCCTCGTGGATGACCGGGGAGGCGTTGTAGTTGGGGAAGAAGTTCTTGTCGTCCTCCAGGACGTCCAGGTTCATCGCCTTGATCCGGCCGTCGGTGGTGAACACCTCGCCCAGCAGGCAGGAGTCGGATTCGGAGACCTGGGTGTAGATGATCCCGGCGTCCATCTTCCGGATGTTGCCCGCCGGGATGCTCATCCCGTACTTCTTCTCCATGCCGGGCAGCCCGTCGTCGCGGGAGGCGAACTCGTTCTCCACGCAGATCGTCACCGCGCCCGGGTCCTTCTTCGCCAGGGCCGCCACGTCCGAGAGGGTCCTCAGCCGGTACCGAGCGTTGTTCTTCTTGCTGACGGCCAGCGCGTACGTGTTGTCGAGCGGCGCCGGCGGCAGCCAGACCACCCCGTTGCCCCGGTCCTCGTCCCGCACGGCCTCGTACTGCTTCCTCGGGTCGACGATGGGGTCCGCGTGGCCGAGGAAGGTGATCCAGCCGGTGCCGGTGTAGTCCCACTGGGCGTCGGCGTCGCCGTTGATGATGGCCTCGCGCGCGCTGATCGAACCCGGCAGGTTCGTCCGGTCCAGGACCTCCGCCCCGGCCGCCTTGAACACCAGGCCGGTCATCTGGCCCAGGATGATGTTCTCGCTGAAGTTCTTCGACGTCACGGTCAGCGTCGCGCCCTTGAGCGGCTCGCCCCGCCCGACCGACCCCGGCGACACGTCGTCCACCATCGGCGATCCGCTCTTGAGCCCGCAGCCGCCCAGCGCCACCGCCAGGGCCAGGCCACCGATCGCCACGGCCCCGCGCCGGGGAACGTACGCCGTCCTCCTCATCGCTCCTCCAGCCCGCGCGGCGTCAGCGCCAGTTCGGCCAGCGAGGCCAGCCAGTCCACCAGCAGGGCCAGCACCACCGTCAGCACCGAGCCGATGACCAGCACCGGCATCCGCTGCGTCTGGATCCCCGAGGTGATCAGGTCGCCCAGTCCGCCGCCCCCGCCGAACGTCGCCAGCGTCGCCGTGCCGACGTTCAGGACGAGTGCCGTACGCACCCCGGCCAGGATCAGCGGGACCGCGAGCGGCAGCTCCACCTTCATCAGGACGCCCCGGCCGGACATCCCCATCCCGCGCGCCGCCTCGATCATGTTCGGCTCGATCCCCCGCAGGCCCGCCACCGTGTTGGAGAGCACCGGGAGCACCGCGTAGATCACGATGCCGATGATCGCGGTCCGCGGGCCGATGCCCAGCCAGATCACCAGCAGCGCCAGCAGGCCGATCGCGGGCGTCGCCTGCCCGACGTTGGCCAGCGCGGTGAACGCCGGGGCCGCCTTCCGCAACCGCCGCCGGGTCAGGGCGATGCCCAGCGGGATCGCGATGATCAGCACCCAGAACGTGGAGATCGCCGTCAGCCGCACGTGTTGCCACCAGCGCAGCTGCACATTGCCGCCGGTCAGCGAGTTCTCCGCGATCGAGTCCAGGTGGATGTTGGTGATCCAGACGTAGGTGACGACCAGGATGACCACCAGCACCACCGGCAGGACCACCAGCTTCCGCCAGGTGAACCGGCGCTCCGGCGCGGCCGGGGCGGGGGAGGGGGCGCTCTCCTCGTCGTGGAACGCGTGGCCCTTGACGTCGTGTTCGCCCGGCGGCCGGGTGGGGGTGGCCGGGCCCTTGCCGGAGCCGGACGGATGGCTGGGACTCATCGGCCGCCACCACCCCCCTCCAGCTCCTGCTCCGTCCGGTGGACCCGCAGCTCCTCCAGCTCGTGCTGGTGCTCCATCGCCGTCAGCCGGTCGGCCTCCAGCAGCTCCTGCACGTTGTCCATCAGCGTCTTCATGTCGACGACGCCGATGAACTCCCCGCGCCGCCCGGTCACCGCGACCCGGCCCCCGCTGTCGGTGAGGACCGCCTCCAGCGCGTCGTGCAGCGTGGCGTCCCGGGTCACCGTGTCGTGCACCAGCTGCCCGGCCCGCGCCAGCGAACCGCGCGCCCGCATCAGGTCGCCGCGCCGCAGCCACTTGTACGGGCGGTTGCGGCGGTCCAGCATCAGCAGCTCGTTGTGCGGGCCGCTGCGCAGCTTGTTGAAGATCGACTGGAGCGGGTCCTCGACCGTCACCGTCGGGAAGTCCGCGATGCCCACATCCCGTACGCGGGTCAGATTCAGCCGCTTCAGGGCCGCGCCCGCGCCGACGAAGCCGGAGACGAAGTCGTCCGTCGGGTTGGTCAGGATCGCCTCGGGGGTGTCGAACTGCGCGATGTGCGAGCGCTCCCGCAGCACCGCGATCCGGTCGCCGAGCTTGATCGCCTCGTCGAAGTCGTGGGTGACGAACACGATCGTCTTGTGCAGCTCGTGCTGGAGCCGGATCAGCTCGTCCTGGAGGTGGTCGCGGGTGATCGGGTCGACCGCCCCGAACGGCTCGTCCATCAGCAGGACGGGAGGGTCGGCGGCCAGCGCCCGCGCCACCCCCACCCGCTGCTGCTGCCCGCCGGAGAGCTGGCGCGGATAGCGGCCGTGGAACTCGCGCGGGTCCAGCCCCACCAGGTCGAGCATCTCCTCCACCCGGTCCTTCACCCGCGACTTGGACCAGCCGACCATCTTCGGGACCAGGGCGATGTTGTCCGCCACCGTCATGTGCGGGAAGAGGCCGGAGGACTGGATCGCGTACCCGATCTTGCGGCGCAGCTTCACCGGGTCGATGTCGGTGACGTCCTCGTCGTCGATCCGGATCCGGCCCGACGTCGGCTCGATCAGCCGGTTGATCATCTTCAGGGTGGTGGACTTCCCGCAGCCGGACGGCCCGACGAAGACCACCGTCTCACCCGCCCTGATCTCCATCGAGACGTTCTCGACGGCCGGATTCGGGGTGCCCGGGTAGCTCTTGGTGAGGTTCTCCAGCTGGATGGTGGCCCCGGAGGTGGCGGTGGCCCCCTCCTCCGCGACTACGGCGCCGGTCTCGGTCTCAGGCACGGATCCCCCTCGGGATGGTCAGCCGCCCCAGCAGGACGTACGCGGCGTCGAAGAGCAGGGCGAGGACGACGATGCCGAGCGTGCCCGCGAGGACCTGGTTGATCGCGTTGGCGCTGCCCAGCGAGGCGATGCCCCGGAAGATCTCGTTGCCGAGGCCCGGCCCGGAGGCGTACGCGGCGATGGCGGCGATCCCCATCAGCATCTGGGTGGAGACCCGGATCCCGGTCAGGATCGGCGGCCAGGCGAGCGGCAGCTCCACCCGGCACAGCCGGGCCGGCCGCGACATCCCGATGCCCGTCGCCGCGTCGACCAGCGACGGATCGACGCCCCGCAGCCCGACGATGGAGTTCCGGACGATCGGCAGCAGCCCGTACAGCGTCAGGGTGATCACGGTCGGCGCGACACCGAGGCCGACCAGCGGGATCAGCAGACCGATCGCGGCGAGCGAGGGGATGGTGAGGATCGTGGCCGTGGAGGTGATGGCGAGCGAACCGCCCCAGCCGCTCCGGTAGCTCACCACGCCGATGACCACGCCCAGCACGGTGGCGATGACCATGCACTGGAAGACCGCGCTGACATGCTGGAACGCGTCCGTGAGGAGCTGCTGGTGGCGGGTGTTCAGATACTCCCAGAAGCTCACACGGCGCTCCTTCGGATCGGGTGGCCTCCCGAGCGCTTCGCTCAGTCGGTGTCCTCGGCCGCCTGTTCCACCAGCGGGATGATCCGCAGCGGAACCGGGTTCTCCATGACGATCGCCGTGGAGGCCCGGACAATGCCATCAAATCCGACAACCCGGTCGATCACCCGCTGGAGATCCGCGTTGGAACGGGCGACCAGGCGGCAGAACATGTCGCCGTGCCCGGTGGTGGTGTGCAGCTCCAGCACTTCCGGCACCCCGCCCAAGTGGGCGCGTACGTCGGCCCCTTGGCCCTGCTTGATCTCCAGCGTGGCGAACGCGGTGACCGGGTAGCCGAGCGCCGCCGGATCCACGTCGGGACCGAATCCCCGGATGACGCCGTTCGACTGAAGACGGTCCAGCCGCGCCTGCACGGTCCCGCGCGCCACCCCGAGCCGCCGGGATGCTTCGAGGACGCCGATCCGCGGTTCGCGCGCCAGGAGCACGATGAGCCGCCCGTCCAGATGATCGATCGCCATGAGCCTGCCTCTGATGGTCACCCTGTACAGATAGTCCGGCCATCATGGCGATTGACTGGGCACATTGACCAGCAGATGCGCGAACTATTGCGCACCTTGCGATGTGGGGAGAGCCTTCGAGCATGACTGAGACTCTGCACACCAGCCCCGAAACCGCCCGGCGGGCCGACCCCTTCCCGGTCAAGGGAATGGACGCGGTCGTCTTCGCCGTGGGCAACGCCAAGCAGGCCGCGCACTACTACTCGACCGCCTTCGGCATGAAGCTGGTCGCCTACTCCGGACCGGAGAACGGCACCCGCGAGACCGCGAGTTACGTCCTGACCAACGGCGCCGCCCGCTTCGTGTTCACCTCGGTGATCAAACCGTCCACCGAGTGGGGCACCTTCCTCGCCGACCACGTCGCCGAGCACGGCGACGGCGTCATCGACCTCGCGATCGAGGTCCCGGACGCCCGTGCCGCGTACGCGTACGCCGTCGAGCACGGCGCCCGCGGCCTCACGGAGCCGCACGAGGTCAAGGACGAGCACGGCACCGTCGTCCTCGCCGCCATCGCCACGTACGGCAAGACCCGACACACCCTGGTGGAGCGCTCCGGCTACGAGGGCCCCTACCTCCCCGGCTTCGCGGCGGCCTCGCCGATGGTCGAGCCGGCCGCCAAGCGCACCTTCCAGGCGATCGACCACTGCGTCGGCAACGTCGAGCTCGGCCGGATGAACGAGTGGGTCGGCTTCTACAACCAGGTCATGGGCTTCACCAACATGAAGGAGTTCGTGGGCGACGACATCGCCACCGAGTACTCCGCCCTGATGTCGAAGGTCGTCGCCGACGGCACGCTCAAGGTCAAGTTCCCGATCAACGAGCCGGCCATCGCGAAGAAGAAGTCGCAGATCGACGAGTACCTGGAGTTCTACGGCGGCGCGGGCGTCCAGCACATCGCGCTCGCCACGAACGACATCGTCGCCTCGGTCCGCGCGATGCGCGCCGCCGGCGTCCAGTTCCTGGACACCCCGGACTCGTACTACGACACCCTCGGCGAGTGGGCCGGCGAGACCCGGGTGCCGGTCGAGACCCTGCGCGAGCTGAAGATCCTCGTCGACCGCGACGAGGACGGGTATCTGCTGCAGATCTTCACCAAGCCGGTCCAGGACCGGCCGACCGTCTTCTTCGAGATGATCGAGCGCCACGGCTCCATGGGCTTCGGCAAGGGCAACTTCAAGGCCCTGTTCGAGGCGATCGAGCGCGAGCAGGAGAAGCGCGGCAACCTCTGAGCCGCACCGTGCGCACATGACGCCGCCGCGGGCCGGGGCAGTACCCCGGACCGCGGCGGCCACGTCGTTCACGGCGTCCTGTCCGGGTCAGGGACTCTTCGACGCCTCGGTCGCCTCGGTCGCCTCGGCCGCCTCGGGCTTCCCGGCCGCCGGGCTGCTCGCCGCGGCCTTCGACGGGGCCGGGGACGGGGACGCGGAAGGGGCCGCCTTCGAGGGGGCCGGAGCCTCGGGCTTCGTCTCCCGCTTCGTCTCCCGCTCCCCTTCCCGCTCTGTCTCCGGTTTCGGTTCCGGGGCGGGCGGCGGGGCCGGCCGCGTGTCGCCCGGCCCGCCCGGCGGCGGCTCGCCCAGCGCGTCCAGCGCCTGACGGGCCAGCGGCGCGGCGAGCGGCGAGAAGGCCGGGTTGGTGCGCACGGCCTGTTCCAGATTCCGGCGCGCCGGACCGTAGTCCTCCAGCTCCCGCTGGATCACGCCCAGGTGGTAGGCGTACGAGGCGTTCCGTACGCCCGTGTCCGCGGCCCGCTGCGCGTACTCAAGGCCCTCCTCCGACTCGCCCGCCCGGTGCAGCGCCCAGCCCAGCGCGTCCGCCACCGCCGCACTGCGGTGCTGCTTGGCCCACTGGCCGCGCAACAGCTCCACCGCCGCGTCCGGGTCCCCGTGGTCGGCCTCGAAACGGGCCAGCACCAGGGACTCGTCGACCCCGGCCTTCTTCGCCCCCGCCACCATCTCCCGCAGCCGGGCGTACTGGGTTCGGGCGTCCCCGTCCAGCCCCAGCGACGCGTACAGCTCGCCCAGCTCCAGGGCGTACTCCGGGCGCGGGAGCTTCGCCAGCGCGCTCTGGTACGCGGCCAGCGCCTCGTCGGTGCGCTCCAGCGCCACCAGGGCCCGGGCCCGGCCCGCGAGCGAGGCGTGGTGACCGGCGTCCGTGCGCAGCGCCGCGTCGAACTGCGCCACCGCCTCCTCCGGTTCGCCCCGCTCCCAGGCCAGCTCGCCGAGCCGGTGCAGCGCCGCGGCCTTCTCGGGGGGCCGCGTCGCCCGGTCCGCCGCCTCCCTGGCGGTGGCCAGCGCGTCCTCGCGCCAGCCCTGGCCCCGATACAGGTCGGCGGTGCGGGCCAGCGCCGGAACGCCCTTGCGCAGCTCGCCGAACTTCTCCGTCGCCGCGGTCGCCGCCTTCTGGTCGCCGAGCCCGGTGTACGCGTCGATGAGGACCGGGTACACGCTCCAGGCCTTCGGCTGCTGCCTTTTCACGGTCTCGCCCCACCGCTTCGCCGCGAGGAAGTCGTGCCGGGCGTTGGCCAGGGCCGCCAGGCCCACCCACGCCTCCTCGTTCCCGCGCTCGCCCGCCCGCGCCTCCAGCGAACGCTTCAGGGTCTCCTCGGCGCGGGCGTAGTACGTCGTGTCCGCCGAACGCCGCGCCCACTCCACGTACGCCGTGCCGAGCGTCGCCAGGGACGGGGCGTCCTCGGGGTGGGACTCCACCCACTTCCGCCGGTCCCCGATCAGCGCGGTGAGGTCCGACAGCGAGGCGGGGGAGCCCGCGGTCGCCGCCGCCTCGGCCCGCTCGACCGGCCCCGGCTCCTTCGGCCCGTCGCCCTCCCCGTCCTCCACCGCCACCAGCGCCCCGGCCAGCAGCACCCCGGCGGCGACCGCCCCGAACGCGGCCCGGCGCAACGTCGTCCGCAGGGTGGGCGGCGGCGGGGGTACGGCGGTGGCGCCTTCGGCGGGCATCACGTAAGGGGCTTGCGGGTCTCGCGGGTCCAGCAGGTCCAGCGGGTCCAGCGGGTCCTGTGGCCCCTGCGGGGGCGGCTCGGGCGGCTGGCGGGACTCCGGACCCTGCTGCGGCATGACATCCATGGCCATCACTGTGCGTCAGTCATACGAGCACACCGCTCCTTCGGATCGTCGCCGCCCACGGGTTCACACCATTGGCCCCGGGTGTCACGCTTGGATCATGAGCGATCTCCTCGAACGGCTGCGCGCGGGACTGCCCCCCGAGGCGCTGATCACCGATCCGGACGTCACCGCGTCCTACGCCCACGACATGGCGAGCTTCTGCGAGGCCGGCACCCCGGCCGTCGTGGTGCTCCCGCGCACGGTCGAGCAGGTCCAGCACGTCATGCGCACCGCCACCGCGCTGCGCGTCCCGGTCGTCCCGCAGGGCGCCCGTACCGGCCTGTCCGGCGCGGCCAACGCCTCGGACGGCTGCATCGTGCTCTCCCTGGTGAAAATGGACCGGATCCTGGAGATCAGCCCGGTCGACCGGATCGCCGTCGTCGAACCGGGCGTCGTCAACGCGGTGCTCTCACGCGCGGTGGACGAACACGGTCTGTACTACCCGCCGGACCCCTCGAGCTGGGAGACGTGCACCATCGGCGGCAACATCGGCACCGCGTCCGGCGGCCTGTGCTGCGTGAAGTACGGGGTCACCGCCGAGTACGTCCTCGGCCTGGACGTCGTCCTCGCCGACGGACGGCTCCTGACCACCGGCCGCCGCACCGCCAAGGGCGTCGCCGGCTACGACCTGACCCGGCTCTTCGTGGGCTCCGAGGGCAGCCTCGGAGTCGTCGTCAAGGCCGTCCTCGCGCTGCGACCGCGGCCGCCCCAGCAGCTCGTCCTCGCCGCCGAGTTCCCCTCGGCAGCCACCGCCTGTGACGCTGTGTGCCGGATCATGGAGCGTGGTCACACCCCGTCACTCCTCGAACTGATGGACCGTACGACCGTGCGTGCCGTCAACGCGATGGCCTCCATGGGCCTGCCCGAGACCACCGAGGCCCTGCTGCTCTGCGCCTTCGACACCCCCGACCCCCTCGCCGACCTCGCCGCCGTCGGGGCCCTGTGCACCGCCGCCGGGGCCACCGAGGTGGTCCCCGCCGATAGTCCAGCCGAGTCCGAACTCCTCCTCCAGGCCCGCCGGATGTCGCTCACCGCGCTGGAGACCGTCAGGCCCGCCACGATGATCGACGACGTCTGCGTACCGCGTTCGCAGCTCGGCGCGATGCTCGCGGGCACGGCGGCCATCGCCGAGGAGTACGACCTCACCATCGGCGTCTGCGCCCACGCGGGCGACGGCAACACCCACCCCGTCGTCTGCTTCGACCACCACGACCCCGACGAGTCCCGCCGGGCCCGCGAGTCCTTCGACGCGATCATGGCACTCGGCCTCGAACTGGGCGGGACGATCACCGGCGAACACGGCGTCGGTGTCCTCAAGAAGGAGTGGCTCGCCCGCGAACTGGGCGAGACCGGCATCGAACTGCAGCGCTCCATCAAGGCGGCCTTCGACCCGCTGGGCCTCCTCAACCCCGGCAAGCTCTTCTGACAGCAACCCCGCGAGCTCTCCTGACAGCAACCCCGCAAGCTCTCCTGACAGCGCCCTCCCGTCCGGCGGCCCTCACGCCTCGCCGTCCTGGGACGGCGCGTCGTCCGACTGCCACGGGTCGCTCAGCCAGAGGTCGTCGGCCGGCAGCGGGGCCAGCAGCTCCGCCAGCGCCTCGTCGATGCCGAGCCGGTCGCTCTCCGAACCCGGCGGCACCACCCGCAGGGTCCGCTCCACCCAGGCGGCCACGGCCGCCGAGTTCATTTCGAGCAGGGCGTCGCCGTCGGGGGAGGTGAGGGCCACACAGATGACGCCGCGGCCCGCGACCTTCGTCGGCCAGATCCGTACGTCCCCGTGCCCACACGGCCGGAACACGCCCTCCACCAGCAGCTCCCGGGCGAACGTCCAGTGCACGGGCGACTCGGAGCCGATGTGGAAGGCGATGTGCACGGCGTACGGGTCGTCCGTGCGATACGTCAGCCGGGCGGGTACCGGAATGGACCGCTCGGGGGACAGGACCAGCTTCAGCTCCAGCTCACGTTCCACGATGCTCATCATGAGAATGCACAACCTTCCGGTGCTCGTGGGCCGGCCCCGTGACCGTCCCGCACAAGGAGAGAGCGTCCTCCCCGCCACCTATTACGCGACTTCTCAAAAAAACTTCGCGCAGTCCCGAAAGTGGTCCCAAACAGGTGGACCGGCCCGAGGGCGGTCGGCGGTCTGATAGATGTGGACCCTTGTATTGAGGCCGTCCGCCCGCCCGGCGGGGACGGCCTGAGGCCTCGAAGAGATACGGGACCCGCTGATGAGCGCGCCAACTCCGGCACCCGGTGACGAAAGCCCCCGCGAGGGCTACTACCCCGACCCCTCCATCCCCGGTTACGTCCGGTACTGGAACGGCGCGTCCTGGGTCCCCGGCACGAGCCGCCCCGCGCCCCGTCAGGCGGGTCCGGCCGCCGCTCCCGCCGCCGGTGGGCAGGGTGCGCCGGTGGAGGAGACCGGGCCGATCTTCTTCGACGAGGAGGACGGCCCCCAGGAGGGCCTCCAGGACGGCCCGGCGGCCCCGGCGGCCGGCTCCGGTGAACCGGCCGCGGACCACGCGGGCTCCGCGTCCGTCTGGCAGGCGGACACCGCACGCCAGAACGGTTTCGGCGGCGAACGGGACCGCCGGGTCGACTGGGGCGGGCCGGCCCAGGAGCCCGCCGGCCACGCCTCGGCGTCGGCCGACCCGAGGGCGCCGCTGGCCCAGGACCCGACCGGCGGCGCGCTGCCGGGGATGCGGGACGGCGGCCGGTCCGCCGAGGAGGCCGGGGCGCGTCCGCCGACCGACGGGACGGTCACGATCCGCGCGGTGGGACCGCGCGCCGCAGGGCCCGACGCCGCACAGTCCAACGCCGTTCAGCCGGCCGCTCAGGCACCGTCGAACGCCGGTACGCAGCAGGGGCCGCAGAACGTGGGCGCGGCACAGAGCGGCCTCGCACCGGCCCCCGCGCCCCGGGCACTGCCGGCGCAGGCACAGCACGCGCAGCAGCCACAGCAGTCACAGCAGCCACTGGCACAGCAGGTGCAGCCACAGCAGGCACCGGTACAGCAGGTGCAGCCGCAGCAGGGGCCGGTACGGCCGGCACCGGTACAGCAGGCACCCCTGCCGGCCCCCGCGCCGGCCGCCCCCGCCCCGGCTCCCGCTCCCGTACCGCAGGAAGTGCGGCAGGGGCCGGTCCAGGCCCCCGCCCCGGTGCCCACGCCGTCCCCCGCCCCCGTGCCCCCGGCGGCCCCGCAGACGCCGCTGACGCCGGGCCCCGGCGGCGGCTCGGCCTCCTGGGCGCAGCAGGTCCACGAACTGGCCCAGCCCGAGCCGCGACAGCAGCAACCGCACCAGCATCAGCAACCGCACCAGCAGCAGCTACCGCACCAGCAGCAGCTACCGCACCAGCAGCAGCTACCGCACCAGCCCCAGCGCCAGGGGCCGGGCGCGGACCAGCCCGTCGTGCCCTGGAAGCCGCCGGTCGACGACCCCTTCCAGCAACTCGCCCGCAACCAGGCCTCGGCCCGGCCCGCGGGGCTCGGCAAGCGGTTCGCCGCCCGGCTGGTCGACAGTCTCGTGCTCGGCGCGGTCGTCGGGGCGGCGGCCGTCCCGCTGGCGACCCGGGCGCTCGACCACATCGACCGGAAGATCACCGCGGCGAAGGAGACGGGGGAGACGGTCACCGTCTGGCTGCTGGACTCCACCACCGGGGCGCTGCTGGGGGCACTGCTCGCCGCGTTCCTCCTCATCGGCTTCCTCCTGGAGGCGCTGCCGACGGCCAAGTGGGGCCGGACGCTGGGCAAGAAGCTCTGCGGTCTCGACGTACGGGACATCGAGTCCCACGACGCGCCGACCCTGGGCGCGGCCCTGCGCCGCTGGCTCGTCTACGGCGTGCTGGGGCTCCTCGTCATCGGCGTGGTCAACGTTCTCTGGTGCCTGATCGACCGGCCCTGGCGCCAGTGCTGGCACGACAAGGCGGCCCGCACCTTCGTCGCCGGCTGAGCGCGCTGGGCGTGCTGGGCGTCCTGGGCGTGCTGAGCGGGCCCGGGGCAACGCGTGCCCGGGCTCCGGGCGAACGCGTGCCCGGCTCCAGGGAAACGCGTGCCCGAGCGCGCGGCGACATGCCCGTTTAGACTCGGATGCCGCTCCGTGTCCCCCGAACGCACCTGAGCCGTTGCGGGGCCCGGTGGAGCGGGATGCACTGCCCCCATGAGCAACGACCAGCCGACGCCCGGCCAGCCGCCCGAGGACGACGATCCGTTCCTCAAGAAGCCGCAGGAGCCCTCGCCGCCGTCCGAGGGTCGGCCGTACGGCAGTGCGCCGCCCCCGCCGCCGCCCCCGCCTCCCCCGAACGATCCGTACGGCGGCGGCGGCTTCGGAGCGCCCGATCCGCTGGCCGGAATGCCGCCGCTCGCCGAGCCGGGGAAGCGGATCCTGGCGCGGCTCATCGACTTCCTCGTCATCTCGATCCCGCTGTATCTGATCTCGCTGCCCTGGGGCGGCGCGGTCGACGTCAACGGGGACGGCGACGACGGGTTCGGCGACGCCGTCGCCAACGGTTACGGCGGGAGCCAGCTGCTGTGGTCGGTCATCGGCCTGGTGGTCTACGTCGCCTACGACACGTACTTCACCCACAAGGACGGCCGCACGCTGGGCAAGCGGCTGCTCAAGCTGCGCGTCGCGATGCTCAACGACGGGCGGGTGCCCGACACCGGGGCCGCGCTGATGCGGGCCGTCGTGCTGTGGGCCCCGGCGCTGCTGTGCTGCCCGTGCCTGTGGTGGCTGATCAACATCGTGCTGATGTTCACCGACAAGCCCTACCGGCAGGGGCTCCAGGACAAGGCGGCCAAGACGGTCGTGGTGGCCGCCCGCTAGCGGACGGCCGCCTTCCGGTCCGTCGTCGCCCGCTCAGCGGCGCAGCGAGTGCTCGTCCGCCGGCGCCGGCGCCGGCGCCGACGAGCGGCCCGCCGTGATCCGCTCCCGGGCCCCGATGCCCTCCAGGGCGTGGTGGGTTCGGGCGGCGGAGCCGGCGGTCGCCGTCCGTCCCGCTGCCTCCGCGGCGCGGTGGCGGGGGAGGGGCAGGCGCACGGCGACCAGAAGGCCGAGGGCGAGCGCGGTCGTCCCGACGGCGGCGACGCCGATGCCGGACTCCGTGCGGAACAGCAGCAGCAGGGCGAGCGTCGTGACGACGACGGTGGCCGAACCGTAGGCGAACTGTGCGGCAGTCGGACGCGGCATGGCGGTTTCCGTCCTCGGGACGTCGGATGGGCGGGCGGCGGTCGGCACGGTCGTGCGCGCCGAACGACCCTACGACGGTGAATGCCCGGGCCGGACCGGTAGTAAGCGTGACCTAACGCACGGTACCGGTGCACAGGGGGCGCACGGAGTCACGCCGCTCACCAACCGGACGGCGGGACGCGCCTGTTGGTGTGGGGCGAACGGCCTGGTCCGGGCCGCGGACGTTCTTTTACCGTTCCCATGCCCTTCCCATACCGTCCGCATACCGGAAGGGCGCTCCGCATAGTGCACTTGGTCTGTTCAAGTCAAGGTCTGTCTTTTCTCTCATAACTCCGATCGAATGTCGTCACTTGTGACGCGTTTACGCGCTCGGCCCGTTTCTCACCCCCCTGGCCGCTGCGCGGACGCCCGGGGAGGACTGCATCAAGTGACCAATCAGAGACGGGCGCTTCGCGCCGCCGCCGTTGTCGTGGCCATGGCCGCGACCGCCGCGACGGCGTCGACCTTCGCCACCGCCCAGGCGCATGACAGCTCATCAGGTTCCGGTGTCTCCACCGTCGACCGCCGTGATCCGGCGCCGGCCAAGGGGCACGTGGAGCACAACCTGGAGGGTCCCTTCAGCGAGCAGCAGGCCGCTCAGCGCGAAGCCGCGCTGGAGCAGGTGCTGTCCGGGGACAAGAAGGTGGCGAACCGGAACGGCTCCAAGGTCGTCAAGCTCGGCGACAAGAAGTACGTGGAGCTCGGCCGGGAGAAGACCGACAAGATCTTCACCATCCTGCTGGAGTTCGGCGACCAGGTCGACGACGCCACGATGTTCGACCCGGACGGCGACGGCCCCAAGCCGCCCGTCAAGAAGTTCGGGGGCGCCCCGGGCCCGGCGCACAACAAGATCGCCAAGCCGGACCCGAAGAAGGACAACAGCACCGCCTGGAAGGCCGACTACAACCGGGCGCACTTCCAGGAGCTCTACTTCGGCGAGGGCAAGGGCGTCCACTCGCTCAAGACCTACTACGAGAAGACCTCCTCGGGTCGCTACTCGGTCGAGGGAGAGGTCTCCGACTGGGTCAAGGTCCCCTACAACGAGGCCCGTTACGGCTCCAACTACTGCGGCCAGACCAACTGTGCCAACGTGTGGGACGCGGTGCGCGACGGCGTGAACGCCTGGGTCGCCGACCAGCAGGCCAAGGGCCGCACCGACGCGGAGATCAAGGCGAACCTCGCCGAGTACGACGAGTGGGACCGCTACGACTTCGACGGTGACGGCAACTTCAACGAGCCCGACGGCTACATCGACCACTTCCAGCTGGTGCACGCCGGCGAGGACGAGTCGGCCGGCGGCGGCGCCGAGGGCACCAACGCCATCTGGGCGCACCGCTGGTACGCGTACGGCACCAACGCCGGTGCGACCGGCCCCGCGGACAACAAGGCCGGTGGCGCGCAGATCGGCGACACGGGCATCTGGGTTGGCGACTACACCGTCCAGCCCGAGAACGGCGGCCTGGGCGTCTTCGCCCACGAGTACGCCCACGACCTCGGTCTCCCGGACCTGTACGACACCTCCGGCGGTGGCGAGAACTCGGTCGGCTTCTGGTCCCTGATGTCGGCGGGCTCCTGGCTCGGCACCGGCACCGGCGAGATCGGCAACCTGCCGGGCGACATGACCTCGTGGGACAAGCTCCAGCTGGGCTGGCTCGACTACGACAAGGCCAAGGCCGGCAAGACCTCGCTGCACAAGCTGGGCGTCTCGGAGTACAACACCAAGAACCCGCAGGCGCTCGTCGTCGAGCTGCCCGAGAAGGCCGTCACCACCACCGTCGTCAAGCCCGCCGAGGGTGCGAAGCAGTGGTGGAGCGACATGGGCGACAACCTGTCGAACACCCTGACCCGTTCGGTCGACCTGACCGGCAAGTCCAAGGCCACGCTGGACCTTTCGGGCTGGTACGACATCGAGGCCGAGTACGACTACCTCTACACCGAGGTGTCGGACAACGGTGGCGCCAACTGGACCGCGCTCGACGGCACCGCCGACGGCAAGGCCCTCCCGCGCGACGCCAGTGACAAGCCGGCCCTGACCGACGTCTCGGGCGCGTACAAGAAGCTGTCCTTCTCCCTGGACGCCTACGCGGGCAAGAAGGTCGACCTCCGCTTCCGCTACCAGACGGACGGCGGCGCGGGCGGCAAGGGCTTCGCGGCCGACGCCATCACCGTCACGGCCGACGGCGCCGCGCTCTTCTCGGACAACGCCGAGGGCGACGACAACGGCTGGACCGCGAAGGGCTTCTCGCGCATCGGCGAGTCCTTCACCCAGAACTACCCGCAGTACTACATCGCGGAGAACCGCCAGTACGTGTCGTACGACGAGACCCTCAAGGTCGGCCCGTACAACTTCGGCTTCTCCGGCACCCGTCCGGACTGGGTCGAGCACTACGCGTACCAGAACGGTCTGCTGGTCTGGCTCTGGGACACCTCCCAGAAGGACAACAACACCTCCGTCCACCCGGGCCAGGGTCTGATCCTGCCGGTCGACGCGCACGCCAAGCCGCTGAAGTGGAAGGACGGCTCGCTCCTGCGCAACAAGATCCAGCCGTTCGACGCGCCGTTCAGCTGGTACCCGAACCAGGGCTTCACGCTCCATAACGCGGACGTCCCGCTGCACATCAAGCCCGCCCTGGGCAACCCGGTCTTCGACGACCGCAAGGGCACCTACTGGCACAAGGAGAACCCCACGGGCAGTGTCAAGGTTTCTGACACGAACACCCGCATCTCCATCGTCCACGAGCCCCGCAACGGCTCGACGATGAGCGTGCTGGTCAGCCACTCGGGCCGCTGATCAAGTAAAGCCGCAGGTCAAACAGTGATCGGCCGTCGCCCCCTAGCGGGCGGCGGCCGATCGTGTTTAGGTGCGTCTTGTTCACATCCTTATTGACACGACGTCTCACGGGGGAGCGCGGAGTATGGCCGGCGGAGGTTTCTGCAGGTTGCCGAACGGCACGGTGGTGGTCGCACTGACCCTGACCAGACCGGCCGACGGAGCGGGCCCCCACGGGGGTACGGGGGCGGGGCCCGGGGCCCCGGTGCGGGTGCTGGTGCACGCGGCGAACCGGGCGCGCGCCCTGACCAGGCTGCGCAACCTGGGGCTGCGGGCGGTCTACCTGCGCGGCAACGACCGGCCGCCCACGCCGGACGAGGTCACGGCGGTGCTGCACCATCCGGACGGGCTGCTGTGGCGGGCCGCCCCGCAGGCGGAGCCGGCCGGCCTGCCGGGCCTCGCGCCCACGTCGCCCCCGCCCTCCGCGTCGCCCCAGTCGTGCCAGGAGCTGTGGCACCCGATCAGGGCCCTGCTGGGCCCCGCCGGATACGCCGGACCGGCCCGCCCGGCCGCGTAGGCGCACGAGGTGTGATGTCCGGGCGCGGTGCGCGAGGCGGTGATACCCGGGCGCGGTGGGGTTACGACGCGACGACCGGTGTGCCGGAGAGCTTCACGCCCGCCGTGCGCATCTCCGCCAGGGCCCGCTCCGTGGTCGCCCCGGACACGCCCGCGGTCAGGTCGAGCAGCACGTGCGTGACGAAGCCCTCGCGGGCCGCGTCCAGCGCGGTGGCCCGTACGCAGTGATCGGTGGCGATGCCGACGACGTCGACCTCGGTGACGTCGCGGTCGCGCAACCACTGGGCGAGTCCGGCCCCGTTCTCGTCGGAGCCCTCGAACCCGCTGTACGCGGCCGCGTACGCCCCCTTCTCGAACACCGTGTCGATCGCGCCGGAGGCGACGGCGGGCGCGAAGTTCGGGTGGAAGCCGACCCCCTCCGTACCGGCGACGCAGTGCACCGGCCAGGAGTGCTCGAAGTCCGGGCTGGGCGAGAAGTGGTCGCCCGGGTCGATGTGGTGGTCGCGGGTGGCCACCACATGGCGGTAGCCGGGCTGGGCGTCGCCGATCAGGTCGGTGATGGCGGCGGCGACGTCGGCACCGCCCGCCACCGCGAGGCTGCCGCCCTCGCAGAAGTCGTTCTGAACGTCCACGACGATCAATGCGCGGTGCATGGCGGGTGTCCTTCGGTGGGGGCGGGCGCGGATGGGGCGGGGACGGGGCGGGAGCTCGTGGGGCCGGAGCGGGGTGGCGCCGAGCGGAGGGGGGTGCCGGGGTTTCCGGGTGTGTCCGCGGGTTCGAGCCTAGGCACTGGACCGTCACAATCAAGCCCGTCCGCCAAACCCCCGGTTCCGGACCCGGCCGGTCCGGACGCCGGGGCGGCCCCAGCGGGCCGCCCCGCGCCGTTCTCAGGCGTACTCGGTCGGGATCACCGGCTCGCCCCGGGACAGCTGGATCGCCGACATCGGCAGCCCCGCGCGCGCCGCCACGTGCCGCTCCCGGATGGCCTCCAGGGGCTCCCGTGCGAGCACCTCGCCACCGCGCACCAGCTCCACCGGCAGCTGCCGGTCGGCCAGCTCCTCGGGGACCGGACCGGTGCCGATCACCTCGGCCTCGGCGACGCCGTGCGCGTCGGTCCGGCGGGCGGCCCACTTGCGGCCGCCCCTCGACGACTTCGCGCCGAGCGACTTCTTCGCCACCGGCACCAGCGGCGCGTCCGGCTCCGCCGAGCCGGCGCGGGCCACCAGTTTGTAGACCATGGAGCAGGTGGGGTGCCCGCTCCCGGTGACCAGCTGGGTGCCGACCCCGTACGCGTCCACCGGCGCGGCGGCCAGCGAGGCGATGGCGTACTCGTCCAGGTCCGAGGTCACCACGATCTTCGTGTCCGTCGCCCCCAGCTCGTCCAGCTGCTGCCGCACCCGGTGCGCGACCAGGAGCAGGTCGCCGGAGTCGATCCGTACGGCGCCCAGCTCGGGCCCCGCGATCTCGACGGCCGCCCGGACCGCCTCGGTCACGTCGTACGTGTCGACCAGCAGCGTCGTGCCCCGGCCCAGCGAGTCCACCTGCGCCCGGAACGCGTCGCGCTCGGTGTCGTGCAGCAGGGTGAAGGCGTGCGCGCTCGTGCCGACGGTCGGGATCGCCCAGCGGAAGCCGGCCGCCAGGTCGGAGGTGGCGTCGAAGCCGCCGACGTACGCGGCGCGGGCCGAGGCGACCGCGGAGAGCTCGTGGGTGCGGCGCGCGCCCATCTCGATCAGCCGGCGGTCCCCGGCGGCGGCCGACATCCGTGAGGCGGCGGCGGCGATGGCGGAGTCGTGGTTGAGGATGGAGAGGATCACCGTCTCCAGCAGCACGCACTCGGCGAAGGAACCCTCCACGCGCAGGATCGGGGAGCCGGGGAAGTAGACCTCGCCCTCCGGGTAACCCCAGATGTCGCCGCCGAAGCGGTAGCCGGCCAGCCATTCGAGGGTGGGCTCGTCGACGATCTCCTGCTGCCGCAGGAAGCCGATCATCTCGTCGTCGAAGTGGAAGTTCTCGACCGCGTCCAGCACCCGGCCGGTGCCCGCGACGACTCCGTAGCGCCGCCCCTCGGGCAGCCGGCGGGTGAACGCCTCGAAGACCGAGTGCCGGTCGGCGGTGCCGGCCTTGAGGGCCGCCTGCACCATGGTCAGCTCGTACTGGTCGGTGAAGAGCGCGGTCGACGGAACGCCGACCCGTCGCCCGAGGTCCGCTGAGTTCATGGCTGGGATGCTACCCCCTATTCGTCAAAGTGACGAGATGTGGGGTCCGTTTATGCGCGGGACCCGCCCGGGTGGCAGCATGGGACAGGTGAGCGTTGCTACCCCGCTAGAGATCGAACGTCCCGATTCGGCCGAGGAGACCTTCGCGGTCCCCGAGCCGGACGTCCCGTGGGTGACGCTCGTCCACAATGACCCGGTCAACCTCATGAGCTACGTGACCTACGTCTTCCAGGCCTACTTCGGCTACCCGAAGGACAAGGCCCACCGGCTCATGATGGACGTGCACCAGAAGGGCCGCGCCGTCGTCTCCAGCGGGAGCCGCGAGGAGATGGAGCGCGACGTCCAGGCCATGCACGGATACGGACTGTGGGCCACCCTCACCCAGGACCGCAACTAGAGCCGCCCGGGCCCGCCCGACCGCCCCGCCCTCCCCCGCCCCGTTCGACCCACCATCGGAGAATCCATGGCCGGCCATTTCGAGGCCACCCCAGGCGGCGGCGCGGCCGTCGCGCTCGACGAGGTCGAGATCTCCATCCTGCGCTCCCTCGCCGTCCAGCTGCTCGAACTGATCGGCCCCGGCGAGACGCCCGCCGACGGCGAGGACCCGCTCGCCGCCCTCTTCGCCGAGGGCCCCAGCAAGCCGCCGTCCGACCCGGCGCTCGCCCGGCTCTTCCCCGACGCCTACGGCGGCCCCGACCGGCCCGCCGAGGGCGGAAAGCCGGAGGAGGAGCTCCGCGAGCTGTCCTCCGAGTTCCGCCGCTTCACCGAGAACGACCTGCGCTCCGGCAAGCGCGAGGACGCCGTCACCGTCGTCCGCACCCTGGACGCGCTCTCGCCCGCCGGGGACGGCGGCGCCATCCTCACCCTCACCGGCGACGAGTGCCGCAGCTGGCTGCGCTCCCTCAACGACCTGCGCCTGACCATCGGCACCCGGCTGGAGGTCTCCGACGAGGACGAGGGCGGCGAGGGCTCGCTCTACCGGCTCCCCGACGCCGATCCGCGCAAGCCGATGGTGATGGCCTACCTCTGGCTCGGCGCACTCCAGGAAACGCTCGTCGAGACGCTCATGCCGTAAAGCGGTAAAGCGGTAAAGCCGTGAACGGAGAGGGCGCCCGCCCGCCACGCCGGGGCGGGCGCCCTCCGTTCGCTCAACAGACGCTCAGATCCGCATAACGATCGCACCAAGTGATCCGGCCTTTTCGTGCCGGACGGAACCCCTTGCCCGCTTTTTCCTGTGTCGTGCGCCACAGAATGTCCCACCGTGTCCCGTGACGGCCGTGATAAATCTTCACGACCGCCCGGGAACGCCACCCCTGTTCCCGGGGGCGCCACAAACCGGCCGAACGCCGGCGGCACTCCATCCATATCCGGGGGGATCAGGACCTGATCCGCGGCCTTGTGAGGCGCGGATCGGCGTGGAGAAAGGCGCACCACCATGACATCGGCGCAGGTCGACGAGGGACAGGCCGACAAGGGCCGGCCCGGCGGCGACGCCGGGGAATCCGGGACCAGTGGCGAGGGATACCAGCGCGGTCTGGGCGCTCGCCAGATCCAGATGATCGCCATCGGCGGAGCCATCGGCACCGGGCTCTTCCTCGGCGCGGGCAAAGCCATCGACCGGGCCGGACCGAGCCTTGTCCTGGCCTACGCCATCGCGGGCCTGGTCATCTTCTTCATCATGCGGGCCCTGGGCGAACTCCTCATGTACCGCCCGGTCTCCGGCTCCTTCTCGGAGTACGCCCGGGAATTCCTCGGCCCGTTCTTCGGATTCGTCACCGGCTGGACCTACTGGCTCTTCTGGGTCGTCACCGGAATCACCGAAGTCACCGCCGCCGCCACCTATATGACGTACTGGTGGAACATTCCGCAGTGGCTGTCCGCCCTGGTGTTCACCGTCATTCTGTACGGCGCCAACCTGATCTCCGTGAAGCTCTTCGGTGAGCTGGAGTTCTGGTTCTCCATGGTCAAGGTCACCGCGATCATCGGCATGATCCTGATCTGCGCGGGCGTCCTCACCGTCGGATTCTCCGACGCCGGCGACACCGCCACCGTCGCCAACCTCTGGAACGACGGCGGCTTCTTCCCCAACGGCATCACCGGCACGCTCATGACGCTCCAGATCGTCATGTTCGCCTTCCTCGCCGTGGAACTCGTCGGCGTCACCGCCGGGGAGTCCAAGGACCCCGAGACCGTGCTGCCCAAGGCCATCAACACCGTGCCGTGGCGCATCGCCGTCTTCTACGTCGGCGCGCTGATCATGATCCTCTCGGTCGTGCCGTGGTCCACCTTCAAGCCCGGCGTCTCCCCGTTCGTGAAGGCCTTCGAGGAGATGGGGTTCAGCGTCGGCGCCGCCATCGTCAACTTCGTCGTCCTCACCGCCGCGCTCTCCTCCTGCAACTCCGGCATGTACTCCACCGGCCGCATGCTCCGCGACCTCGCCCTCAACGGCCAGGGCCCCCGCGCCTTCACCAAGCTGACGAAGAACGGCCTGCCGCTGGTGGGCACCACGTTCTCCGCCGCCCTGATGCTCGTCGGCGTCGGGATCAACTACCAGTGGCCCGGCGAGGCGTTCAACTACGTCGTCTCCTTCGCCACCATCTCCGGCATGTGGGCCTGGATCATGATCCTGTGCAGCCAGATCCGCTACCGCCGCATGGCCGACGCCGGTCTGCTCCCGCAGTCCTCGTTCAAGGCCCCCGGAGCCCCGTACACGAGCTGGTTCGCGCTCCTGTTCATCGGCATGGTCATCGTGATGATGGCGATCGACGAGGACGCCAGGATCTCGCTCTACTGCGCACCCCTGTGGGCGCTCATCCTCTTCGTCTCCTACCGGGCGCTCCAGGCGCGCACCCCGGAGAAGAAGACCACCACCAAGACCCACCACTGACCCGGGGGCGGGCCCCACACCGCCCTCCTCCCGGACCGCCCCGGCCGCCCCAACGGCCGACGTGTCCAGCATGCGGCCCCTTCCGTACCACCCACCGGTACAGCAGGGGCCGCCTGCATATCCTGGCGCCATGCTGACCATCACCCAGGCGCTCCACGACCAGATCGTCGCCCACTCCCGTGCCGACCACCCCGACGAGGCGTGCGGAGTGGTCGCGGGCCCGGCCGGGTCGGACCGCCCCGAGCGCTTCATCCCGATGCTCAACGCCGCCCGCTCGCCCACGTTCTACGAGTTCGACTCGGCCGACCTCCTCAAGCTCTACCGCGCGATGGACGACCGCGACGAGGAACCCGTGATCGTCTACCACTCGCACACGGCGACCGAGGCCTACCCCTCCCGCACCGACGTCACCTACGCCAACGAACCCGGCGCCCACTACGTCCTGGTCTCCACCGCCGACACCGACGACGCCGGACCCTTCCAGTTCCGCTCGTACCGCATCGTGGACGGCGAGATCACCGAGGAAGACGTGCGGATCGTCGAGGCGTACTGACCTCACCGGGGTGCCCCGCGGGGCACCCGCCCTCGCACGGGTCTGGCACACTGCCCCCAGACCCAACAAGGCAGCAGGAAAACCAGGAAGCCGGTGCGAATCCGGCACGGTCCCGCCACTGTGACCGGGCCCCCTCCCACGCGGACGACTCCCCAGCGGACGACGTCGCACCGGAGGGCGGCCCGGAAGTCAGGAACTGGCCCGCCGCCTTCTCGCATCGACCAGGGGACGCGGAAATCCCCCGGAGAGGCCTCGCCATGTCCCGGCACACCCCCGCGCTCATAGCCGCCGCCGTGCTGCTCCCGCTCGCCCTCACCGCCTGCTCCTCCTCCTCCTCCTCCTCCGACGGCGCCACCACCGCCACCGGGGACAAGGCCGCGGCGAAGAGCGACGGATTCCCGTACACCGTGAAGAACTGCGGTGTCACCACCACGTTCGAGGCCCCGCCGAAGCGCGTCGTCACCATGAACCAGCACGTCACCGAGATCATGCTGGAGCTGGGCCTGGCGAAATCCCTCGTCGGCACCGCCTACCTCGACGACCAGGTCCTGCCGAAGTACGCAGAGGACTACGCGACCGTCCCCGTCATCGCCAAGGAGTACCCCTCCTACGAGCAGGTCCTCGCCACCAACCCCGACTTCGTCTACGGCGGCTACGCCAGCGCGTTCGCGGCAGGCGACGGGCGCGGGCGCGCGGCGCTGAAGAAGTCCGGCATCGAGAGCCGGCTCAACACCGAGAGCTGCACCAAGGGCGACCAGCCCATGGACACCCTCTACGAGGAGATCCGCGAGGTCGGCCGCACCTTCGGCGTCACCGACCGCGCCGAGGCCTGGATCAAGCAGGCCAAGGCCGACAACGCCGCCACCGCCAAGAAGCTCGCCGGCCTGAAGCCCGTCCCCGTCTTCGTCTACGACAGCGGCGACAAGACCGCCTTCACCGCGGGCGGCGAGGGCATCGGCAACGAACTGATCGAGCGGGCCGGCGGCACCAACGTCTTCGCCGACCTCGACAAGCCCTTCGGCGACGCCTCCTGGGAGAACGTCGTCGCCCGCAAGCCCGAGGCCATCGTGATCTACGACTACGGCGCCACCACCGTCGAGCAGAAGAAGAAGCGCCTCCTCACCGACCCGGCCCTCGCCGACGTTCCCGCCGTCAAGAACAAGCGCTTCGCGGTCATGCCGCTCTCCGACGCCGTCCTCGGCGTCCGCGTCCCCGCCGCCGTCGGCAAACTCGCCGCCCAGCTCCACCCGGGGGCCACCACCCCGTGAGCTGCCGCACCCCCGCACCGCGGCGGCTGCTCCGCTACACCCTGGTCCTCGGCGCTCTCGCCGCGCTCCTCGCCGCCGCCGTGCTCGCCGCACTCGCCCTCGGCTCCGTCCGCATCCCGCCCGGCCAGGTCATCGACATCCTGACCGGGCGGGCGGACGCGAGCCCCTTCCGCACGATCGTCCTGGACGTCCGGCTGCCCCGGGTGCTGCTCGGCATCGTCGTCGGCGCCGGACTCGCCGTCATCGGCACCGTCCTCCAGGCCCTCGTACGCAACCAGCTCGCCGACCCGTTCCTCCTCGGCGTCTCCTCCGGGGCCTCCACCGGCGCCGTGATCGTGATCGTCCTCGGCATCGGAGCCACCCTCGCCACCACCGTCACCATCCCCGCCGCGGCCTTCGCCGGGGCGCTGCTCTCGCTGCTCCTCGTCTACACCCTGGCGCGCGGCGGAGGCGGCCTCACCACCAACCGGCTCGTCCTCGCCGGCGTCGCCGTCTCCTATGTCCTCTCCGCCCTGACCAGCCTGATCCTGGTCACCTCCGCCCGCGCCGACCACCTCCAGGAAGTCCTCTACTGGACCCTCGGCGGCCTCGGCGCGGCCCGCTGGGACATGCTCGCGCTCCCCACCGTCACCCTGGTCGCCGGCACCGCCGTCCTCCTCACCCTGGCCCGCCCGCTCGACCTGCTCCTGGTGGGGGAGGAGGGCGCGACCGTCCTCGGCCTGGACACCGCCCGCTTCCGGGCCGCCGTCTTCGTCCTCGCCTCCCTGATGACCGGGGCGCTCGTCGCGTACAGCGGGGCGATCGGCTTCGTCGGGCTGATGGTCCCGCACATGGCCCGGATGGCCGTCGGCGCCGCGCACCGCGCCCTGCTCCCGGTCGTCGCCCTCGGCGGGGCGGTGTTCCTGGTCCTCGCCGACCTGGCCGCCCGCACGATCGCCGCCCCGCAGGACATCCCGGTCGGCGTGCTCACGGCGCTGACCGGCGGCCCGTTCTTCCTCTGGATGCTCCGCCGCCGCCCCGAAGGAGCACCCGTATGAAGACGCCACCCGTCGAGGGAGCCCGCGTGACAACTCCGTACGCCCGAGGAGTCCGTCCGACCGCTCCGTACGCCCGAGGAGCCCGCCCGTGACCACCCTGCGCACCGAGGGCCTCTCGTACGGGGTCGGCGAGGGCCGCCACCTCGTCGACGCCGTCTCCCTCACCGCCGCCGACGGCGAGACCGTCGGCCTCGTCGGCCCCAACGGCAGCGGCAAGACCACCCTCCTGCGCTGCGTCTACGGCACCCTGCGCCCCACCCACGGCCGCGTCCTCCTCGACGGCGACGACCTCGCCGCCCTCCCCGTGAAGGCCCGCGCCCAGCGCATCGCCACCGTCCCGCAGGACGGCCACGCCGGCTTCGAGCTCACCGTCGGCCAGGTCGTCGCGATGGGCCGCGCCCCGCACAAACGGTTCTGGGAGGCGGACACCGCCGCCGACACCGCCCTGGTCACCGAGGCCCTCGCCCGGGTCGGCATCGCCGCCCTCGCACCCCGTACGTTCCCCTCCCTCTCCGGCGGCGAACGCCAGCGCGCCCTGGTCGCCCGCGCCCTGGTCCAGCAGCCGTCGCTCATCGTCCTGGACGAGCCGACCAACCACCTGGACATCCGCTACCAGCTGGAGATCCTCTCCCTGGTCCGCGACCTCGGCACCACCAACCTCCTCGCCCTGCACGACCTCAACCTCGCCGCGTACTACTGCGACCGCCTCTACGTCCTCAAGGACGGTGCCGTCGTCGCCTCCGGCACCCCGGAAGAGGTCCTCACGGCCGAACTGCTGGGCGACGTGTACGGCGTCGTCGCCGAGGTCAGCACCCACCCGAAGACCGGCGCACCCACGGTCGTCTACCTGCCGGAGGAGCTCACCAGCCCCTCTCTTTCCACATAGTGGTCACTCACCATCCACCATCTGATACGACACTCGGGTTTCCGCACAGGGAATCGATACGATGCCCGCATGGTTCCCCATGACGTGAGCAACAAGACGCCGGGCACGCTGCTCGTCGCGCGGCTGCACGTCGACCTGTGCAGGCTCGCCAGCGCGATCTGTCCCGCCCGCAGCCTGCCCGTGAGCCGCCCGGCCTGAGCCGCGGTCCGCGCGCCCACCCACACGCACCACCCCCCGCGCGGGGGCAGAAACGCGCGCCCCACGCCACCTCCACGCTTTCGACAGGAGCCCACGCCATGGCCATCGAGGTCCGCATCCCGACCATCCTCCGCACCTACACCGACGGCGCGAAGGCCGTCGAAGGCAACGGGGACACCATCGCCGACCTCTTCGCCGACCTGGAGAGCCGCCACACCGGCATCCGTGAGCGACTCGTCGACGGCGCGAACGGCGACCAGCTCCGCCGCTTCGTGAACGTCTACCTCAACGACGAGGACGTCCGCTTCCTCGACGGCATCACCACCAAGCTCAGCGACGGCGACAACGTCACGATCCTCCCGGCCGTCGCCGGCGGCATGCGCTGATGCGGTACGACACCCCGCTGGCAGCCGTGGGCAACACACCTCTGGTGCGTCTGCCCCGGCTGTCCCCGTCCGACGACGTCCGGATCTGGGCCAAGCTGGAGGACCGCAACCCCACCGGCTCGATCAAGGACCGCCCCGCGCTCCACATGGTCGAGCAGGCCGAGAAGGACGGCCGGCTGACACCCGGCTGCACCATCCTGGAACCCACCAGCGGCAACACCGGCATCTCGCTCGCCATGGCGGCCAAGCTCAAGGGCTACCGCATCGTCTGCGTCATGCCGGAGAACACCTCCCAGGAACGGCGCGACCTCCTGGCCATGTGGGGCGCCGAGATCATCTCCTCCCCGGCCGCGGGCGGCTCCAACACCGCCGTCCGCGTCGCGAAGGAACTGTCGGCCGAGCACCCGGACTGGGTGATGCTCTACCAGTACGGCAACCCCGACAACGCGGGCGCCCACTACGCCACCACCGGACCCGAGATCCTCACCGACCTCCCGTCCATCACCCACTTCGTCGCGGGCCTCGGCACCACCGGCACCCTCATGGGCGTCGGCCGCTACCTCCGCGAGAACCGCCCCGGCATCCAGATCGTCGCCGCCGAACCGCGCTACGACGACCTGGTCTATGGCCTGCGCAACCTCGACGAGGGCTTCGTCCCCGAGCTCTACGACGCCTCGGTCCTCACCACCCGCTTCTCCGTGGGCTCCGCCGACGCGGTCACCCGCACCCGCGAACTCCTCCAGCAGGAGGGCATCTTCGCGGGCGTCTCCACCGGCGCGGCCCTCCACGCGGCGATCGGCGTGGGCAACAAGGCGGTCAAGGCGGGGGAGAGCGCCGACATCGTCTTCGTCGTCGCGGACGGCGGCTGGAAGTACCTGTCGACGGGCGTCTACACGGCACAGACGACAGAAGCGGCGATCGAAACCCTCCAGGGCCAGCTCTGGGCGTGACCCCGCCCCCATCCAGCTCGCCCGGCGTCTGAGGACGTCTTCTCCGCGGGTCCGGGCCAATCCCGGCCGGCCTGGCGTCCGGGGACGTCTTTTCCGCGGGTCCGGGCCAGCCCCGGTCGGCCTGGCGTCCGGGGACGTCTTTTCCGCGGGTCCGGGCCAACCCCGGCCGGCCCGGCGTCCGGGGACGCCCTTTCCACCGGTCCGGGCCAACCCGGCTCGCCCGGCGTCCGAGGACTCTCCTTTCACCGGCCCGGCCGCACCCATCCCGCCCGTCCGGCGCTTGAGGACATCTTTCAAGCCCCTCCGGCGATTGAGGAGCGGGGCCCGGGGAGTACGCCGTCGAGATAGGTCTCCGCGCGGGCCCGCGCGCAGTCGTGCACGTCGATGCCGAGCATGTGCCCGCTGCTGCACAGGGTGTAGCGGCG